>CAYNLM010000066.1:0-20080 GCA_964398045.1 uncultured Nitrospira sp. | reverse complement strand
AGCCTGGCGCGGTGCTGGCCGGCAGCGTGCCGAATCGGAATCGCCTGGTGATCGGCCCGCGTGAAGGCTGGGACTATCCACCCCAACATCTCTTGTGGTTTCACCCGCGTTCGCTCATGTCTCTCCTGCAACGCAGCGGCTTTGAAGACATTCGAATCCACGCCCTGCTGGACACGGCCGCGCTGACGCATCAGATATTGGCGCGCTTCAGTTGGGGGTTGGCGAGCCGGGTCGTGCCTATGCCCGACCCGCCGGCGTCGAACGTGACGGAGCTCGGGCCTGGAGAATGGAGTCGGCTGAAGGCGAGGCCGGCGCCGCTCGGATATCGGATCACCACCATCGCCAAGAAAATTCTGCTGGCGCCGGTTCTCGTACCGGCGCTGTTGTTGGGCCAGGCGGTTCCATCGCTTCGCCATACGCTGTATTTCGAGGGGCGTCGACGTGGAGGAGCACGCTCATGATGGGATGGGACCGGGCATCGCGCATATCTGTCATGGATGAACGGGCCTACCGCGACTTCTATGAGCAGTTGGCCAAGGACCATGGCGATATGGACGAGCAGTACTACGGTCCCCAGGGAACCAGCGGAGGCTGGGGCGATCGGCTCTTGGACCACGTGATCGCCCGGTTGCCGGACTGTCGGGGGCTCTTCGCGGACGTCGGCTGCGCGGACGGCCGCCTTCTGGTGAAATTGGCCGGCCGCATGCCGACGCGGATCGGCGTCGAGCTTTCATCCGTGCGGCTCCGGCGCGCGCGGCGCAAGCTGGCGTCGGCGGGCCGGCCCGTACTGCTCATCCAGAGTTTCCTCGAAACCATGCCGCTCAGTCAGGAATCGGTGGAGGTGGCGACCTGTCTCGAAACGCTGGAGCATGTGCTGGACGTTCCACAGGCGCTCGACGAACTGCGTCGTATTCTCAAGCCGGGAGGACACCTGTTCGTCAGTGTTCCGAGCGTCACGCTGCGCACGTACTGGGAGATGTATCGATTGCGCCGGCCGCTCTATTGTGACGAACGAGAGCACGTGCGTGAATTCACGGAGAAGCCGATCCCCTGGTTTGCGCACAAATTCGTGCTCACCAAAGAGTTGGAAGAATGGTTCCAGGCGGCGCGCTTCCGCGTCATCCGTCGAAGCGGGGTCGGCTATCTCTTTCCTCGCTGGGCCGACATCACGCCCCTGACCAGGACGATGTTCGATCTGATCTACGGCCGAGTCAATGCGTTCTGTGGGTATCTTCCCTACGTCCGGTATTTTCCCAAACATACCGTCTATCACCTGGTGGGCGTATGAAAGTGTCGGTGGTGATCCCGACCTACAGACGCGAAGAACGCCTCTGCGACTGTCTGGAAGACGCGCTGCAGCAGGAGCGGCCGCCATGCGACATCATCGTCGTCGATCAATCGCCGGATCATCGGCCGGAGACCATTCGGTTCCTGCGGCAAGTGGCGTCGCGCATTCGTCTGATCCGATTGGCTCGCCCGAGCGTCACGGCTGCTTGTAATGCGGGCGCGCGTCTGGCGACAGGCGACCTTCTTCTCTTTCTCGATGACGACATTCGCATTCCCGATCGGCAATTGTTCCGCCGGCATGCCGGCTGTTACGAGGACGCCTCGGTGGGTATCGTGGCAGGGCGCGTGAGAGATGCGAGGGGTGGAGCGGAGCAGGCGTTCGATCCCCGGTCATCGGATCGCGTGTGGGGGTGGTATTACACCACCTGGGACCATGCGAAGCGAGCCGATGTGGTCACGGCCCCGGGCGCCAACATGTCGTGCCGTCGAGCGCTTCATGCGCGCCTCGGCGGATTCGACGAGCGGTTCACGGGGAACGCGGTGCGCTTTGAAAACGACTTCTGTCTGCGCGCGTTACAGACCGGCTGCCGGGTGATCTTCGAGCCCTCCGCCGAAGTGGTGCATCACTACGACAGCGAGGGCGGACATGACAATCGGCATCTGTACGGCAGGACCGATGAGTCCCACGCCTGGTACGCGTCGTACTTTCAGAACATGCTGTACATGACGGTGAAACACATGCCCGTCCACACCTGGCCTCTCGTCTGCTGGAAATTATGGCGGCAGCATGTGTGCAATCGTCCGTTCATGGGGCAAGGGCTGCGCTTCCTGTATGAACGTCACCGCACGTTCATACGGGGGCTGAGGGAAGGGTTGAAGGTGGGGAACGATGTCGTCGTCCGGGCAGACAGCGGGCGTCGGGCCGCATAAGGCCTGCTACGCAGCCACGGCCCTCGTGCTCGGTCTGACCGCTGCGCTGACCTTGCTCGAACTCGGCCTGAGGGTGGCGGCCATCCCGACCATCGAGATGCATCGTCGTGGACCGGTCACAGGCGAGGATCATCGTCGGTTCTTCGCATACGATGCCGATCTGGGATGGCGGGGGCGTCCGAATGAACGAGGGCCGTTTAGGGGGTGGGAATTTACGACTCAGGTGCAGTTGAACGAATGGGGTTTCCGCGATGCCAGTCCCTGGCGCGACAAACAGCCGGGTCAGCATGAAATTCTGCTGCTGGGCGATTCCATCACCTGGGGATACGGCGTCGAAGAGGGTCGGCGCTATTCTGATTTGCTTCCCGCAGAGCTGGCGAAGGCCGGCATCGATGCGGTGGTGCGCAACGTGGCCGTGCCCGGTTATGACACCGGTTTGGAACTGTTGTTGTATCGGCAA
The DNA here is from genome assembly GCA_964398045.1 of uncultured Nitrospira sp. Taxonomy (GTDB): domain Bacteria; phylum Nitrospirota; class Nitrospiria; order Nitrospirales; family Nitrospiraceae; genus Nitrospira_D. The sequence goes on along the minus strand of CAYNLM010000066.1, from coordinate 17,403 downwards.
CTCAGAGGGCGCGGTTGCCCAGATCTGGTCTTGATCGGCTTGTACGAGAACGACATCAGGGAGAACGTGTCCCCATCGCAAGGCCCCTATGCGAAGCCCTATTTTCGTTCGGTGGATGGACGGCTGCAGCCGGCGAATGTGCCGGTTCCGGCTGATGGGCGGGAGGACCGGCACGCCAACACGGAAGAGGGATGGAGCGCCTGGATGAGAGCCCATGTGCGGCTCTATGCCGGTGCGGCGTGGATCAAGGAAACGGCGCGGCAGCTGTTGGAAGAGGCAGCGCCTATGACATCGGAGCCGGACCCTCGCGGCGTCGCGATCACCGCCGCCTTGCTGCACGATTGGGCCGGCGAAGTCGAACGTGATCGCCGGCAGGCGGCCGTCATCCTATTGCCCGATGCAGAGGAACTGGCGAAGGCCGGCGCTTCGACCACGGATCTGGCGGCGACGGAGTCCGGCGTCAGGCCGGTGCTGCGCTTGGCCGCCGCGTTCCGAGAAGCGGCTCAGGCGTCGGCGGGACCGCTCTTCTATCGTTTGGACGGAGCGCATTGGACGGAAGCGGCGCACGCCCTGGCAGCCCGGCATCTCGCGCGGCTGATGGTGGAGGCGGGGCTGTTTCAACGGGCTCCCAATCGCTGTGCGGCTGCATGATCAGCTGAGTGTGTCATGGCATGAAAATCGGAATCGACTGTCAGGCATTCGGCGCGGGCGTGCGGCATGGATTCACCACCTATGTCGGCAATCTCCTGGCCGCGCTGCGACGCGGCTATCCTGACAGCGAGGTTCTCGAATGGCCCTGTCGTTACCATGCGGGCTGGCGGATCCCGCACCAACTCTGGTGGGACCAGGGCCGGATTCCCTGGCGGGCGTTGCGCGGGGCGGTCGATGTCATCCATCAGCCGGCGTTCTCAGGGGCGCTGTGCCGGACACAGCCGCTGGTGTTGACGGTGCACGATCTGCTTTATGTCCGGCATCCCGAGTGGCTGCCGACCGGGCGAGCACGATGGTATTGGGCCACCTGGATTCCCTTGACCGCCCGCCACGCATCGGCGGTGATCGCCCCGTCGGAGGCGACGAAGCGGGACCTCGTGTCCCTAGCCGGCGTGCCGCCCGATCGGATCAGCGTAGTGCCCCATGCGGTGGATCCGCTGTTCTCCCGCCGGCCGTCGGACAAGGAGACGCAGACCTATCGCGGGCGACAGGGTCTGACCGATCCATATGTGCTGTACGTCGGCGCCATCGATCGCCGCAAGGATTGGCCGGGGTTGCTCAGGGCGTTTGCGCGATTGCGAGGAGCGTATCCATCGATACGACTCGTCGTTGCCGGGCATGTCAGCGGACAGCGATCGGATCTGACCGATGCCATCAGAACCGCGGATCTGGGGCAGGCGGTCGTGTTGATGGGCCATGTTCCCGATCAAGAGTTGCCGACGCTGTACGCGGGGGCCGAACTGTTCGTCTATCCCTCTTGGTGGGAAGGATTCGGATTGCCTCCGTTGGAGGCGATGGCCATGGGCGTGCCGGTCATTGCGTATCGGACCTCGTCGTTGCCGGAAGTGGTGGGGGATGCCGGACTTGTGTTGGACGCGCCGTATGATCATGTCTCTTTGGCCAAGAGCATGGAGCGTGTGATCGCGGATCAGCCGCTGCGCAACGGGCTGATCGAAAGAGGGTTTCGTCAAGCGAGCAGGTTCAGTTGGGACCGCGCGGCTGAGCAGACGATGGCGGTGTACGAAGGATGCCTCGCATGAACGTCCGACAGCAGGCGCCACAGGCGACGCGAATCGTCGGTACGAAGGCTCATCGGACAGGTCTGTTGACGTCTCTGGTTCGTCGAGTCACCCGGGCATCGGTCGAACGCTGGCTCGGCGGCGTGCACGCCGGTTTAGTCGTGAAGAGTCTGTATCTCCAACGGGCGGTCGCCTCATTTCTCAGAACGGGACACAAAACAATTCTGGATGCCGGCTGCGGTCCCGACGGCCAATTGGCGGCCTTGCTGGCTGCGCGGTATCCGACCTGTTTGGTCGAGTGCATGGATCTGTACTGCGCCACGTCCGGCCCCCGGGCGAATGTGCTTCTTCGGGAAGCCGACTTGTGCACGCTCACGGAAGTCTCGGCGTACGATCTCGTCTATTCCATTGACGTGTTGGAGCACATTCAGGATTATGCCGACGTGTTGGATCGCCTCGTCAGGGCGTTACGGCCCGGAGGGTTGCTTTTCCTTCATGTGCCCGGCGCCGACCAGCGCCACTGGTTCAAGGCGACGGACGCGGAGGCGGCCAACGAGTTCCGGGAACATCGAGCCGGCGACGACCATGTGCGTGAGGGATTCGACAAAGCGGGATTGGTCCATGATTTGGAGCGGCGCTCGGTAACAGTCGTCGAGGCCCGATGGACGTTCAGCGGACTCACCGGCTGGCTCAAAGAAATCTTTTCGCTTGGCGAGCGACGGGGCGTTCCTGGCATCGGGCTGGTGCTCCTTCCGGTGGTCGTGCTGTCGGTGATGGTCGAGATGGCGATGGCTCCGCGTCGAGGAAACGGCCTCTGCATTCTCGCGGTCAAGAAAGGGTCCGGTGCGCCATGAATGGTGCCGCGGCGAACCAGCGCAAGCGCTACGATGAGGAGTGGAACGGATGGAAAGCCGAGGCGGCGGCATTCGACGGCGTGCGCCGGTACGAGCAGATCAGCCGCGTCGTACAGCAATTGGGCGCCGGAAAAATCCTGGACATCGGATGCGGTGACGGACGGTTGGCAAGAGCTATCCGAGCAAAGAGCCCCGAAGCGGTCGTTCACGGGTGCGACATCTCCAAAGCGGCCCTGGCGAGAAGTGAAGGACTGGATCGGCAGTATGCGGTGGATCTCAATGGGGAGGGTTTGCCGGAAGCCGACGACAGTTTCGATCTGCTGTTGGCCAGCGAAGTCATCGAACACTTGATCCGACCGGATCTCGCACTGGCGGAATTCAGGCGGGTGCTGCGACCGGGAGGTCATGTGGTCGTGACCGTTCCCAACGTCGCCTTTTGGCGGTTCCGGCTGCAGGCGCTACGCGGCCGGGTCCCGTCCGTCACTGCCGATGAGCGCCATTTGCATTCGTTCAACGCCTCCTTGCTCGAACGGCTGGTGCAGAAGGCGGGCCTTCACGTCGTGCGCACCACGGGCCTGCGCCAGCGGCTCGAGGCGCTGAGTCGGCTGGGTTTTACCTGGCTGTGCGACACCTTGTTGATCGTCGGAAGGAAACCATGACGCCATGGCCTACGAATTGACCAGGCGAGAATTCGAGGGAGTGCTCCGGGCCTACCGGCCGTCGCCGTATGAAACATTCGGAAGGGACAATCCCCGCTTCACCGCGCCGATGAGTCATGCGTGGAAATGCCGGGATCGGCTGCACGTGGCGTTGCGGAGCGGACTGCGCGCCTTGTCGTCCGATCGCCAGACCATCGTGGATTTCGGACCGTTTCCGGGCAGCTTGCTGCGTCTGCTGCGCGGCCTCGCGTTTACGAAGTCCGCCCGGCTGGTGGGAGCCGGATTGATGGCGAGCGAGGACTTCATTCGGTTCATGGATGAGGATGCACAGGCGGAAATTGTGACGGTCAACCTTGATCCGGCCGGAGGCCATTTCCAGTCGAAGGGCTATACCGAGAAAGTGCCGTTGCCGGATCGTTCGGCTCGCCTCGTGTTCGCCTTGGAGATCGTCGAGCACCTGACGTCCCCGTTTCATCTTCTGTCGGAAGCCCATCGGATTCTGGAGTCGGGCGGCCACGTCGTGCTGACCACACCGAACGTGAGCCGCATCGGGAACATTTTCAAACTCGCCATCGGCCGCACCGTCAACGATCGGTTGGCGCCGCCGGGATACGACAACCCGGATGACGAATGGCGTCCTCATGCTCGCGAATACGCGATGCATGAACTGGTTGAGATGCTGCGGCAGGCGGGCTTTGAAATCGCCGAATCGCGGTTCTTCCTGGGAGAAGATACCCATGAGTGCAGGCAGTCTCTCCGGCAGCATGCGATCGATCTGGCCAAGTGGCCGTTCTATCTCATTCCGCACTTACGCGGCAGCCTGTTGGTGGTGGGGCGAAAGCCATGACGCCGATCGTATTAGCAGAACTTGCCGGCTCCGCCGGCCATGGCGGGGGCGAACGCTATTTGGAGTTGCTGTTCGACGGCCTGGATCGCGACAGATTCCGGCCGCTCTTGATCTGTCCAGAACCCGGGCCGTTTGTCGAAAAGATGCGGTCGCGGAGGATTCCGACGCATGTCGTCCATCTGGCGCCGCTATTCAATCCGCTGGCATTGCTTCGACTGGTGTGCATGCTGAGAAAGGAACGGGTGACTGTCTTCCAAACGCATGGAGCCCGCGCGAACGTCTACGGTCGTCTCGCCGGATGGCTCGCCGGGGTTCCCTGCGTCGTGTCGACGGTGCACAATTCAATTCAGGACTATGAAGTGAGCCGCCTCAAACAATGGTTTTACCGGACGGTCTTGCGCCTTACGACGCCATTGGCGCAGCGGATCATTTGCGTGTCGGAGGCGACCAGACGGGATGTCGTCGACAGTTGTCCGCGAGCGGCTGAAGGAGCGATCACTATCCGCAACGGAGTCGAGCGGGCCTGTTTTGGCCAAAAGGGACATGGCGCGCGCATTCGAGCCGAGTGGCGGTGCGGAGATGGGCCGGTGCTCGCCATCGTGGCTCGGCTCACCGAGCAAAAGGGGCATCGGTATTTGATCGAAGCGCTGCCGCCTTTGCTGTCGGCATGGCCGACGTTGTCCTGTCTGTTTGTGGGAGAAGGGGAATGCCGGGAGTCGCTTCAACGGTTGGCGCAACGGTTGGGGGTGAGGCAGGCCTGCCGGTTCGTGGGAACGACGGAGACGGTGGCTGATTTTTACGCCGCGGCGGATGTCGTCGTGCTGCCGTCGCTGTCCGAGGGATTCCCCTTCGTGGTGTTGGAGGCGCTCGCCATGGCTAAACCGGTGGTCGCAACGAAGGTGAACGGGGTGCCGGAAATCATCGAGGACGGACGCACGGGACTATTGGTGCCGCCCCGAGACATCCGAGCACTCGAGTCGTCGATTCGTCGAATCCTGCGCGATCCGGATGAAGCGGCTCGCATGGGTCGGGCCGGTCAGGCGCGGGTTGCGGCGCATTTTACCGTGGAGCGGATGCTTCAGGAGACGGCGGCCGCGCTGGAGGGAGCCTTGCCTCCTTCTTTCCGTTCGATTGAACGCTCAGAAAGAGAGGCGGCATGAGCGCGGCGCTCTCCAGTCAGCCAGTCGGCGTGGGGTGTCCCTGCGGAAGCCGTGCGCCGTTGTGCGAAGTGTTCCACACGTCGAGCAGGCGCTATGTCCGATGCCCTTCCTGCGATCTCGTCTTTCTGCATCCTCGCCCGCCGCGCGAAACCGTGGAAGGGTATTTCCGCGACTCGTACGACGGCGACTATGGAGCGGCGGAGGCCTCTGACGATCGCACGCCCGTCTTCCGAAGCGTCCTGGATCATCTGTGTGCCTATCGGTCCGAACCGGGAACCGTGCTCGATATCGGCTGCGGTGACGGGGACTTTCTGGTTCTCTGCCGGCAGGCCGGCTGGGCTTGTGCGGGCATCGAATTGTCGCAACGGGCCGCGGCCCGGGCGGCGAAACGGGGGTTTACGATGTTGCCGCCGCAGGCGCTCGAACGCGCGGAGGGCGCCGGCTCTTTCGACGCGGTCACCTTGATCAACGTACTGGAAACGGTGGCGGATCCGCTTTCGATGCTGCGGCAGGCGGCACGGGCACTTTCTTCAAATGGGATGATCGTCGTGCGGGCCACGAACGGTGGATTCCATCTGCCGATGCGGGCACCGGCCCGGTGGGTCGGCTCGCAATATGATCAGGCCTTTCACTGGTATCTCTATACGGTGAAGGCGCTCCGGACATTGATGGAGGCTGCCGGCCTGACGGTCATCGACGTGCGCAATTCCAGGCCGAGCCGAGGTCCCTTGTCTCCGGTGCATCCCTGGTTGAGTCAGGTGAAATGGACGGTGAGCCGCGGCTTCCTCTGGCCGTTGGCCCAAGCGGCGTTTGCCATGACGGGTGGACGCGCGGTGTGCGCGCCGTCTTTTCAGATCGCGGCGCGGCGCCGGAGGAGTGCCGGATGAGCGCCTATCCGACGAAGCACCGATCGTGGCGGAAGACTCTCCGACGCTGGGCCGTCGTGGTTCTGGTGTGTCTCTTGGGCGCGGCGGCGGCGTTGGGCCTCCGCGGTCTTCTGGATTCGGTTGGATCCTCCAAACATACACGCTATGAGCCGGTGGATGTGCCGCCCCCCTCCGTGTCGCCGCGCCACGAACGGGAGCGGGAGGAATTGGAACGTCGGGATCGGGCCCTATCTGAAAAAGGGCAATAACGCCATGTGTGGGATCTGCGGAATCATCGGACAAGAAAGCGGCGAGACGCTGCGGTCCATGCTGCGGCGACTGATTCACCGTGGGCCGGACGACGAGGGCATTCACCAGGAGCGGGGAGCGGCGCTCGGCGCTCGACGGCTGCAGGTCATCGATCCGGCAGGCGGACATCAGCCCGTATGCAACGAAACGGGAACGATCTGGGCCGTGATGAACGGCGAAATCTACAACTACCGAGAGCTGCGCGATGATTTGATCGGGAAAGGGCATCGGTTGGCGTCACGCTGCGACACCGAGGTGCTGGTCCATCTCTACGAAGAAGAAGGGCCGGCCGGATTGCATCGGCTCAGAGGGATGTTCGCCATCGCGCTGTGGGATCGGGAGCGGGAGGAGGCGTGGTTGGTGCGCGACCGACTGGGCATTAAGCCTCTGTACTATGCGGTGCGACCGGGAGAAGCCGGTCTCGGAAGCCGCGTCGTGTTTTCGTCCGAGCTGCCGTCGTTGCTGGAGGCCCTTCCGGATTGGCGCCTGCGCGCCGAAGCGATTGCCGACTATCTGACCTATCTGTATGTGCCGGGGCCGGATACGATTATAGAAGGCGTCCATCAGCTACGGGCGGGCGAAGCGCTCAAGATCTCGCGGGGACGCCTCGACTTCGTGCGTTACTATCGTCCAACCGAAGAGGCCTCGGTTGCCTGGTTGTGGAACGGCGGCGACGCACAAGCGGACGTGCTTCGCGTGTTGCGCGAGACCGTCAAGACGCACTTGGTCAGCGATGTGCCGCTGGGACTCTTTCTTTCCGGAGGGATCGATTCAGCCTCGCTGCTGGCTCTGATGCAAGCGGAAGGGACGGGCCCGGTCAAAACCTTTTCGGTCGGATACGAGCATCCCTCCGATCAGTCCTTCAATGAATTGGCATCGGCTCGATTGCTTGCCCGTCATTTCGGCGCGACCCACACGGAAGCCATCGTGAATCCGGACGCGATGTCGCTTCTCCAACGAGTCGTGGAGGGCATGGGAGAACCGTTTGCGGATTCGTCGGCCATTCCAACATTCCTGGTATCGGAAGTCGCCCGGCGCTCCGTCACCGTGGCTCTGTCCGGCATCGGCGGCGACGAATTGTTCGGCGGCTACCCTCGCTACCTCGGCATGCGGGCAGCGGCGCGATACCAACGGCTTCCTCAGGCGCTTCGGTCGTGGATCGCGCAAGCGGGCGCGCGATCCATTCCCGAGCAGGGGACCGGCCGCGATCAGCTTGCGAGGCTGAAGCGATTTCTTTTGGACGGCCATCGGCCCCTCAGCGAGCAGTATCGCCGCTGGACGACGTTCGTACCGGCTGAATGGGAAGACAGGCTCTGGAGTTCGAACCTTGACGCGGTCCTGGCAGCCGGACAGTCGCAAAGCCGGACCGATGCGCTGTTCGATCAATGGCCCTTGTCCGATCCCGCCGATCGGGCGATGGGAGTCGATCTGCAAACGTATCTGCCCGATGATTTGTTGCGCATGGGAGATCGGATGAGCATGGCGCACTCGCTCGAGTTGCGCGTGCCCTTCTGCGACCATCATCTGCTGGCGTGCGCGCTGCGCATCCCGGCGGCCGCGCGATTCGGCAGTTGGCAGTTGAAGGGATTCATGCGCCGGATGTTGCGAGGCATTCTGCCGGAGCAGATTCTCCGCGCGCCGAAACAGGGCTTCATGGTGCCGATGGCCCGCTGGCTCCGGGAAGATCTCCACGACATGGTGCGCGATGTGTTGTCGGACGACGCGATCCGTCGGCGGGATTATGTCAAGCCGGCGTACGTGCGGTGGCTGTTGCAGGAACACCAAAGCGGCCGGCGCAACTGCGCCGATCAGTTGTACGCCCTGATGGTCCTGGAACTCTGGCATCGAGGGTTACATGCCCATTCATCCGAGCGGATGGCGGAGGCGGCGGTCTCATGAGGATTGCGCTCCTGGCAGAGGTCACTGCCGAACGGGTCATCGGCGGCGCCGAGCGGGTGCTGCGCCACCAGGCGCTCGGCTTGGCTTCGCTCGGCCATCCTGTGGAAGTCCTGGCGCGAGCGCCGGAAGGCACAGTGGAAGATGCCGTCATGGTGGGCGGGATTCGCGAGCGGCGCTACTCCGTCAACCGCGCGCATGAAGCGGCCTTTCTCTGGTCGTCGGTCCGTCGTTCGATCGACGCGTTTGACAGCCTTCGTCAGACGGAGCCGCTGGATGCCGTCATCATCCACCAGGCATTGGCGGGATGGGGGCCGATTGTATCGCGCCGCCATGCGGCTTCCCGTTGGGTCTATGTGTGTCACTCGTTGGCGCATGAGGAATTTGAGACGCGGCGAGGCCCGGCACAATCAACGGTCGGACATCTGCGCCGTCAGATCAATTGCCACGCGCGTCGATGGATTGAACGCGCCGTCATCATGCGATGCGATCAGGTGGTGGTCCTGAGTGAATTCATGCGCCGACGAGTGATGGCGGTTCATGGCATTCCCGCTGATCGCATCGTGCTCATTCCGGGCGCGACGGATCCCAAGACGTTTACCCCAGCTACAAATCGGCGAGGGTTGCGAGAGTCGCTCAACTTGCCGGTGGATCGCACGGTTCTCTTGACCGTTCGCAATCTTGTGCCGCGCATGGGGCTTGAAAATCTCTTGGATGCGATGGCGGCCTCCAGCGTGGCTCGTCAGTGTTGTACGTTGGTGATCGGCGGCGAAGGCCCGCTGCGAAAGACACTCGAAACGCAGATCCGCAAGCGAGGGTTGGACCCCATCGTACGATTGACCGGGTTTATTCCGGAAGAGCAATTGGCGGGGCATTATCAGGCGGCCGATCTTGTTGTGATGCCGAGTCTCCAGTTGGAAGGATTTGGACTCGTGACGGTGGAAGCGATGGCCTGCGGCACGCCGGTGCTCGGCACGCCGGTCGGAGCGATTCCTGAAATTCTCAACCAGGTCGATCCCATCCTGGTCGCTCAGGGCACGGATGGTCGTTCGCTGGCCAAGGCGCTTAACGTGGTACTCGCTAGAATACAGATGCCAGGTGAATATGATCGTTTATCAAAGAAGGGCAGAAGCCTGATTGAGCATCGGTACAACTGGAACAGACATTGTGCCGACCTCGCCGCCGTCCTAGGCGGACAGGTCATGCTGAAACAAGCGGCTTAGGTTACGCGTATGACGCCTCGAAAAGTCGTGCATATCATCACCCGGTTGGATCGAGGCGGCTCGGCGCAAAACACCATGTTGACGGTGCTCGGGCATGATCGCACCCAATTCGAGCCAGTCGTCCTGGCCGGTGGAGCCGGCTCGTGGGATGCGCAAGGAGGCCCGGCTGCGACCAACGAGAACATTCGACGACTCGAGAAGGAGTCGATCCGCTGTCACGTCATCCCGTCGCTGGTCCGTCCCATCAGCCCCTGGCAGGATCTCAAGGCATTCTGGATTCTTATGAAACTTCTGAAGCGGGAGCGAGCGGAGATCGTGCATACCCATACGTCGAAGGCCGGTGTGTTGGGCCGGCTTGCGGCCTGGCTCGCGGGCGTTCCGGCGACCGTCCACACGCCGCATGGCCATGTGTTCTACGGGCACTTCGGTCCGGTGCGTTCGTGGCTGTTTCTCCAGATCGAACGGTGGCTGGCACGAAGGACGAGTTGGTTGATCGGGCTGACTGACGCCGAGCGGCAGGATCATCTGCGGCGCGGGGTGGGCCGACGGGATCGGTTCGCCGTGATCCCGAGCGGCATTGACGTGGATCGATTCAGGAAGGCTCGCTCGGCAGGCAAGGTGATCCCCGACTGGTTCGGCTGCCCGCCTGATTCCACGATCATTGGGTCGATCGGCTGGCTCACCGATATTAAAGGACACCGGTTTCTCGTCGAAGCCGTGGCTGAATTGAAGAAGGAGCATTCCGCCATTCATCTCGTGATTGTGGGAAGCGGCGATCAGCGCGATGCGCTCATAGCCCAGGCGGAGCGAGCCGGTATTCGCCAGGCGGTGCATCTGATCGGACATCGGGATGAGGTCGATGCGTGCCTGGCCGGGATGGATTGTTTTGTGTTGCCGTCTCTCAATGAAGGCATGGGCAGGGCGTTGATCGAAGCGATGGCGGCCGGATTGCCGGTCGTTGCGAGCCGGGTCGGCGGAATTCCGGCGCTGATTGAGGACGGTATCAACGGTCTGCTGGTTCCGGCTCGTGACGGTCGGGCACTGGCCGAGGCCTTGTGCCTGATCCTCCGCGACCCGCAACGTGCGCGTCGGATGGGAGAAAAGGCTGCGGGTTCTATCGGGCAAGAGTATGGTGTTACGTCGATGGTTCGAGCGATCGAAGCGGTCTATTGGAAAGCCGGTGCGTCACATGGCTGATTGCCGATTCATGAGGGCCTTCGCGATGGTCATAGTCATCGTCGGTCCGATGTCGGCCATGCCGGCATCGGCAGAGAACAAGACGCCGGCGCGAATCCCGTTGCGCGCGGCGATTCATGTCCACAGTACTGCCAGCACCGGCACGTTGAGCCTCGAATCGATCGCCGAGCGAGCCGAACGCCAAGGGCTGGACGTGGTGATCCTGTCCGAAAATTTTACGCTGCGCTATGACTACGGCCTCCGGCCATTTGAAGGGATTCTCAAATATACCGTCACATTCCCTTCTGTCATGGAACATGGGATCGAACGGTTTCTCGGTGAGGTGCAAGAAGTCCGGCAGCGTCATCCGAACCTCATCCTGGTGCCCGGTGTCGAAGCCGCGCCGCATTACCTCTGGACCGGATCACTCTTGGGTGGTGACCTGACGATGCACAATGCGCAGCGAAACCTCCTGGTGATCGGCTTGGAGAAGGCGGAAGATTATGAGCGCTTGCCGGCGCGGGGCAATCCGCTGTCCTTTGCGTGGGACGAGAAGAGTCTCGCAAATGGTCTGCCCTTTCTCCTGCTGATGCCGGCGCTTTGGTTCTGGCTGCCTCGAAAGGACAGAGCTACGGAGTGGCATCAGCTGGTCCGTCCGTTTCGTCATGTCATGGCTGGGACCCTCCTATTGATAGGCGTGGGTCTTACGATCAATGCCTGGCCGCTCAGCAGTCCTGCTTTCAGCTCGTACGATGCACAGGCCGGGTACCGGCCTTACCAAGCGTTGATCGATGCGGCGATAGAACGAGGCGGCCTTGTGTTTTGGTCCATAACCGAAGCGCGCGACTTCAGCCAGCACTCTTTTGGTCCGCTCGGCACAGTGACGGTGAAGACGGAGCCTCATCCGGAGAGTCTCATCCTCACGCAGGGGTATACAGGATTCGGCGGTCTCTACCAGGACACGAGACGCGCAATTGCCCCCGGCGGCATATGGGATCAGGTGCTGCAGGCCGCAGTCGCGGATCGCACGTCGGCGCCGACCATGATCGGCGAAGCGGCTTTTCATGGTCTATCCGATATGGCGAAGGACTTGGATCGTGTGTATACGGTCTTGCAGGCGAGGGAGCGAACGACAGCCGGTGTGTTGGAGGCCTTGCGATCCGGCCATGCCTATGCGGTGGCGAGGGGAGATGACCACATTCTTCTCCAGCTGGATGAGTGTCGAGTGACCGACCAACGTGAACGTTCGGCCGGCATTGGTGACCGGCTCGAATCCGACGGAGGGCGTCCAGTGTCGGTTCGCGTCGGCGTGTCGGCTGTCGATCAGAAGCCTCACCCGGCTCGGCTGCGAATCATCCGTTCCGGCCACGTGATCGGTCAAATAGAGGGCCGGACACCGCTGCAGTATGAAATGGCGGATTCCGATGCACCGGCCGGTGAGTGGCTGACCTATCGAGTGGAAGTCGTCGGGAAAAGCGGGGAGCTGTTGACCAATCCGGTGTACGTGAAGAAAGTAAAAAGTGAAAAGTAAAAGGGAAAAAGTTTCGGAAACACGGAGCGAGAAACGGAAAACACTTTTGCTTTTTACCTTTTGCCTTTTTACTTGAGCACTATGCGCGTCACCATCCATCAGCCGCAGTTTCTGCCGTGGCTCGGATATCTCGACAAGATCGACCAGGCCGATCTGTTCATCGTGCTGGATACCGTTCAATTCAAAAAGAACGAATGGCAAAACCGCAATCGCATCCGAACCGCGGACGGCTGGCAATGGCTCACGGTGCCGGTGTTGCAGCGCTTCGGCCAGCGGATCGACGAGGTGCTCATTAATCCGACGGCTTCCTGGCAAGCCCAACACTTGCGCGCCTTGAACATGCATTACGCGCGCGCCCCCTATCGCGGTCTGTATCTGGAGGACTTGCGTGCATTATATGAAGAGCCGTGGGTGAAACTGGCCGAACTGAATTGTGCCGTTATCCGCTGGTTGCTTCGGTCGTTCGGCATCGCCACGCCCGTGCGTTGCGCCTCCGAATGGACGGTCCGGGAAGAACCCACGGATCGATTGGCGGATCTCTGTCGCGCGGTGGGCGCTACGCAGTATCTCGCCGGTCCCGGTGCGGACGGCTATATGGATCAGGTGCGATTCGAAACCTCGGGCGTCCGGCTTCAGATGCAGGCATTCCGCCATCCGGTGTATCGGCAAGTGTACGAACCGTTTGAGCCGAACTTGTCCGCCATTGATTTGCTGTTGATGCGGGGCCCGGATGCGTTGATGACCTTACGTCAGGCGCGATCCGGAGAGCGGTCGATGACGTCGGCGTAGAAAGGGAGTCGAGTATGGGCAACGCGGCAGAACCGATGCGCATTCTTGCACTGGGCGCTCATCCCGATGATATCGAGGCGGGCTGCGGGGGAACCTTGATCAAGTATGCGGAGAACGGCCATCGGATTTTCTTGATGGTGATGACGCAGGGTGGGCAGGGCGGATCTGCCGCCGTACGCAAACGCGAGCAAGCCCGCGCCGCCAAGCTGCTGCAGGCTGAGAAGGTCTTTTGGGGAGGCTATAAGGACACGGAGGTGCCGCTGGGGCGCGACCTGATTCAGACAGTGGAAGAAATCGTGAAGAAGATCGATCCGCACTTCATCTTCGTCAACTACCACGACGACACCCACCAGGACCACCGGCACTTGGCGATGAGCACCATCACCGCCACGCGGTACACGAAGAACGTGCTGTTCTATGAAGGGCCGACGACGCAGAATTTCGCTCCGACGGTCTTTGTCGATATTGAACAGGCGCTGGATCGGAAGATTCAATCGCTGGAGGCGCATGCCTCCCAGGTGAGGAAGACGAATATCGAAGGACTCAGTATCGCCGATCTCGTCCGGTCGTCCGCCCACTTTCGCGGCATCCAGGGCCGGGTGAAAAACGCAGAAGGCTTCCTCCCATTGCGATTGTTTATTAATATCGGCGTATGACGACCGTCGCGACGATGATTCCGCATTCACGGCCCTCCATCGAGGCAGAAGATATTCAGGCGGCGACTGAGGTGCTGCGGTCTCATCAGGTGGCCCAAGGGCCTGCGGTCGAGCAGTTTGAACGGGGGATGGCCGCGTATCTCGGCCTTGCCGGAGGCGTTGCGGTGAATTCCGGAACCGCGGCGCTCGAAGTGGCCCTCCGGGTTCTGGGCATCGGTCATGACGACGAGGTGATTCTTCCGAGCTATGTCTGCGCGGCGCCCTGGTTGGCCGTGCAGCGAGTCGGGGGGCGCGCGCGCCTCGTCGATATCGAGTTGGAGACGTTCAGCCTCGATGTCGCAGCCGTACGCCGGGCACTGACTTCGAAGACCCGTGCCATCATTGTGCCCCATCTATTTGGATTGCCTGCTGATCTGACCGCCTTGGAACGGATGGGCGTGCCGCTGATCGAAGACTGCGCACAGACCTTGGGTGCAATGGAGCAGGGTAGAGCGGTGGGATCCGTAGGACTGCTGACGGTCTGTTCGTTTTACGCGACCAAATTAATCTGCACGGGCGAAGGCGGGATGGTGCTCTCCCGTGACGCCTCTCTGCTTGAGCGCGCGCGGACGTTGCGAGAGTACGACGGCGCGTCTTCTCTGAATCCTGTCTCTTCAAATCTGAAAATGACGGATCTGCAGGCGGCCATCGGGGTGGCGCAGTTGGAGCGCATCGCCTCATTCCTGGAGCGGCGGGTTGGTCTGGCTCATGAATACGCCGCGGCACTCAAAGGAACCGGCGTCGTGCGGCCGATCGTGCCGGCCGATCGAAGTCATGTGTACTACCGCTTTGTTGTCCGTGTTCCAGACCTCAAGAAGAATACGAATGCTCTCAACGAGCTCATGGCTCGATTCGAAGGACATGGCGTGCAATGCCGCAAGCCGGTGTTTCGTTCCCTCCATCGCTATCTCGGACTGGATGGATTTTCCGCCAGCGAAGAGGCGGAGCGCACGGCGCTTTCTGTTCCTCTCTACCCGGCCCTGACTGATGAAGAAGTGGCGCAGGTGCTTGTGGCGTTGCGCTCGGAGTGGTCATGAAGGCGATTGAGACCGAGCTGTCTCCCTCCCTGTTTGTCAATTCGTGGCGATGGCTGACGCCGGCCATGGTCGGGGCGTCGCTGGGAGCGCTCACCCTTGCGGTGCCGTCGATTCGCGATTTGTTCCAGCTCGAAGGCCTTCGTTGGCTCTATATTTTGCTGTTCGCCTTTCTGGGGACCGGAGCCTTGACGCCGTTGATGGTGCAGGTGGGGCATCGATGGAATCTGGTCGATACCCCGACGGACCGCAAGATTCATGTGCAGCCGACACCGCGGTTGGGCGGCATCGCCGTCTACTGCGGCTTTGTCGGATCGGTCCTGCTCAATTCAATTTTGCCCGAGTGGATGACGGCCATTCTCGCAGCCGGATCTCTCTTGCTCATGATCGGCGTGATCGATGACCTGCGCGAGCTGCCGGCGTCAGTCAAGCTTGCCGGCCAGTTGCTGGCAGCGGGAATCGTCATCGCCTCGGGCAAAGTCTTGACGCTGTTTCCTGTCGGTCCTGTGGGGGACGCGGCGAACATCGCGCTGACGTTGCTGTGGATCATCGGCATCACCAATGCATTCAACTTCTTCGACGGGATGGATGGTCTGGCGACGGGGTTGGCTGTGTTGATGGCGGGATTCATGGGGGCGGTGGCGTTCGAAACGAATCACGCCGGGCTTGGCTGGTTGGCCATTGCCATGATCGGCGCGGGGCTGGGATTCCTGCCGTACAATTTTCGCGGCAGCCAACCGGCGGTGATTTTTCTGGGAGACGGCGGCTCGACGTTCATCGGGTTCACCTTGGCCTGCCTGGCCGTGAAAGGCAATTGGGCCGACTCCAGTCCCATCGTATCCTTCAGCAACCCATTGCTCATTTTTGGCGTGCTGATCTACGACATGATCCATATCACTGTCGAACGCATCGCCACGGGAAAAGTCCATTCGGTAAAAGAATGGCTGGACTATGTCGGCAAGGATCATCTGCACCATCGTCTGGAGCGGGCTCTCGGATCGCGCCAAGCCAGCGTTGCCATGATTTTTCTATTGACGATCTGTCTTGGGTTGGCCGCGCTGGCCCTTCGCCATGCGGAGACGCTGGAAGCGGTGTTGCTCGTGGCCCAGGCAGGGTTAATCGTCGCCATGGTGACGTTGCTCGAGATCAGCGGCCGCCGCCATCGCGCCGAGTAGGCTGCGGTTTCCCTCTTGCACTCTCCTCACGATCCCGCTAGAAGATTCCCATGGTTCCTACCGTTGAGTGGAAAGACGGGGCGGTGTGCCTACTGGACCAAAGCCGGCTACCGGGTGCGGTCGAGATTCTGGCATGCCGCGACTATCGCGCGGTCGCGGACGCGATCCGTGAGCTCAAAGTCCGTGGGGCACCAGCCATCGGCGTCACGGCCGCACTCGGCGTCGCGTTAGGCGCGCAATCGGTTCGGGCAACCGACTTCCAGACATTTGCCATGGCCGTGCTCACGATTTGCGATCATCTGGCGGCGACGAGGCCGACGGCCGTCAATCTGTTCTGGGCGATCGAGCGGATGAAGCGGAAACTTGAATCGTTGCGTACGCTCTCGGTTAAGGCCATCCAACAGGCGCTCATTGCCGAAGCTCAAGCGATTTTTGAGGAAGACATCGTGCTCTGCAAGGCCATGGGCCGTCACGGAGCAGAGCTGATCAAGGATGGACAAACGGTCCTCACCCACTGCAATGCCGGCGCCCTGGCCACGGCTGGATATGGCACAGCCCTCGGCGTGATCCGCGCCGCCTGGGAGCAGGGCAAGAAGATCCGGGTCATTGCCGACGAAACCAGGCCGGTCTTGCAAGGAGCAAGGCTGACAGCATGGGAGTTGATGCAGGATCACATTCCCGTTACCCTCATCACGGACAACATGGCCGGCTCCCTGATGAGGGAGGGAAAAATTCATCTGTGCGTCGTCGGGGCGGATCGCATTGCGGCCAATGGTGACGTCGCCAACAAGATCGGGACCTATTCCGTCGCCGTGCTGGCCAAGGCTCATGGCATTCCCTTCTACGTCGCCGCGCCCTATTCGACGATCGACTTGAAGACGAAATCCGGAGCCGACATTCCGATCGAGCAACGCAACTCGCTGGAGGTCACCTCAATTCACGGGAGTCATCCAGTCGCGCCGGACGGGGTTGCGGTCTACAATCCCGCCTTCGACGTCACTCCCGCCGGGCTGATCACCGGCATCATCACCGAACGGGGTGTCTTCAAACCGGGCGAGCTGGCCGACCAGTTCCGCTCATAACTTGCCATTTCCGAATCGTCCCGGCTGCATCGCCTCCAGTGCCATCGTCATTGCGGCATGGCGGTTCTCCACGCCGAGGCGGCTGTAAATCCGCTCCAGGTGCTTCTGAACCGTCCGCGGGCTGATGCCCAAGATTGTGCCGATCTCCGAGTTGGTTTTTCCTTGGGATACCCAGCCTAGGACTTCGGTCTCGCGGCGGCTCAGACCCAGAGGAGCGAGCGATTCCATGGAGAGAGCCGTGCTCGTTTCGTCAAGAAAAAGCAGACGCTTTCCTCCATCGCGCATGAGTCGAATTGTGAGGTTGTCGGAAAAGGGTTGTCGGAAAAGGGGTCGGGAGTCTGTGTGCTACGAACGCAACCATCTATGTAGGGATGGAG
>CAYNLM010000065.1:0-20230 GCA_964398045.1 uncultured Nitrospira sp. | reverse complement strand
CACCCCTGAGAGCTATGTAGTGTATGTTGTCGGCAGCATCAGAGGTGTATAAGAGACCGGGCGTTTGGCGGTTATGACCCGGTTGCCGACATAGTTCATGAGATAGTTCTGTCCGTAATTAAAGGCGCTCTTGCACACCGAGACGGCGAAGAGCGCGAGCGGCAGAGCCAGAAGGAGCGTTTCGTTCTTATTGATGAAAATTTCGTCGAGGACGGGTTTCACCAGCCAGGCATAGGCGCCGGAGAAAGCCGCAACGAGCCCTGAACAGACGAAGGCCGCCCCCAAGCGCACCCGATAGGGCCGCAGGTAACCAAGCAATCGCGTGAATCGATCTAGGTTCGACATGCTTGTAAGACCACCCCTGCCGCTCTGGCGGACGCGCCGGGCTCGCCCAATGCCGCTCTGACAGCCCTCAAACTTTCTTTCATGTCATTATAGGCGGATTGATCGTCCAGAATCCGCACCGCTTCATCATACAACCGCTGGCCCGTCGCTGCGGACTGAATCAATTCCGGGACGACCGACCGGCCTGCCACCAGATTGACCAACCCGATCCATTTAACCCGGATCAAGAGCCAGGCGAGCCAGTAGGTGAACTGCGTGGTGCGATAGAGCAGCACCATGGGAGTGCCCAAGACGGCTGCCTGAAGCGTGGCCGTTCCGGAAGCCACCAGCACGAGATCGGACAGGGCCATCACTTCACTGGCCTGTTCTTTGACCACTGCCACCCGAACCGGACTCTCCTGCAAGAGGGATTGCAACAGATTATCCTGAATTGTGGAGGCCTGTGCCAGGATAAATTGCGTTTTCGGGTTGCGGACCGCCAATTTGCCCGCCGCCTCGAGAATAATGGGAAGCAGGGCCCGCACTTCGCCGCTTCGACTGCCCGGCAGGAGGCCTATCACAGGCCCTTCCGGCTCGAGGCCGAATCTGGTCCTCAGACCGGCTCGATCGTAACGCGGTGCCACGGCGTCCAGTAAGGGATGGCCGACGAACGTGCAGGGAATTCCCGCCCGATCGTAGAGGACCTTTTCAAACGGCAGAATCACGATCACATGATCGACTCGCCGCTTGATCCAGTGAATCCGCCCGGGTCTCCAAGCCCAGACCTGCGGCGCAATATAGTAGAACACGCGCAACCCGGCCGCCTTGGCGAAGTACGCATAGCGGAGGTTCAAGCCCGGATGATCGATAAAGACCACGGCGTCCCATGGCTCCGACCGGAACAACCGGCGCATGGCCAGAAACCGTCGAACCACTGCCGCAAGAGCCCTGGGACCGACCATGCCGATGATATCGAATTGGCCGATGTCCCGCACCATTTGCACGCCGGCCGCCTGCATCGCCGTCCCGCCGATCCCCGCGAGTGAGACCCGGGGATCGAGTGCTTTTAGCGCCTTGGCAAGATTAGCCCCGTGGAGATCCCCGGAGGCTTCGCCGGTAACGATGAGGATGCGTGGCATGGTTCAATCGTTCGAAGCTCGAGATTCGAGGTTCACAGTGTGGATCGAATAGCTCCGACAACTTCGAACGTCTAACTTCGAACCTCGAACACTCCCCCAACTATTCTCCGCTGTGTCGTTTCACAAATAATGCAATCGACTCCAGCACCTGGTGGGCGACTTCGAGCGCGGCGGCGCCGTCTTCTCCGGATACGACCGGGCGGCTGCCCGTCTTGACTGCCTGGAGAAAGGACTCCAGCTGAAGTTTCAGCGGCTCTTCGTCATTCCCCTTGAATTCTTCCAATTCAATGCTCGGCCGCTGGCCTTGACGAGCGGAACGCCGCCCGACCATCCCCTGCCGCGATTGGAAGTCGATCGAGACGTAACTATCGCGCTGGAACAGGCGCAGCCGGCGCATTTTGTTGAAAGAGACGCGGCTGGCCGTCAAATTGGCGACACAGCCGCTTTGAAACTGAATGCGCGCGTTGGCGATATCGATGGCCGAGGAAAGTACCGGCACGCCGGCCGCTCGCACCTCTTCCACCCGACCCGGATTGAAGGACAGTACCAAATCAAGATCGTGAATCATCAAATCCAGCACCACATCGACGTCGGTCCCCCGTTCGCTGAAGGAACCGAGCCTGTGGCCCTCGATGAACGCCGGCCGCTGAATCTGCGGCCGCATCGTTTGCATGATGGGATTAAACCGTTCACTGTGGCCGACTTGGAGCCGGCAGCCGTGGACTCTCGCAAGCTCCACCAGTTCTTGCGCTTCGGCGGGATGCACGGCAATCGGCTTTTCCACCAGGACGTGCTTTTTTGCCTCCAGACAGGTCTTCGCCACCGCGTAATGGCCCGAGGTGGGGACGGCCACGCTGACCACGTCAACGTGCTTCAAGAGCTCGGTGAGACTGTCGTATCTGTGCGCGCCATGCCGATCCGCAATCGTCTTCGCTCGTTCGAGGTTCTGATCGGTCACGCCGACAAGAGTGGAATCAGGCAGCGCGGCATAGAGACGCGCATGGTGCTGTCCCAAATGCCCGACACCGACGACCCCTGCTCGGAGTTTGGCCATAGACATAAGAAAGTACGATTTGATGATTGAGTGATTTGGTGATTTCTCGGACTTCACCAAATCACCAAATCCTACTTTTTACTTATCTTTCAGGCCCACCACCGCGATCCCGCAGGCCTCCGCCTTCTGAATCAGGAGATCGCGATCCAACATGACCGTTCGACCCGCCTCCACCGCGAGGACCGCCGCGTTCACCGACGCCATCACTTCGATCGTCCGGGGGCCGATGGCCGGCAAATCAAACCGGAGGTCTTGCTGCGGCTTGCACCGTTTCACCACCACCGCGCCTTCTTTGGCCAACTCTCCCCCGCGCTTGATCGCCCCGTCGGTTCCTTCGACCGCCTCGACGGCCACCACGACACGGTCCTTGATGACGACACACTGGCCGATGTCGAGCCGCCCGATGTCATGGGCCACGTCCCATCCATAGCGAATGTCCTCCCACTCTTTCTTGGATGGTTGGCGCGACGTCAGCGTGCCTTCTTCGACCAGAATGCCTTCCAGGCCGAACGTCGATTCACAGATGGTGATCCCTTCCCGTTCCAATTCAGCCGCGAGTTCCCGGAGGATGTCGTCGTCTTTCCAGAGGGCCAAGCGGGTGGCGAGCGCCAGGGTGCGAAAATCCGGACGCACCGTGCTGAACACATGGGTCTTCTTGATCCCGCCCAGCATCACCGCTTGCTGCACGCCGTCCTCTTTGAACGCTCTGATCAGCTTGTTGAGTTGGCCGATCTTGATCCAGTGGATGCGATCGACGTGGCGCTCGAGTTCCGGTTCCGTTTCGCCCTCGTGCGCCACCGCGGTGACATGCAAACCGAGTTTGCGCGCATTGTCGGCAAAAATAATCGGGAAGCGACCGTTTCCGGCGATGAGACCGATTCGTCCGCTCCGCATGGGTAACGACGTGGTCACCTGGTCTATTCCTCGTCCTCCAGTTCCTTGCTTACCGAACGGGAGACGCCCCGCTTGGTGCCTTCCATGAATGTGAGGATCTGCGCCACGTCCGCATCACCCTTGAATTCTTCCTTGGCCAACCGGATCGCTTCGGCCACGCGATGACCGGAGCGGAACAGCAGATCGTAGGCTTTTTTCAGCACCGCAATGCGGTCGGCGGAAAATCCATGACGCCTGAGACCGACCGAGTTGAGGCCGTACAGATGGGCCCGGTAGCCGCCGGCCGCGCGCATGAAGGGCGGCACGTCCTGCCCGATGGCGCAGCAGCCGCCGACCATGGCGTAATCCCCGACGCGCACGTACTGATGGATACCGGTCAGGCCGCCGACGATCGCATGGTCGCCGATCGTGATATGTCCCGCCAAGCTGGCCGCGTTGGCCATGATGAGGTGGCTTCCCAGGCGGCAATCGTGCGCTACGTGGACGTACGCCATCAGAAAATTCTTGGAACCCAGCGACGTCACTCCTCCGCCCTGGACGGTCGCCCGGTTCACGGTGACATATTCACGGAGAATGTTGTCATGGCCGATGACCACCTTCGTCGGCTCTCCTTTATACCCCAGGTGCTGCGGCGGTCCGCCGATCGAGGCGAAGGGATGCACTTCGTTCCGCTCACCGATTTCGGTCCATCCGTCGATGGAGACATGAGACAGCAATCTGCTGCCCTTCCCGATCGTGACGTGTTCACCGACCAGACAGTAGGGACCGATGACCACATCGTCCGCTAGACTCGCTTTGGGATGCACAATCGCTGTGGGATGAATCTGCACTCTTAACCTCCAAGTGAGTGATGGGTGATAAGTTTCAGTCGTTTCGTTCTACGCTCACTCATCACGCGTCACGCTTCACGTCTTTTTCCTCCGTCACCATGGCCGTGACTTCGGCTTCACACACCAATTCATTGTCCACGAACGCCTTCGCCTGCATCTTCCAAAACGGCGGCCGCTTTTTCAGCAAATCCACTTCAAAACGCAGTTGATCGCCCGGCACGACCGGCTTGCGAAACTTTGCGCCGTCGATGCCCGTCAGGTACACCACCGGTCTTCCCGTCGGAGCGACCGATTTGAAGGCCAGCACCCCGCCCACCTGAGCCATGGCTTCGATGATCAACACGCCCGGCATAACCGGCCGCCCCGGGAAATGGCCTTGAAAAAACGGCTCGTTCACCGTCACGTTCTTGATCCCGACGATCCGACGATCCGGATCCAGCTCCTTGATTCGATCCACGAGGAGAAATGGGTACCGGTGCGGAAGTAACGATTGAATCTCTACCTGGTCCATCGCTGCCATCGGCGCTGCCTCCTCACATCAAGATCGTTTATTTGGTTTATTTGGTTCATTTGGTTTGTCCGGTTATTTGGTTGGAAAGCGACTACACCGCCACCTCCGATCAACCAAACAAACCTGACAAACCAAACAAACCTTATTTCCTATTTGTTCTGACGATCGAACTCTTTCGTCACCGCCTCGGTCACATCCAGCGCGGGCTGGTGATAGATGACCACCCGAATGACCGCCTCGTTGCCCTTGTCCAGGATGGCGAGATACCCTTCCTTCTGCGCCACCGCCTGGGCGGCCGCCGCAATCTTCTTGGCGTATTCCGCGATCATCTCCCGCTGCTTTTGCTGGATCTCCCGATTGAAATCCGCGAGGCGGCGTTGATAGGCCTCCAGCTTGGTGCGGAACTGCTCTTGTTTCTCCTGTCTCGCCGCATCGCTCAGCTTGGAGTTGGGGTCCTGGATCAGCTGCTCGAGATCCTTGAGTTCCTGATCGTCGGCATTGATGATCTTCTGTCTGGTCATCGAGTAGCTTTTCATCTCCTCCAACGCATGCTTGCCGGCCTTCGAGCGCTCCATCACCAGCTGCTGATCCATGACCCCGACCTTGACGGGCTCCGCGGCCTCCGCCGGCCGTAGGCCGAGCAATGCCGTCGCAACGACCAGCAAGACCCACATGATTCCTACACGTCCCATGTCATGCCTCCGCTCCTAGGGATATTCTCGGTTGAATTCCTCGATCACTGGTCCTGAAATGTCGAGACTGTCATCATTATAGATCGTCGGACCGCCCTTACTCTTATCGACGACCACCTGGAGCCCCAGCCGTTTGGCCACCTTCGCCACCACGATTTCCACCTTGTCGCGAAAGGCCTCCAACACGTCTTTCTGCTTCTCCTGGACTTCCCGATTGAGCTCGGTGACCTTTTGCTGGTACTCCTGCATGCGGCGTCGAAATTGTTCTTCGCGTTCGCGCTTCGCCGTCGGACTCAGCACGGTCGCCTGCTTCACGAAGTCCTCTTCCATCCGGCGCAGTTCTTTTTCGTCCAGTTCGATGAGGGCCTGCCGGTTCTTTTGAAACGAGGCCAGATTATCCTTGGCTTTCTTCCCGGCATTGGTCTCGCTCAGAAGACGCTGCGGATCGATCACGCCGATCTTTCCCTCCACCTTCATCTCGGTCCCCGCGCAACCGGCCAGAAGGCCGATCAACAGAACCAGACCGAGTATGCCGTTCGTCGACTTGTTGAGCATCATGCTAGAACAACGACCCGATGGTGAACTCAAACACACCGGTCCGTTCTCCCTGTTGCGGAGCCAAGTTGATGCCGTAGGCCACTCTCAGGGGACCGAACGGCGAGATCCATCGTCCTTCCAACCCGACCGCCTTGCGCAAGTTGAACGAGACCGGCTCATTGTCGTCGAACCCCTTGCCGTAGTCGAAGAAAATCACGCCGTTCAGCTTCGCGTCGGATGAGATCGTAAAGATAAAATCGTTGTTGAAGATCAATTCCTTCGCCGCGCCCAGGGTGGAATAGATATTCGGCACCACGGGGCCGGCCCGGCCGAACACGAAGCCGCGCATGGTATTGATGCCGCCGACGAAGAACCGCTCGGTCAAAGGAATTTGCGTGCCGCCGAGCGGTTCGACCACGCCGTAGCGGGCATGGATGGAAAATCTGGTGTCCAAGGGCAACGGGGTATACTTGATCACATCGACGTAATACTTGATGAAGTTGTTGCTGCCGCCCAGATAGGGCGTGCCCACATCGAACCCTCCGCCGACGCGCCAGCCGGTTCTTGGATCGAGGAAATAGTCACGCGTATCCCTGAATATCGAGGTGCGGAAGCCGGTCGTCGTCTGATTGCCCAGCTGTCGACAGACCAGCGGGATCAGGTCCGGACAAATACCTAAGGCAGGATCAGAAAATTGCAGTTGTTCGGCGAACAGACTCACGCTGCCCGTTACATATTCGGAGAGCCATCGGCCGAACGACACGCTGGCGCCCGACTTGGTTTCAAAGTACGAGATATAGTTCGTGATGCTGCGATAGACATCCAGCTGCATCGACGTCAGCGAATCATTCAGATAGGGATTGCGGAAGGTAATCAGGCCGAGGCTGCGCTGTTGGCCCAACTGCCCGCGGATGCGGCCCAGATAACCGTTCCCGCCCAAGTTGCCTTCGGTGATGTCGGCGATCGCGACCAACTTGTCCAAGGTGCTGAAGCCGCCGCCGATGCTGAACTGGCCCGTCGGTTTTTCCTTCACGCGGACGTTCAAGTCCACCTTGTCGGCATCCACCTGAGCCGGCAGGATTTCGACCGTCTCGAAGAAGTTCAAATTATTCAGCCGCTGGAAGCTCCGCTTGAGCGACGGCGTGTCGATCACGTCCTGCTCGTCCACGCGCAGCTCGCGGCGGATGACGTTGTCCCTCGTCTTGTCGTTGCCGTGGATATTGATCTGGCGGATCCGCATCATCTCGCCTTCCTTGATCTGCAGGATGATGCCGGCCGTCCGCTCTTCATTGTTCGGATTCACGTTGGGCACCACGTCGGCAAAGGCGTACCCCTTGCTGCCGTACATGTCGGTGAGCCGGGTGATCTCGTCCCGAATCTTGGCGCGCTGAAAGACTTCCCCCTCCTTGATCTTGAGCCCTAACCTCAATTCCGATTCTTCAAAGACGGTATACCCACGGAAGCCGATCTCCGACACGGTGAACGGTTCTCCCTCCGAGATATTGAAGGTGACGATGAACCATTTCTTATCATCGGTCAGCTCGACCGTTGGAAGACTGACCTGTACATTCAAATAGCCTTTGTTCAGCAGAATTTCTTTAATCCGCTCGACGTCGTTCGCCAACTCTTCGCGTTTCAAGATCCCGGCATCGGAGAGAAACGACGGCAATTTCAACTGCGTCACCAGCCCGTACCAGGGAATCCACTCGCGCGTCGCGGTTACTTTGAACATCTCTTCCTTTGAGGCCGCCCGCAGCCCTTCAAAGTTGACCGTCTTCACGCGGGCTTTGTCGCCCTCCTTGATGAAGAAGGTGAGCCGTTTTCGGTCCTCATCCAAGGTCTGCACGACCGGAATGACTTGCGCGCTGTAGTAGCCGTCTTCCTGATAGGCCAAGCGGATTTTCTCCGCGCTCTCCTTCGCCTGCTGTTGATCGAGGAAGGCCTGGCTCTTGATCGTCGTCTTTTCCTTCAGCTTGTCGTCGCTCAGATTTTCATTGCCGTCGTAGACGATTTCGGTGATGAACGGTTTCTCCCGGACGATGAACGCCACCGCGATGCCGCCGGGAACCTGGTCGGTTTCCACCTGCACGTCCTCGAAGAACCCGGTGTCGTAGAGGATCTTCACCTGGCCGCGCACGGTTTCAGGCGTATAGGGATCGTCCACCTTGAGGGTCAGCCGACCGGCGATGGCCGGCAGTTCGATCCGCTTGTTGCCCCGAATCTCGATCGACTTGACCTTCGGTCCGGCGGTCTGGGCAACCGCTTCGCAGACGCACGTCACCAGATAGGTCGCGACCAATAGAATAACCGCCCACCGAGGTGTGTGGAGGAACGGCGGGGTCACCGACGGGAATTCCCACGCCACAATGAGGATAACAACGACATTGCCACAACGGTCCCAGGTGATCAGAACGGCATGAGCGGAACCGCTCCTCCTCGGCCTGTCGAAGGCAGCAGGCGAGTCCAGAGACGGCTCGGGGAAACGCGGTGATGTCCGCACCATACGCCGCTCAGCGCACACGCATCAGTCCCACATCCGCGCGCGCAAAACTTCCGGATTATATGGAGGCCTTGACACATTGTAAAGGACCGCCCGCCTTGCGCACGCATCGGAATTGCCGCCGAGACGAGCGGCGCATTCCTTGACTTCACCCTACCCATCACATACTATCGATCCATGTCGAGACTGACGGTCAGAAAAGCCGTGATCCCCGCCGCAGGCCTCGGCACACGCTTCCTTCCCGCCACCAAAGCCTCGCCGAAAGAGATGCTGCCGCTGGTGGATAAACCGCTGATCCAATACACCGTCGAAGAAGCGGTGGCGTCCGGCATCGAAGACATTATTGTGATCACCGGCCGAGGCAAACGGGCGATCGAAGATCACTTCGATCGGTCGGTGGAACTCGAAGAGAATCTCAAAGGCACCGGCAAGAGCCAGGTCCTCAACCAAATCCGGCAAATCTCGAATCTGGCGAATTTTTGTTATGTGCGCCAATCGGAAGCGCTGGGATTGGGGCATGCGGTGCTCTGCGCCCAGCACTTGATCGGCGATGAGCCGTTCGCCGTCATCTTGGGCGACGAGATCATCGACGCGGCGGTGCCGGCGCTCGCGCAATTGATACATGTCTATAAGAAACGCCATGGCGCCGTCTTGGGTGTGCAGGAAGTTCCGAAACAGGACGTCAGCCGCTATGGAATCGTCACCCCGAAGCGTCTGGCTCGGGGGCTTCACCGCGTGCAGGATCTGGTCGAGAAACCGTCTCCCGCGGAAGCGCCGTCGAACCTGGCCGTGATCGGGCGGTATATTCTCCCGCCGGAGATTTTTCCGATCCTGCGAAAAACGGCTCCCGGAAAGAACGGCGAAATTCAATTGACCGATGCGCTTCGTGAACTGGCCAAGAAATCGCCGATGTTCGCCCATGAAGTCGAGGGCCAGCGGCACGACGCCGGAGACAAGCTGGGCTTTCTGATCGCGACGGTCGAGTTCGCGCTCAAGAATCCCGCGCTGGGAGCCGACTTTAGCGACTACCTGTCGACCAAAATGCGCGCCACCTCCAACGCACGCCGAGGATAACTCCGATGGCGTGACGCGGCGGCAAGCCTGCGGCCCCGTCCCTTCCATCGTCAGGATAACCAGCCACGGACCTATTGAGAACAGAAACCTATGACGGACCCGAACGAACAAGACATCCAGCCGCCCCAAAACGTAGAAGTCCCGGACCAACTCCCGATGCTCCCGGTCCGCGATATCGTCGTCTTCCCTTATATGGTGCTGCCGCTGTTTGTCGGCCGCGACATGTCGATCAAGGCCATCGAGGCGGCCCTGGCGGGCAACCGCATGATCTTCCTGGCGACCCAAAAAGCGCTCGATGTGGAGAATCCCTCTCCGGAGGACATCCACGCGATCGGGACCGTCGGCATCGTCATGCGCATGCTGAAACTGCCGGACGAGCGCATCAAGATTCTGGTGCAGGGCATCGCCAAGGCCAAGATCATCAATTATATTCAGACCGAACCCTACTATTCGGTGCGGATCGACAAGTTGCCGGACACCAAGCCCTCCGTCACCACGCTGGAATCGGAAGCGGTCATGAGGACGGTGAAGGAGCAGATCGAGCGCATCGTCAGCCTGGGCAAGGTATTGATCCCCGATGTCATGGTGGTCATCGAAAACCTGGAGGAACCGGGACGGCTGGCCGACATGGTGGCCTCGAATCTCGGCCTCAAGGTGGATGTGACCCAGGCGGTGCTGGAAATCTGCGATCCCATTCAACGGCTCCGCCAGGTGAGCGACATTCTCGGGAAGGAAATCGAAGTCCTCTCGATGCAGCAGAAGATCCAGGCCCAGGCCAAGGGCGAAATGGACAAGACGCAGCGCGAATATTTCTTGCGCGAGCAGCTCAAGGCCATCCAGAAAGAACTGGGCGAATTGGACGAACGGGCCGAGGAGGTCACGGAATTCCGCAAGCGCATCAAAGACGCCAAGATGCCTGAAAAAGTCTTGAAGGAAACCGAGAAGCAGCTCAAGCGTCTGGAGAAAATGCACCCGGATACGGCCGAGTCGGCGACCGTGCGCACCTATCTGGAATGGATGGTGGAACTGCCCTGGTCTAAAAAATCAAAAGACAACCTCGATCTCAAAGCCGCGGCGAAGGTTTTGAACGAGGACCACTATGACCTCGAAAAAGTCAAAGAACGGATCCTCGAATATCTCGCCGTGCGCAAGCTCAAAGAAAAAATGAAAGGCCCGATTCTGTGCTTTGTCGGGCCACCGGGAGTCGGCAAGACTTCGTTGGGCAAATCCATCGCGCGCGCGCTTGGACGGGAATTCGTGCGCATCAGCCTGGGCGGCGTGAGAGACGAGGCGGAAATCCGCGGGCATCGCCGCACCTACGTCGGCGCCCTGCCGGGCCGCATGATCCAGGGCATGAAACAAGCGGGCACGAGCAATCCGGTTTTCATGCTGGACGAAGTGGACAAGGTCGGCATGGATTTCAGGGGCGACCCTTCCGCCGCGTTGCTCGAAGTCCTCGACCCCGAACAGAACAACGCGTTCACCGATCACTATTTGGGTGTCCCCTTCGATCTCAGCGAAGTGATGTTCATCACGACGGCCAACCTCATGGATCCGATTCTTCCGGCCTTGCGCGATCGCATGGAGATCATTGAGATTCCCGGCTACACCGAAGAAGAAAAACTCGGCATCGCGCAGAAATACCTCATTCCCCGCCAACTGGACGAACACGGGATCACCAACCGGCATGTCCGCATCGCGGAACCGGCCATCCGCATGATCATCGCCAACTACACCAGGGAAGCGGGTGTCAGAAATCTGGAGCGGGAAATCGCCAACGTGATGCGCAAGGTGGCCAAGAAGGTGGCCGAAGGAAAAGGGCAAGGGTTCCCGGTGAACCCCGGCAACCTTCACAAATATCTCGGCGTGCCCAAATACGTGCCCGAATCCGAACTGGAAAAGGATGAAGTGGGCGTTGCCACGGGACTCGCCTGGACGGAATCCGGAGGCGATGTGCTCTATATCGAAGCCACCGTGATGAAGGGAAAAGGACAATTGACCCTCACCGGCCATCTCGGCGATGTGATGAAAGAATCGGCTCAGGCGGCGCTGAGTTACGTCCGGTCACGGGAAAAGACGTTGAACATCAATCCGGACATGTTCAGCAAGCAAGATCTCCACATTCACGTCCCGGCCGGCGCCATCCCCAAAGACGGCCCCTCCGCCGGGATCACCATGGCCACGGCCATCGCCTCCGCCCTATCCGGCATCCCCGTTAGGCGTGACCTCGCCATGACGGGCGAAATCACGCTGAGGGGAAGAGTCCTTGCGATCGGCGGACTGAAAGAAAAAATTCTGGCCGCCAAGCGGGCGAAACTGAGCACCGTCATTCTGCCGCGCCGAAACAAGAAAGACCTGGAAGAAATACCGAAGCATCTCCTGAAAGGCATCCACCTCTCATTTGCCGACACGATGGACGACGTGATCAGAATTGCTTTGGGACGAAAGTCCAAGACCGTGCCGGCCTCGAAAAAGCCTTCATCGCCTGCGGCTTCTCCGCGCGCCGCTACTCGCCCCGGTAAAGGTCGGCGCCCGGCCGAGTCACACGCGACGCGCACCGCCATGATGGCCGCGCCGCCCACGTTTATCTGTTAGGTGGTGCCGGTGGCCCGCCGGAAGGCCAAACACATCCTTCAAGAATTCGCGTTCATCCGGACCCTTCAGCGCCGATTCGCCTCGCGCGAGACGGCGCTCGTCCGCGGCATCGGCGAGGATGCCGCCGTGGTGGCCTCCGCGTCAAAACAATGGTGGCATCTCACCACCGACCTCCTCGCCGAAGGCGTGCACTTCAACCTGAACACGGCCTCTCCGGAATCTGTCGGCTACCGGGCCGCGATGGCCAATCTGAGCGATCTGGCTGCGATGGGAGCGGCTCCTCGCTACCTGCTCATCTCACTGGCCATCCCACAGTCGCTTGGCTCGCGGCACATCTACCGTTTGTACGCAGGACTCATGCGGGCTTGCCGCCCACACGGCGTGACATTGATCGGCGGAGATACCTCGGCCTCCAAAGCGGGCCTTTTTCTGAGCATCACCCTCGTGGGGACTACTCGGGCCGGGCGGGCGCTTGTTCGCAAGGGGGCACGGGTCGGGGATCGGATTTATGTCACCGGCACACTGGGAGACTCGCTGGCCGGACTCCGGCTCCTCGCGGGAATGAAGGCGAAGGGATCGGGCCGGCGACAGACAGCGGCGCTCAGTAAGACCCATCGACAATTCCTCATCAACCGCCACCTGCGCCCGGCAGCCCGCGTTGAAGCGGGCAGATGGTTGAATGATGCCCGATTTGCCACTGCGGCGATTGATGTATCGGACGGACTGTCGGGAGACCTGCGTCATCTCTGTGAAGAAAGCGGGGTAGGAGCCGAAATCGATGGACCCTCCATTCCTTTGTCGAACGCGTGCCATGCCTATGCCGGATTGAAGCACTTGGATCCAATCCAGCTTGCGCTTGCGGGAGGTGAAGACTATGAACTGCTTTTCACCGTCTCTCCCAAAAAACAGGCCTTTCTTGAGCGCCAAGCCAAGGCACGAGGCTTTCGCGTGAGCTGTATCGGGACAATCAGACCGCGGCGGGAAGGGGTGCGCATACAATCCGGCGATGGGTCGGTGCGGACTCTTCCCATCACCAGCTACGAGCATTTTCGTTCATGATGTCTCCTCTTATTACAGGACGGTCCTTCAGATCGCTCTTGCGGCAAGTGCTGCACTTGCGAGAATCGCCTCAACGGACGGCATTGGCCTTTGCCTTGGGCGTGTTCATTGCCTTTTCTCCCACTTACGGACTGCACACGGTCATGGTCGTGCTCTGCACATGGCTCTTCCGGCTGAATTTCTTGGCGTTGATGGCCGGGGCTTTCGTCAACAATCCATGGACCGTCGTGCCTATTTTAGGAGCGACGTACTGGACCGGAGCATTGCTGATGGGCCGCACGGACGTGCCGACGTTCGATTGGCATGACCTGAGTTTTGCCGGCCTGTATCAGCAGATCCTGCCCTACGCGATCCCGTTCGTGCTGGGCGGATTCCTGCTCAGCGTCATCGGCGCACTGCTGGCGTATCCAGCCGCCTATTTCTTCGTTTCAAAGTACCGACGTGCGTCTCATCCTCTCGCCATCGAGCCATTGCCGCCCTCCGATCAGGTGGGCTAAGATCATCGGCGACCATGGGACAGGCGCAAGATACCAATGCCCCGTATGATGGATCGGCTCTCATCGCCGATCCCATTCATAAATACGTCTCCTTCACGGTTCCCTATGCCAATCCGGATCCCCACGAACGCACTGAAAAAGATCTGATCGACTCTCCCTGGATTCAGCGACTCCGGTATATCTATCAATTGCAGAGCGCTCGGTGGGTCTACCCATCCGCCGAACATACGCGCTTCGTCCATTCCTTGGGCACCATGCACGTGGCCGGGCGATTCGCCCGGCATCTCTATCCGTTCCTGAAGAAAATCGCGAAGGACCTACCGTCCGCCAACTATGTCGAAGAGCTGCTCCGCGTCACGGCGCTCGTCCACGACATCGGACACGGGCCGTTTTGCCACTTTTTCGACGAGAACTATCTGCATGCCTTTCATCTGACCCATGAGAAGCTCGGGCAAATCATTATTCGGGAGCATCTCGGGCCCATCATTCGCAAGATTCGCCGGAGTCCCTCAGGCCCCTTCGCCAAGGGAGAAGAACTGAATCCGGATCAGATCGCGCATCTCATTCTGAAAGAGAAGGGCAAGGACAATTCCCGCATTCCCCGGTGGCTCAACATGCTCCAACCCGTCATCTCCGGCAGCTATACCGGCGACAATCTCGACTATGTGCTGCGGGACAGTTACATGTGCGGCGTGGCTGTCGGTCCTGTCGATCTCACGAGGCTCATTCACTACACGATCGTGACCGACAAAGGGTTCACGATCCACAAGACCGGTCTCCCCGCGCTCCAGATGTTCTTGAATACGAGGATGTACCTCTATTCCAACGTGTATTTTCATCGGACGACCCGCGCGATCGACATCCATTTGCGTGACATCTTCGGGGACACCATGAAGCTGTTACTGCCTCGCGATCCGCGCAAGAACATGGCGGAATACCTGACCTTGACGGATTGGTCTTTATTGGAAGAGGTGCGCGGATGGAAGCAGGCCCGCCAGAGTTCGAGGCGCCGCCTTGGACACGAGTGGGGGCGGATACTGGACCGGGATGTGAAGTGGAAAATGGCCTACAGCACGGCACTCAAGGAAAAGGGGCAGGAACGGGGCATGGCGTTTCCCAGCCGGGAGCAGTTTGAACAGCAGATCGCGAAAGAGCTCCCGGCCGCTCTCAAGAAACTGCCGTTTCGCGTGGACATGGCGCCGTTGGACCCGCGACCTGACCCGAAAGATCGGCGCGGCAATCCGCTGTATGTCTATGATCCCGGCACCAAACAGGTCTCGACCGAACCGTTGGAAGAGTTTCTCGATCTGCTCCCCACCCGACTCGTCCAGTTCCGCATCTATGCGCTGGACCACTCCCAGGACGCCGCCCTCTCCCGCGCCGCCGCCACCGTTCTCAACAAGACGCCTTCGAGCCTCGAATCGAACTATTAGCGATTCTCGCTGGCAGAAGGGCGGAAGGTTCTAGGCCGGCATTTTCAACGGCTGGCTCTTGATGAGGTGGGTTTTTCTGGTTTTCATCACCTCCCGCTGCTCGTCTGACGGAAAATGCGGCCCGCGTTTATTGGCAGGGAATCGGTTTTCAAACCGATCGATCAACTCCAGGGCCTTGTCGCTTTCTCCTGTCCGGACTAAGAGCTGAACCAGCCGGAGATAGGCAGGCACGAGAAGCATGAGATGACGCACTTCCTTTGCCTCTTCGACCACGTATCGATAACCGACGATGGACACCGCCTGATTGATCTTTTCGTACGAAAGCGCCTCGATCATGTGAACCCCAAGGCGATCCGTTTCCGCGCTGATGCTCCGCTCCCACTGTCCATTCACCATGGCCCGCAGTTCCTCGGGCGAGAGCTGGATCCCGCCTCTCTTCAAATTCGCTCGAAGCCGCTCCAACACCCCGCGCGCCTCCAGCCACCCGCCATAGAGCCCAATCAGCGCTCCGGGACAGGGAAACGGCCTTTTGCATTTTCCATTCAGAGGAGAAAAACCTTTTTTGGCGACCTGGGAAGGGGAAAATACCCGGCCGTTCGCTTCGGAGCACGTGTCACAAATGTGGTCGTCATCGGGGGTTACAAAGATATACATGCGGATGCCCGACCGATCAAAGATGTCCACGGCCAGAATGCGGCCTGCCATGATCTGCATTTGGTAGTATTGCCACAGAACCAACAGACCGAGGATGGCAATCAGGTAAAGCGTCACATCCGGGAATTCGATCTGTCCCATCATGGCAGTCCTCCTCACGTATCAAGACGATGTCTAAGCATATCCCCTGATTTCTCGTTCGCCTACAAAATTTACATTTTGCTCATCGCCGATGGGAGGCTCCACGGAAGCAAAATGATGTTTTCCCTATCCTAATATCGCCGGGCACAGGATAATGGATCTGCGCGCATGAGGCAGTCACTGCAACACAAGGAGACGCACATGAACAAAAGCTGGACGATAATGCCCCTCGTGCTCGGATTGACGATGCTGCTCTGGGCCGCTTCTTATGCTCAGATGGGAGGGCGCCAAGATGCGATGAATATCCTGAACTCGATGCCGCCAGACCTCTATACCAAGGTCCAAACACTGGCGAAGATGCTGGATCAAAGTATCAAGGCGGGAACACTGACCGACGCGGAGGTCCAGCAAGGCATGATGTCCGGACAGTTAGGCGAGAAATTGAAAACCGTCAACCCGGAGGCGGGACGCCTGCTCGATGAAATCAGCGAGGCGATGAAGAGCGGCAAAGGGCCGGGCGAAGACAGCCTGATACCCCTACTCGGGGGGCTGGGCATCACCGGGCAATAGAGAGCACGTCGCCGCTAGGGAACGGACTGACCGCTAACGGGTAGCGGAGACGGTACCGGCTCTTGAGCGGATTTCCGATCACCGGATCCATTGCCGGCAAACGGCAACTCCAGCAGCGCGTACGGGTTGACACGAGCGCCGTTTAATTTCACCCCCCAATGAAGATGGGGGCCGGTAGCTCGGCCCGTCGCGCCGACCTTTCCGACGATCTGGCCGGCCTTGACGAGGTCGCCCTCTTTCACGAGCACGTCGGAGAGATGAAAGTACATGGAATAAAACCCGAGACCATGATCCAGATACACACCCTTGCCGGAAAAGACATGGTCGACAGTGAGACGGACGACGCCGTCGTTCGTCGCGGCGACGTCTGCGCCGAGCGGCGCGCCGATGTCCTCTCCGTTGTGCGGGTTGCGGGCCTGTCCGTTCATGATCCGCACGCTCCCGAAAATTCCCGTCCGCCTGCCGTTGACCGGCTCCAGGAAACCCGCCTGCCACAGCTTCATCCGTGAGTCGGTCGCCAGCGCCTCCTTCACCAATTGTTGTTCGGCTTTCCATCGCGCCAGGCTCTTCTCATCCAGATCAACCTTGTCCTTCGGCAGCGTGAGACGTTCCACCAGGAACTTCTCTTTCACGACGAGAATGTTGTAGCTGAGTTGCCGGGCCTGCTCACCATTCTTTATTTCGACGGCCAACTCATGAGTCCCCGGCTCGTCCTGCATATCAATGCCGAGCAGCCCGACAAACCCGCTCGGCTCATTCGGCCGAGGCTCGGCGAAAAACGCGACCGTTCGTCCGAGGAAACTCCCCTGGACCTGCGCCTCCATGTCATCAGTCGGAATCCTGACGACGATAATCTGACCCTGCTTCCCGCTGTACTGTCCATCGATGCCCTTCGGAGAAGGCAGAGAGCCGGGAAATAAATCGACGGGGAAAATGCTGGCTAACAAGACGACGCCCATGAGCAGGCTTCGGTCCACCGCGGCAAAGCGTTGCCCGATCATCGTGAGTGCCGGATACGTCATCGGTAAAACCTCGCCCCCGATACTTGCGCGACCAGTTCCTCGACACGCCGGTTCGTCGCGCTGAAGGGATCCATGCACAAGATGGTTTCTTCCCAATACCCGTTCAGCTTGAGGTACGTCCAATCCACCGTATAGGACCGGTTCTTGGCCCTCGCGAAGCGAATGAAATCGCCGCGCACTTTGGCGCGCGTGGTTTGGGGAGGGGTGGACATGGCTCGCTGAACCGCTTCTTCCTCGACGACTCGTTCAATGAGGCCCCGAGATTCCATCAAATAGTACAGCCCGCGGGTCCGTTTCACATCATGAAATTGAAGATCGAGCAGAAACACCCGAGGATCGTCCCATCCACAATCCTTCTTGTCGACGTAGGACTGAATCAAATGCTTCTTGGTGACCCAATCCACCCGATGGGTCAACTGCATATGATCATCTTCCAACTGATCCAGCACCTCCGCCCACTTTTGGTGCACGTCATCAAGGATCGGTTCGTGATCCTGCTGATCCAAGTAGTCCTTCGCGCGCTCCCAATACACTTGTTGTATTTCGATCGCGGTCAGCTGCCTCCCGTCGTCCAACTTCACTTTCTTTTTCAGAGTCGGATCGCGTGAGATTTCACGGATGGCCTTCACCGGGTCTTCCAATTCCATTCCGTGCACCGCATATCCTTCCTCGATCATCGAGAGCACCAGCGCCGCCGTCCCCACCTTGAGATAGGTGGCGAACTCCGACATGTTCGAATCTCCCACGATGATATGGAGGCGGCGATAGCGTTCGGCATCGGCATGCGGCTCATCACGCGTATTGATGATGCTGCGCGACGACGTGGTCGAGGAGGAGGTTTTCTCATGGATGTGCTGGGCCCGCTGGGAGATGAAATATTGCGGCTTGCCGCTGACTTTCAAGACCTTCCCCGCCCCGCCGAACACCTGCCGCGTCACGAAGAATGGTATGAGTTGCTCCGTGACTTTCCAAAAATCGACATCACGGCGCATGAGAAAGTTTTCATGGCATCCATAGGTATTTCCCAATGAATCCGTGTTGTTCTTGAAAATGTAGATCTCGCCGGAAAGCCCTTCTTCGCGCAGCCGTTCTTCTGCCGCCGGCAGACAGGCTTCCAGCAATCGCTCGCCCGCCTTGTCGTGCGTAACCAGCTCCAGAATGTTGTCGCATTCCGGCGTGGAATATTCCGGATGGCACCCGGTGTCCTGGTAAAAGCGCGCGCCGTTCACCAGAAAAGCGTTGGATGGCCAGCTGTTCGGAATCAGCCCCTCGAAGATGTAGCCGAGGACTTTTTCCATGGGCAGATAGATGCGCCCATTCGGCGAGAAGATGAGACCGTACTCGTTCTCCAGGCCGAAAATGCGCTGTTTCATGGGTCCGGGAGACATCATGGTGTGTAAAGACAGAATACACACCCCTCCCACGATCTTCAACTGATGGACCAATCGACATCAGCGGGGGCACACAGAAGGGAGGGGAAGAACTTAGGGCGAAAGCAGTTGCCGGACTTCAGCGACGCCCAAGCGTCGGAACTTGCGGCCGGATCGATTCCGATCCAGCACCGCAACCTCAAGACCCTCGGGCTGTAACTTCTGACTCGCGGTCTGATCGAGGGCCGAGACGCAGAGCGCCACTGCAGCCTTCAAGGGAGGGGGTTCGCCGGCGCTCCTCTCTTTCAGGAAGGCCTGCACGGCTTCAGAGCGGCCGCCGATCACCGCAAAATTCTTTTCATCGATGATGCTGCCGTCGAACGAAATCCGATACATCTCGTTCGGCTGGCCGTTGATCCCTACCTGCACGACCAGAATCTCCACTTCCAGCGGTTTCAGCTCCTGGCTGAAAATGGTCCCGAGACTTTGGGAATAGCCGTTCGCCAAGGAGCGACCGGTCACGTCCTCTCGACTATACATGAACCCTTTGAGATCGGCATGGCGGATACCCGCCTTCCGAAGATTTTCGAATTCACTGTATTTGCCGGCTCCGGCAAACGCGATGCTATCGTAGATTTCCGACACTTTATGGAGCGAGGCGCTGGGATTGTCCGCCGTGAGGAGAAGGCCGTCCGCATACTCCATCGCAATGATCGATCGGCCTTTGGCGATACCCTTGCGGGCATACTCCGCCTTGTCCTGCATCATCTGTTCGGGAGACACGTAATAGGGCATTGGCATCGGTTACGTCTCCTTCGAGCGGCGCGCAGCAATCATGGCATCATATACGGCCCGAATCTGTTCATCCGTCACATCGGTAATGCCCTGCGCCGTGACCAACTTGGCGGTCGGATAGATGCCTCGGACCAAATCGGGGCCGCCTGTGCCGACGTCATCGTCTGCCGCGTTGTAGAGCGACATCAGCGCTAA
The DNA here is from genome assembly GCA_964398045.1 of uncultured Nitrospira sp. GTDB lineage: Bacteria > Nitrospirota > Nitrospiria > Nitrospirales > Nitrospiraceae > Nitrospira_D. The sequence goes on along the minus strand of CAYNLM010000065.1, from coordinate 344 downwards.
CTTCAGCGCATCAGGCTCGGACAGATTCTTTTTGAAATGCTCGCGCATTGTATTTCGCGCATCTTTCCCGCCGGACCCGATCGCATGATAATCGGATTCCTCGTACCGTCCCCCCGTAATGTCGTACTTGAAGATACGCCCTTCGGCGCGCTTCACATCATAGCCGACGTAGAGCGGCATGACGACGAGGCCTTGAAACACCATCGGCAAGTTGGCTTTCACCATCTGTCCGAGCTTGTTCGCCTTCCACTCGCAGGACACCGGCATCCCTTCCAGCTTCTCATAATGCTCAAATTCCGTTTGAAACACTTTACCCCTATCAAACCAGGGCCCGGCGCCGCACG
>CAYNLM010000064.1:0-20605 GCA_964398045.1 uncultured Nitrospira sp. | reverse complement strand
AGGCTGCCGATTTGACGCCGATGCGGCGATCATCCTCCCGGTCCTGAAGCGCGTAGATCGTGTCGTACGTCACGGCCCAGGCGACGGTCGCTACAAAGAGAATCCAGGCGGGACCATCAAGGCGTCCTTGCACCGCCGCCCAGGCCATCACCGTGCCCCATCCGAACGCGATCCCGAGCACCGCTTGCGGGATGGGGATCCATCGTTTGGAGAACGGGTACAAGGCGGCGAGCAGGAGGGCGATGGGAGCCAGCCGCAGCACCAAGGGGTCCAAGAGGAGGACGAGCCCTGCAGCCGACAGCAACAGGATGCCGAGCAACGTCACTGCTTGGCGGCCGGAGAGCTCACCGGAGGCCAAGGGGCGCGTTTTGGTGCGGGCCACCTGTCGATCGAACGACCGATCGGCCCAATCGTTGAGAATGACGCCGGCGCTGCGCATGAGGAAAGACCCGGCCGCGAAAATGGCCCAGAGGCGCAGCGGCGGTACGCCGCGCGTTGCCAGCACGAGCCCCCACAGAGTCGGCAGCAGCAGCAGATAGGTCCCGGTTTGATTCTGGAGGCGGATCAGGCGAGCGAAGGCAGCCCAAGGTACGCCCCCCGACGGTTCCGGAGTGGAAATCGCAGGGGGCGTCGCCATGGCGAGACCTTAGCCGAGGGGCGAAGGCCTGTCAATTCGTGACGGCGGTTGTGCTCGTCCGCGCGATTTCGTTATAACCTGAACATGCAAGGTGTTGCTCCAGTGCAAGTCCCTTCAATGCATCGGCGCGTGGTCCTGTCTCTGGTCGTGGGGATGGCTCTCCTGTGCGCCGGCTGTTCCTGGTTCAAACGGAGCGACCCACTCGCCGGCGTCACGACTATCCCCCTCACGCCGATGCTCCGCCTTTCGCCGACGGTGACGACCGCGGCCATGCCCTATCAGAATGCCTGCGGCCAACCGGCGTCTCTTCCAATTGCCGCACAGTTGACCGAGGTGATCCCCAAAAAACTCGGGCGGGTATTCAAAGGCATGTCGACCGAAGCCCTGCCCGGTCAACGGGCCGGTTCTGATGGGGTGATTGAGATCGGCCTGGGACTGAAGCAAATCGATCTGGCTATTCACCGTCAGGCGAACAAGAGGTATCCGGTCACGGTCAGTCTTGGATTGGACCTGACCTTCCTCGCCGATGACGGAACCGTCTTGTTCAGTAAAAAGTTGCAGAGCGCCGGCCACGGCGATGTGGAGGTAACGGAGCAATCCTGCGACGTCACCGGGCTGGAACCCGTCGTCCGGGAGGCGATCGAGCTGGTCAGCGAAGGCATGGCCAGGCAGGTGGCTGAATCGATCCGGGTGCGCGAGTTTGCCGAGCGACGGAAAACCGGCATGCCCGCGGCGGCCGTGGCGCCGGCGCAATCGAGCGAAGCCCCAGGCGCAGTCGAACCACCAGCCGCTGTCGCCGCGCGTGAGACAGCGGCAGAGAGCCAAGCCCTCGCTCCCAAAGCGGAGCCACCGATGACGACCGATGGCACGCAGGCGACCGCGCTGACATTCAGGGCCATCCTGCGAGACGAAAATCGAGACCACATCCTCCAGCAGGAAGAATCACTGACCATTGAAATTGAAGTAAAGAACGACGGCCTCGTGGAGGCGAAAGGCGTGGAAGTGGCGCTGAGCGGCACCCCCACGCTGACGGCTCAGTTTCCACCGGTCTTGTCCCTGGGAGACGTGCAGCCGGGACAGGTCAAGCGGACGGCGAGCACGGCGCGCGTATCCGCTCCAAAGGAGCCGCTCCAAGGCGAGTTGATGTTGCGCTTGCGAAGCGCGACGCCCATTGTGACGGTTCCGCTCGACAAAAAATTTACCGTCCTCATCAAGCCGAAACAGGCGGCTGGCGAGGCGGTTCCCGATGTGGATCAACCGCCCAAATCAGTGGCCGCGCTGAAACAGCCGAAGGCGCTGATCGTGGCGATCGGCGTGGGGCGCTTCCGAGACGAGCAGATGCCGCCGGTGAAATATGCGGGACGCGACGCGGAAGTCATGGCCCGCTATCTCCGCGCCATCGGGAACGTTCCGGAAGACAGGGTTCGGGTCTTGGTCGACACCCATGCGTTGAAGCAGGATCTCGCAGAAACTTTCGATGAGTGGTTGCCGAAGCGAGCGGATCCCACCACCGTCGTGTATGTCTTTTTCTCGGGCCGCGCGCTGGTCGACGCCGTGACCGGCGCGGTGTCGCTCGTTCCGTTTGACGGGACGACCTCGGCGGTGCACCGCCTCTATTCCGTGCGACGGCTTCAGGAAAGCTTGGCGCGCACGCCGATTCAACGGGCCATCTTGATGTTCGATGTGTCGCTGGAACCGGCGCCGGGTGCAGATCCCGCTGCTACCGCTGTACCCCTGTGGGACGCCGCCGGCGGCGAGCGCAAAGACCAGGTGATGTGGATGGTGTCTCATAAGGGCCTGCAGGAAGCCCACGCCTACGAGCCGGGGCGGCACGGGCTCTTTACCTATCATCTGCTGAGAGGGCTTCAAGGGCTGGCCGATGTGGATCGCGATGGAACGGTGGTGGCCGGAGAACTCTGCACCTATGCTCGAAGTCAGACGAGCCGGGTCGCCAGGGAGCAGTTCGGCAACGAACAAGATCCTCTCTGCCTTCCGCCTCCGGGGCAAGGGGCGCTGGTGAGGATTCATCCATTGGCCAAGGGGAACAATCCCAAGCCGGCGGCCACCAAAAAGGAAGACTCCGCCGCGCCGCCTCAGAATGTCACACCATCCGGTGTCGGTCCGGCACAGTAAGAGCGCGACAGACCGCCTCGCTGGTTCATTGACAGCCCGCACAGTGGCCGGTATCATGGCGCCCTGGTTTGTTGATGGCCTTCAGCAAGGCCCGATCCCCCTCCATCATTCGAGGATGCCGGCGTAGCTCAGTTGGTAGAGCAGCGGTTTCGTAAACCGCAGGTCGCCCGTTCAATCCGGGTCGCCGGCTCCATGAGAGGCAAAAGATGATCGGTGTGCTGCATGCCGAATAATGTCGTATTGACCCGCCAACTGGTCATCATCTTATCCGTATGGGTTTTTGTCGGAGGGATGGCGGCCGCCGATCTCTTCGATCTCACGGACGACCTGTTGCAGCCCCTGATGTCGTTTACGCAAGTCATCGAGCCGGAACTCGATGAGTTTGATGATGACGGCGTGTTGGCGGTAGTGACGCTCCTCGCGCGGCAGGGCCATATGCGCCTCCACCAAGGCGTGGGTGGTTTTGTCGGATCCGTACCCTCTCCAGCCGGAGCATCTGCTCGTCCCCTGTATCAGCAACTCGCCCAGTACCGAATCTGAATCGCCGGTCAGATCAGCACTCGACGACACGTTCTACCCGAATGGACGGCGGGCTGCTATAGCCGCCGCGTGGAATGACCGATACTGATTCGATGAGGAGCGACGGTTTCTATGGTTGAGAAATTTGTCAGTTTTGCCCTGACCCAGCGCCTGTTTGTGTGTGTGGCCGGCCTGGTGCTGATGTTCGGCGGACTCTACGCGTTTCATATCCTCGATGTGGTGGCTTATCCGGACCCTTCTCCTCCGATGATCGAAGTGATCACCCAGTATCCCGGGTGGTCTGCCGAACAAATCGAACGGGCCATCGCCCTCCCCATCGAGATTGCACTCCAGGGCATGCCCGGACTGACGGATATCCGGTCGCTCTCGATCTTTGGCCTGAGCGACATCAAAGTCTATTTTGATTTCGGGACGGACTATTTTCGCGATCGTCAGGAAGTTCTGAACCGTCTCCAAATGATCACGCTCCCTAAAAACACCCAGCCGACGATTTCGCCCTGGTCGGCGATCGCGGAAATCTATCGTTATGAAGTGGTCGGCCAAGGGAAATCCCTCACGGACTTGAAGACGATCCAGGATTGGCAAGTCCGGCGGGGGTTCAAACGCGTGCCCGGCGTGATTGACGTCACGACGTTCGGAGGAACCACGAAGGAGTTTCACGTCGATCTCGATCCAGGGCGGCTGCTCAGTTACAACGTGACGCTGGATCAGGTCATTCAAGCGTTGGTCCAAAACAATACCGATGTGGGCGGCAACTATCTGACGATGGGGGCGCAGAGCTTCAATGTCCGCGGATTGGGCCTGATGCGTGATCTGGACGATATTGCGGACACGGTGGTTACCGAAAAAGAGGGCACCCCCATCTTCGTCAGAAACCTCGGCACGACCAGTGTGGGGAATCGGGTGCGCTTGGGGAAGGTCGGCATCGATGAACGGGATGACGTCGTAGAAGGCGTGGTCCTCCTGCAGCGGGGCGAGAAAGCTCTTCCGGTCCTAGACCGCGTGCACCAGAAGGTCGAAGAGCTGAACAACAAGCGATTGCCCCCCGGGGTGAAAATCCAAACCTTCTACGATCGAACGGTATTGATCCATACGACGATCGAAACGGTCGTCGATATTTTGATCGCGGGCGTGGTGCTGGTCTCCATCATCCTGTATGTCTTTCTCGGTCATGGACGCACGGCACTCATCGTGGCACTGACGGTCCCGGTCGCCTTGCTCTTCACGTTTTGCCTCATGGTGATTCGAGGAGAGTCGGCCAACTTGATTTCGTTGGGGGCGATCGATTTCGGCATTATCGTGGACTCCACCCTCATCATGGTCGAGAGCATTTTTTATCATATCTCCCACAAGAAGGCGCAGGGGTTGACCGTGCCGATGCATATCATGCGGGCGGCGCGCGAAGTGGGGAGGCCGATCTTCTTTGCCACGACGATTATCGTGGTGGCGTTCCTGCCCTTGTTTACCATGACGGGGGTGCCTGGGAAAATCTTTGCCCCGATGTCATTGACCTATGGATTGGCGCTCACGGGGGCGCTGATCATGGCGTTTACATTGGCGCCGGCGCTGTGCTCGCTGCTCTTGACCGGTCCAATCCAAGAGCAGGACACCGCGATCGTCGGGTGGATGAAGCGGCGCTATCTCAGTCTGCTCGAGTGGGCCCTGGACCACGAGTATATCGTGGTGGGAATTGCCGTGGGTGCGCTGGTCATCGCGTTAAGCGTGGTTCCGCTCATCGGGGGAGAATTCATGCCGGCTCTGGAAGAGGGGAATATCTGGTTGCGGGCGACCTTCCCGGTGGATATTTCATTTGAACAGGCTGCGCAACTGGCCACGCAGATTCGAATGGTCTTCCAGCAATTTCCAGAAATTATCGATGTGGCCTCGCAATTAGGGCGGCCCGACGACGGCACCGATCCGACGAGTTTTTTCAATTCCGAATTCCTCGTCACGCTCAAACCCAAATCGGAATGGCGATCCTCCGTGAAGACGAAGCAGGCGCTGATCGACGAGATTGAACAGATCTTGAAAGCGTTCCCCGGCGTGACGTTCAACTTTTCTCAAGCTATACAGGACAACGTCCAGGAAGCCATGTCCGGGGTCAAGGGAGAGAACGCCATTAAGCTCTATGGGCCTGATATAAAAGTGTTAGAGGCCGAGGCGGCTCGTATTTTGGGCGTGATGAAGGACGTGTGGGGGATCAAGGATCTGGGCGTCTTCCATGTGCTCGGCCAGCCGAATTTAATCATCGAAGTGAATCGTCAGGAATGTGCGCGCTACGGCCTTCAGGTTGGAGACGTCAACGACGTCATTCAAGCGGCGATCGGCGGCCAAGCGGTGACCCAGGTGTATGAAGGCGAAAAGTGGTTCGACCTGGTCGTACGGTTCCTGCCGGAGTATCGGCAGGACATCGACAGCATCGGGCAGATCCAAGTCAGTACGCCAGACGGGGCGAAGATCCCGATTAAGCAATTGGCGACAATTTCTGAGCAGACAGGCGCCTTCATTATTTATCGCGAGAACAACGAACGGTACATTCCCATCAAGTTCAGCGTCCGCGGACGCGATCTCGAAGGCACGGTGACGGATGCCCAGGAATCATTGGCACGCACCATCACCTTGCCGGATGGCTACCATATGGATTGGCACGGAGAGTATGACCAGCTCCAGGACGAAAAGCTCCGCTTGGCCAAGATCGTGCCGATCACGCTCGTCATCATTTTGTTCCTGGTGTATTTTGTGCTCAATTCGATACGCGACGCGCTGCTTGTTTTGATCGCCGTCCCGTTCTCGCTCGTCGGCGGGGTGTTGGCGCTGGCCTTGACCGGCACGCATTTCAGTATCTCGGCCGCCGTCGGATTCATTTCGTTATTCGGGGTCGCGGTGCAGGGGGGGCTGATCCTGATTACCAGGATCCAAGACCATGTACATGAAGGCCTGGACGTGAGGACGGCGATTCTCAAGAGCGCCGAAGTCCGGATGCGGCCGGTGTTGATGACCTCATTGGCAGCCGCGATTGGTTTGCTGCCCGCTGCGGTGGCCACCGGCATCGGGGCGCAGTCGCAGCAGCCGCTTGCGCGGGTGGTGGTCGGAGGCATGCTCACGTCCGCGGCGCTGATTCTGCTGGTGCTGCCGATTTTGTACCGGCTCTTTCACCGCCCAACCAACGTCAAGCCTTGAGAGGCCAGTTCAACGACATCGTCTCTCGGGCGGCAAAAGGGCCGCGAGAGGAGAAAAGGAATTTCGCTTGGCCGTATGGAAACCCCGCGCTAGCATAGGGCATGCTGTTCAAGGCGCTGTCCATGACAAGTGTCCTCGCCGCGCTGGCCGTTACCTATCCCGCGTCCTCGTGGGCCGAATTCATGGCGCGGGTCGTCGCAGTCCATGAGGGCGATCGGCTGACCATCTATCACGACAGAAAAACCGAAACCGTCTACCTCAAGGACATTGATTGTCCCGAGCTGAAGCAGCCTCATGGGAAACAAGCTAAACACGCGACGGCGGCCTACGTCGGTGGTCGGGAGGTCATTGTTCGCGCGCTCAAACGGGATGGACATGGCCGGACCACCGCCGAGATCTTCCTCCCCGATGGACGCAATGTGGGCCGTGAGTTGGTGAAAGAGGGCTTGGCCTGGTGGCAACGATCGGGATCCGGCGACCGCAGCCTTCTAGAACTCGAAGAACTGGCCAGGGCGTCGGGAAAGGGCCTGTGGTCCGAGCCTCATCCTGTGCCGCCCTGGAAATGGAAAACCGCCAAGAGGACCAAGCGGAAATATTCCAATTAACCGCGGTCCTCTCCTACCGACTCTCTCCCATCATCTCTGCATCTGCCGTCACCACATAGCGCAACGGTCGACCCTGGAGGAGCAAGGCTCCTCCAGGGTCGGAACCAGACATTGCGCTAGCTGCCGGGAGTCGGTTCGGAGGTTGTCCCTGCCGAATCGGACGAGGAAGGTGGGAGGCTCTCGGTGCTTGAGCCCTTGTCTTCAGCCTTGATCGAGGGATCGATACCGGCTTCAGAGGGATCGGTGGCCATCGTGGTGGCTACGGCGGGAACGGCCATATGCTCTTGGCCGATCTTGCGGATTTCCAGATGCACCCGTCGATTCATGTGCCGGCAGACGTCGCTGCTGTCGATGCACAGCACGCCCTCTTCACCCAGGCTGACGGTCTTAATCCGGTGCTCCGCGATGCCGGCATTCACCAACTCGGCTTTCACCGTCTCCGCCCGCTTCAGGCCGAGCTTCATATTGTAGCCGGCTGAGCCCTGTTGATCCGTATAGCCCTGGATCAGCACGCCGAATTCTTGATGCTGCTTCAGCATGTCGGCTTGGGCGGCGAGCTGCGCCTTGGCCTCGTCGGTGAGACCCTTCCGGCCCACCTCGAAGTAGACATCGGAATGGATGATGTCCGGTATTGTGGCGACCGGAGCCGTCACCGGAGTGGAATTCGTGGTGGAGGCCTCAGCATGCTGTAGAGCACCGGCCTTTTTGAGGAATTCAGATACGTTGGCGTTATCCACCTTCTCCGCGGCCGGTGTGATCTTCACCTGGTCGCTCAGTTGCCCATAGTACCAGCCGGCGGCAATCAGGCCGCCCAGAAACAGGACCAGCCCGGCCAGGAGCATCACCTCCTTTGTGTCTTTCTGCGGCCCCATAACGGTGGGCGTGATGTTACCTGACGAAACCTGCGATGGACCTTTCTGCATGATGGCAATCCTCCTTCTTGATCGAATTGTTCACTCAACATTGAACATTCAAAATTCAACATTCGGCTTCGGCCTTGCCCAATCCACCCCCTTTCCAGCCGCCGGTTCAACGCGCCGACGGAGGAGTGCTTGAGCAACTGGAGTGCCGGTGATTGCGAGCGAGTGAAACGGTGAAACCGTGAAGAAAATTAAGAGGTTCAGTGAGCGGATGAATCTATAGAAGGATGCGGGGAAGGGGTGCCCATCATGTGATGCGGGGATAGCCCCGCATCCTGAAACTGGTCGTCCGCTGCGTTCGAGTATCGACCAGACGCTCAAAGCACAAGACAGTACGCCTCGCCACTCAGTCATTGAGGGCCTTGCGGAAGGACCCGTTTGAACCTCCTAGTGGTCCCAGCGAAGTAGTGGAGACATGTTTGCCATTGCAGTAGACTTGCCGAAACAGATTCTTGAGGCTTCGTTGTTTTGATGCATAGGCAGCTCCCGGCAGGCTTAACAGGAGGTCAATGACATGGTTCTTGTCGATCAGGCCAATGCCGATGCCAACTGGTTTGAAGTTCTAGCGCTGTGGAGCCGCATCGCCAACTGGATTCACTACCGAACATCGGAGCCAGAGCTCAAGCGACAGATAAAGATCTTTCTTGTATTCCTCTGGAACGAGAAAGATTGGCTGAAAGATCAGTACCCAATGAAGTCTGACGAGATCGAAGAGTTCATCAATAACTCCCAATACATGGCCATCGTCGGTGACCTCGCAAACACGGTCAAGCACCGACGACTTACTCGGGCTTCGCGCTCATCTGCAACGCAGACAAAATTCTATGGGCGAATCACGGTTGGGTGTGGTGCTTCACGTCGCTTGCACTACATCAACCTAGGAGTCACAAATCACTTAGAGATTATGCGGGTCCTTCAGGGCGCGTTGAATGAACTTGAGAATCTCCGTTTTTCTCTGCAATCGGGCTCCTTGTAAGGAGGGTGAATTCCGGCTTGCTAATTGATTCGCTGGTTGTTCCTTTCTTTTATTACAGATTGCTCTATAACCTGGAGGTTCCATGAGACAGATGTTAATGCTTGGTTTGCTTGGTGCAATTTCGATGATGGTATGCCCAGTTCGGGCAGAGATGGATGGCATTGCGTGGGTGAAACAGTCTAAGGAATTCAAGCGTGGATACGCAGCGGGCCACCTAGATGCGGTAACGGTCATGGGGACTTCTCTTCTTTCTGGTGGGCCCTTGTCCGAAGAAAGAAAACGTACCCTTGAAGTGATCGGTTCAATGACGCGCTATACGGCACTGTGCGTTCGGCAGAAACACATTACCCCTGACCAACTCAAAGCTATGACGGATAACTATCTCCACAGCCATCCTATCAAGGCAAAGGATCTCATGTTCGTTACCACAGGAAGTGCCTTAGGCCAAATCTGTCCTCCGTGAAATATGGAACATGAGACAAGGGAGGCCGGGTTCATTAAGGTGAGCGTCACCTTTCCCATCGATGCCAAACTGAAAGACGGTTCGCCGGTGCAGCTAGTGCTCGCCGATCAGCGGGATATCGAACCGCTCAAGGCGCTCTATCGGGTGATCGTCGAGGAGGGGACATCCTATCCGCATGACCGGTTCCCGGATCACGACGACTTCATGGACCATTGGTTTCGTGGAAAACCCACGGTGGCGGCCTATGTGCCGGATCGAGAGGGCGCGGCGGGACTACCAGGACGCGATCATCATGTTTCGGTCGCTGGTCGAAGGTTAGCGGCTGAGTTCCGACTGACTCCCCAAAGCAAAGGCGACAACTTCTTTAACTTGGCGACCTTGACAAACTGATACCACTGAAGGTAGCACTACGTTATGAGTAAGATCCGCCGGGGTGGCTACATCTTCGTCACCTGGAAAGGCGACCATCTTCCCCGGCATGTGCATGTGTATCGCGACGGGATACTCGTTGTGAAGTGGGACCTAGATAACAAGCGGCCAATGATCGGTAAGGCGGCGCGGCGAGTTCACGCGTTGATTGAGGAATTGGAGTCCGAGGGGGCACTATGAAGATCCAATCAGTGAGCCTTAACAATCGCAAGAAGGCATTTCAGGTAAAAACATCAACGAAGACGTTCCAGCTTCCGTACTCGAAGGTGGATCCTCAACCTAGCGTCAATGATCCAATCCTCCGTCTTTTCGTCGATAAGGAACTGGGCCGGGAAGGATTCACCTTCGTGCTGAAATCTGGAAAAGAAGGAACGGTCCATAGCGAGCAAGTCTTGGCATACAACCAGGACCCGCACTACTTGCGTGATGCGCTGCTTTATAAGTTGACGATCGAAGCGCAGAAGCGAGTCGAGGCAAGTCCCTTATCGAAGCGCGAGATTATTCGGCGGCTTGGAACATCGGCCACACAGTTCTATCGTCTACTCGATCAGACGAACTACCGAAAGTCTGTGGATCAGCTACTATCATTACTCCACGTTCTCGATTGCGACGTCGATCTTCTCGTGCGAACGAAGACTTTCCCAGGAAGGGCAGCCTGAGAAAGTTTCTGAAGACGATCATTCCCAGTCGAAAGGCCACCCGGGACTATGGCAGAAGAGGTCAAGTGTGAAAAAACTTAATCGAGAAGAAAAGAGCATTCTTTCCGCATATGAACATGGCGAACTGAAGTCGCTGGTGACATCCGACGCCTCGTTGCGCCGATACAGGGAATATGCGCGGGCTACGTTGACGAAGAAGAGGAGGGTGAATATCCGTATGTCTACAGTTGATTTGGCGGATATCCAGGCCCGAGCGGCTGAAGAAGGAGTCCCGTACCAAACTCTTATGGCAAGCGTACTCCACAAGTTCGTAACAGGCCGACTTCGCGAACAGCGGTCGAGCTTGACGTCACGTTCAAGGCGGACTGTTCGCAAAAGTACTGCTGCCTAACTCCTTTCTTTACTGATCGAGTATTTCCAGGTCTAATCCAAGTCGTCCGGGCCATCTTAAGACGGCCCTGAACGAAGAAAAGATGGCAGGAATCTTTTCCCAAGGTCTTGTTGAATTGAGCCTCACCTTTCTCGATGCCAAGCTCAAAGACGGCTCGCTGGTGCAGCTAGTGCTCGCCGATCAGCGGGATATCGAACCGCTCAAGGCGCTCTATCGGGTGATCGTCGAGGAGGGGACATCCTATCCGCATGACCGGTTCCCGGATCACGACGACTTCATGGACCATTGGTTTCGTGGAAAACCCACGGTGGCGGCCTATGTGCCGGATCGAGAGGGCGCGGCGGGACTGGCCGGGGCGAGCTAGACAAGTGGCGAACACCGGCTTCATCGTGGCGCTGGAGTGGCGCAACAAAGGCTTGGGGTGGTTGCTGGGTGCGACCATGCTGGAGTACGCGAAGCGGCTCGGCTACCGGAGCGTGATCTTCAATCTGGTCTTCTCGGAGAATCTCATCGCACGCCGCCTGTGCGGTCGGATTCGTACTAGGCCGCCGTGCCAACGAGGCTCTCCAGCGGGATTCGAAGTTTCCTATGAAGCCTCCGAATCATTTTGAGAGAGAGGCTGCGCTTTCCGGTCAATATCTCTGACACCCGTCCGCGCCCGCCCAGCATCGTTTCCAAGTCTTTGCGTGTCAGGCCAAGCTGGTCCATTCGAAATTTGATCGCCTCGATGGGATCGGGAGGGCAAATGGAATAGTGTTTTGCTTCGTAGACCTCAACAAGCGTCGTTAGCACGTCCAGCTCATCACCTGCCTTTGTGCTGGACTTCGCATCCATGAGTTGGTCAATGCGATGCAGGGTACGGTCATAATCTCTCTTCGTCTTGATCGGTGCAATCGTCATGGCGCCTCCACAGCTTCAGATTGTCGTAACGTCGATGGCGTCATATTCTGTATGAGTGCCGATAAAGCGGATATAGACAACCCGATACGGATAATTGATCTTCACAATTAAGCGGTATTGGTTCCCCGCAATGTTGAACGCCACTCGGTTGTCTTGCAGCATGCTGGCTGATCGAAAATGGGATTTGACTGCCGAGGGAGTTGCCCAATCGGCACGAGCTACTTCTTGATGCCAAGCCTCCAAGGGACCTTTGGCTTTTGGGTGCTGTTTCCAAAAGTCGCGTAGGGTTCGTTTGGCAATGACGCGCACGAGGCTACTGTATCAGGATCCCAATATGGGATCAATGGCTTATAATGGGTCATAAGATGGGTCAGGCATGAGTATTGACTTATTTGATAGCTGGCACATCCGCGATCGGACAGATCTTCCGATGTGCAGCCGAGGAGAGCTTTGTCCGCTGAAGCAGCCCGCCAACCGTGAAGAAACGTGCCCAAAACAGTTTTGAAGCTTGAGGTTCACTGAATTGACCCTCACCTTTCCCCATCGATGCGAAGCTCAAGGACGGCTCCCCCCGTGCATTTAGTGCTTGCCGATCACTGGGATATGAAATTCAGAATGGCCCCATTCTCATGCTCACGGGCAGATCTACAAGGGCCACGCATAACAAGGCCAGCGAAGTTTCTGCTTGATCTCAAGAGTCTTGCTGGATCAGTGCTCTTCTTACTGACAAGCCTACTCCATTTGAACGCAGTGCTGATTACGCTCTGGGATGTCGAGCCGCTTCCCGTCAAATCGGCCACGCGGACGGCGAACGTCGCAATGGTCGAACGGACCAAACACCAGCGGGGCTATCCGCAAGTCCGGCTGCTGATTCAGAATCCCAACGCCACCGCGCCACTCACGGAGCGCGAGGAAGACGCGTTCCGGCAGATTCTCTGACAAAAACTGGGCTTCGCAAAGTTCTGTTCGGCCTCACAGCCGCATTGACTAGGCGCCAAGTATAGGCGTACAGTGTTGGCGTACTTTGAAAAGAGCTATCTGGGAAAAGAGGGAGAGGCCTATGGTCAAGCTGAATGTCTCGATCGACGAGCGGGTGCGTGAAGAACTCTTTCGACTCGTGCCTCCGAGGCGCCGCAGCCAGGTAGTGAACGAGGCGCTGCGGAAGGAACTGCTCCGTCGCAAGCGGGAGCATGCCACCGACATCCTCCACCAGTTGCGAAAGCGAAGCGCCACCTTGAGCGGAGAGGAGATCGTGAATGCGGTAAGACGCGATCGGACGAGAGCAGACCGATGATCGTCGTGCCGGACGCGTCCGTCATCCTGAAGTGGGTGTTAGAAAAAGAAACTGAACCGGATCACGCTCAAGCGAGAGAGCTTCAAGAAGCATTGCTGGCCGAGCGGGTCCAGATCAGGCTTCCAACCCTGTGGCGCTATGAAGTCGGCAATGTCTTAGGCCTGAAACAGCCGGCGATGGCAATGGAATTGATGAGCGCACTGTCGGCCTATGATTTCGATGAAGTGCCGTTGCGCACGGAGTATGCCCTCGCCGTATTGGAGCACATGCGCGAGGTGAAAGGCGTGACATTCTACGATTCGGCCTACCACGTTTTGGCGATACGAACCAAAGGACTCTATCTTACGGCAGATGCGGCCTATCTTAGAAAGGCCAAGCGAAAAGGACATGTTGCACTGCTGTCAGAATGGGCCGGCGCACATGCGAAGAAGTAGAGATCCGGTCAGACCCCTTAAATTTCTGTGAGCCCCAAATTTCTCTCAGGCAAAGGTGCTGTGCGATGAGTCTTATCTTTCCCATCGACGCCAAGCTCAAGGACGGCTCGCCCGTTCAATTGGTGCTCGCCGATCAGCGGGATATCGAACCGCTCAAGGCGTTGTATCGGGTGATCGTTGAAGAGGGAATGTCCTATCCGCATGACCGGTTCCCCGGCGCCGTCCGAAAGAACGACGGGACCTACCAGGATGCGATCATCATGTTTCGGTCGTTGGAGGGAACTCCAAGCGGATGGATTCCCAGTAGCCCACATAGATAAAGCCTTAGGCTTTGAGTAGAATGCCTCCGCAAGGCACAGCGTGCTACAGGAGGGTGCCACTATGGCGGAATTATTCGAACGCATTACTGTCAACCCAGAACAGTGTGGGGGACGACCCTGTATTCGTGGGATGCGGATTCGGGTGATCGATGTACTTGACCTTCTGGCGTCTGGGCTGACACAGCAACAGGTTCTCGAAGAGCTGCCAGACCTTGAAGCCAAAGACATCACGGCTTGCCTCCGATTTGCGAGTAGCCGCCTCAATCACCCGATTCTCGCTGCATGAAGATCTGGGTCGACGCCCAAATCTCTCCCGCCATAGCCCGATGGCTTAGTGCGACGTTTGACGTCGAGGCCGCGGCCATAAGAGACCTAGGGCTACGTCACGCGAAGGATCGAGATATCTTTCTATGGCGCGCGACGCACGCGCTGTTGTACTGACCAAGGATCGTGATTTGGTCGACTTGGTCATTCAGCTTGGTTCGCCACCGCAAATCATATGGATCACATGCGGCAACACATCGAACGCAAAAGTGAAGACGATCCTCACTGGGGCATGGCCCACCGCCGCGGCTCTTGTCCACGCGGGAGAAAAGATTATTGAGCTTAGTGACACCACGGCAATCCAGTAGATGCAACGCTGAAGATGTTGAGATCCTGGACTATCATTGAGTGAGGATAACGATGCGAAAACTCAAACCTGTTACGCCTGGCGAGCTCTTGCTGGAAGAATTTCTTAAGCCGATGGAGATCAGTCAATATCGGTTGGCGAAGGAGATTGGTGTGCCGGCACAGCGCATTGGCGATATCGTGGCGGGCAAACGGACCATTACTGCCGATACCGATCTGCGCCTGTGCCGGTTTTTCGGACTTTCGAACGGCTACTGGTTGCGAGCCCAAGCGGCCTATGACACAGAAGTTGCAGAACGCGCGTTAGGTTCAAAACTGTCGAAAATCAAACCATGGCCTGGATCAAAAGCTTTGAAGGTTGCATCGTAGGAAGCAGGACCTGAACAAGGCATACCGTTCTGACTGAAATACCCACCATGAAGATCCAGTTGGCGACCCATAACAATCGCAAGAAGGCATTTCAGGTAAAAACATCAACGAAGACGTTCCAGCTTCCGTACTCGAAGGTGGATCCTCAACCTAGCGTCAATGATCCAATCCTCCGTCTTTTCGTCGATAAGGAACTGGGCCGGGAAGGATTCACCTTCGTGCTGAAATCTGGAAAAGAAGGAACGGTCCATAGCGAGCAAGTCTTGGCATAATGCCTGCTCTCTGGTACGCGCTACGAGAAAACGGGTTCGAAGGAACTGTGGCGGGTGCGGGGAGATTGCTGCGAGAGTTCTGATAAGGCATCAGGTACGCTTCACTCCGTCTCCGCCGGTCTGTCTCCGCAATCATTTGAACCGCCTGCTGCCCATTTCGTATATACTCGCCTCATCCATGGGGATGGAGTCCCCCGTACAACTGCCTCGGCCAGGCTGATGACTCCTGCGTGACTACTGCCGTAGCCGTAGGATTGTCGGCAGCGTGGTGACACCCGGTGTGAAGCAGTCTCACCCAGGCCGGAACGGAGGACTCCTCGATGGAATCCATCTTTATCATCGCCACCCTGTGGCTCGCCCTCGCTGTTGTCTCCGCGCTCATTGCCTCCTCCCTCGGTCTCTCCATCGCCCTCGTGGAAATCTGTGTCGGCGTGGGTGCGGCTGCCGCGACCGGCTCGTTCGGTCTGGGGGATGTGCTTGCCGCCAACTCGGAGTGGGTGCGTTTTCTCGCAGCCTCCGGCGCGGTGGTCCTGACGTTTCTGGCCGGCGCTGAACTGGATCCCGACGTGATCCATACGAAGTTGACCGAGGTGAGCGTCGTCGGATTGGTCGGCTTCTTCGCGCCATTTCTTGGCTGTGCGGCATCGCGCTGTCGACGACCTCTATGGCGGTGGTCTATGCCGTCATGTTGGAAACCGGATTCAACAAGACGGAGTTCGGGAAGGGCATTCTCGGGTCCTGCTTCATCAACGATCTGGGAACCGTCATCGCTCTGGGCCTGCTCTTCGCGCCGTTTACCTATAAGACCATCGTGTTCATCGTGGGGAGCGTTGCGGCGCTGGTGTTGTTGCCGGTGACGACCGCATGGCTGACGCGGCACTATGCCCATCGGACCGCCGCGATCCGAACGAAATGGATCATGCTGACGCTGTTCGGGTTGGGCGCGCTCGCCTTATGGTCGGGGAGCGAAGCAGTCCTGCCGGCCTATGTCATCGGCATGGTGCCGGCCGGCAGCGCCGCCAGAGACACACATTGGATCAGACGACTGCGCACGCTGACCGTGGGGTTTCTGACGCCCTTTTATTTCCTTCGAGCCGGGACGCTCGTCTCCTTACCCGCCTTGCTCGGGGCGCCGTTCGTCTTTCTTGCGCTGCTCATGGGCAAGGTCGCCTCGAAGATATTCGGTCTTTATCCTGTGATCAGCGCGTTTCGGCGGGAACAGAACGAACGCTGGTACTACACGCTGCTGATGTCCACCGGCTTGACGTTTGGAACCATCTCCTCTCTGTATGGGCCGGCGCATGGCTTGGTCACGCAGGAGCAGTATTCCTTCCTCGTGGCGGCCGTCATCGCAAGCGCCGTCGTGCCCACGCTGATTGCGGGCATTGCCTTTGCCCGACTCACCTCCTGCCGAAAGCTGAGCACCCAGGTAAGGCGGCCAGACGGATCAATGGTCTGAGCGACGAGGGGTAGGGGAGCGAAAGGAGGCAGTAGCTAACCGGACTTTCAGTCCCTCTGTCTGCTTTTCATAAGAGCGTCTTTGGCCGAGGCGAGAAGCGTTTCACGCGCGGTTTGTCTATCGGGGAGGCAGAACAGCTTTTATCAAACCGAGTGAAGGGTCTTGCTTCTGACGAAAGTGCTGCCGGACCAGCGTCTCGACTGACGCGAAGTGCCGATCCGGCAGGTTCTTGAATCGCCGTTTGCAGTCAGCGAGCGCTTCGTCCGCAGTCGCGAATGGCTCAATGACGGACATCAGATGGCTGTGATAATCCATCAGCTTCAACTCGACGGTTCTCAGATGGCTGGGATCGCCGGCGATCGCCATCGCAGCCTTGGCCTGGTCGCCGTCGGATTCAACGAGGGCTTGGAAGCAGAGGCCTTTCAATCGTTGCGTCACGGTGCTGCGGTCCCATCCGAGTGTCTTGGCCGTCGCCTGCATGTCGAACCCATGCTGCCGCAGGCAGTTCAAGACCGCGGCGTCGCCGGCCGGATCGGGAAGAACCTGTGATGTCTTGGTTCGACCTACGGACAGAACAGATTCTCTGCCGAAGCGCAATGACTCTTTGGTGAGCAGAGGACCATCGCTGAGGGCCACGGCCTGTTCCAGGCAATGCCGCAACTCCCGGACGTTCCCTTTCCACTCCTGTTCCACCAATGCCCGCAACGCCTCGTTCGACAGCTTCGGCACGGGCGTTCCCATTTGAGCGGCAATCTCTGTCAGGAAAATGTCTGCGAGAACCGGCACGTCGCCCCTTCGTTCGCGCAGCGGCGGCAGCCGGAACACCAGACCGGTCAGCCGGAAGTAGAGGTCTTCGCGGAACCAGCCTTCCGACACGCCGCGTTGAAGATCGCGATTCGTCGCAGCGACAATGCGCACGTCCACCGTGATCGGGGCGGTCGCTCCCACGCGATAGAACGATTTGTCCTGCAGCACCCGGAGCAACTTGCTCTGGTGATCCAACCGGAGGTCGCCGATCTCATCCAAGAAGATCGTGCCGTGGTTCGCCAGCTCGAAATAGCCGCGCCGGTCTGCCGTGGCGCCGGTGAAGCTGCCTTTGGTATAGCCGAAGAGTTCGCTTTCAAACAGCTCCGGAGAAATCGCCGCCATGTTCACGGCGATGAACGGTTTGCCGGTTCGCGGGCTGAGACGGTGGACCGCCCGGGCGAAGAGTTCTTTCCCTGTGCCTGGCTCGCCCAGCAATAGGACTGTCAGCGACGATCTCGCGCCTTTCTTGAGATCGCGATGCAGGCTCAAGAGGCCGGCGTCTTGCGTGATGATGCCCAGCTGCCGGCATTCGTCGCGGAGCCGGTCGAGTTCGACGTCACCCAGCGCGAGCGGTTTGCTCGTGGCGGCTCGTAGACTATGCAACTGCTGTTCGAGTCCTGACAATGTCCTGCGCGCGTCTTCTTCCTGCGCCCGGACGTCGGCAAGTTGCGCACGAAGTGCCTCTGCCGTTTTCGCCAGTTCCTTCTGTTGTCCCGTGGACTGTGCGGCGGCCGCGCGAGCGACCGCGAGGTCTTCCTGCAGCGTCTCCGCGCGGGTTTCGCGCAGGACCAAGGCTTCCCGCACCACGGCTGCTTCCTGCTGAACTCGAAGCATGTCTTGCTCCACGAGAACCAGACGTTGATGGGCGGTCAGTTGGTTCCAGATGGCGGTGCCGATGAGCACCAGAACGGCAGCGGTCAGAGGCAGCGCGAGAGGCAGCACGAGATGGGCGGCTATGAGCGTAACGAGCAGGAGGGCTGCATAGAGGGCGATGGTCGATCCTGCCAGCAGCAGGCTGATTATGCCGCGCGAGGAGAGGAGGAACCAGGCCACGAATCCGGCAACAAGCAGTGCCACGACAGCACGGCCGGCTGTGTCAAGCCGGCAGATCCGGTTGTCCGTCAGCAGCATGTTCAAGAGATGCATGTGCACCACTGAATTGCCGACGGCCTGTCCTGTCGGCAGAAGCCGGGTGCCCGGCGGGGGTGGCGCAGGCAGAAGTACGACGACTTTGCCGTTGAACCACTCGCTCAGCCGCTCGCTCTCGTGCTGCTCGACGGCATTCCAGACGGCAGAGATTGGAATGGTGGGGAAGACATTGATGGTTCCGTCACCGACATAGTTGACGAGGAGGGATTCCGGTTCGTCGGAGGAAGGCGAGACAGGCGGTGTCGTCTGCTCATGGAAGAGATCGTACAAGGCCGTTCCAAAAGCGGGGATTACTTCTGACGCTGCCCTCACTCTCGTGGGCACAGACCGGGCGATGTGGTCGGCATGGGTGGAGACGAGCAGATGGCTCACAAGTGTAGAGTCCGACATGAGAGGAGAATCGGACGCCTGTTGCGGAAGCACGACGGGAGCGGCGTTCTTGATTGCTTCGAGGAGCAGCGCATCGCTCGCGGCTCCGCCCGACTGAGCCGAACCGGCATGATCGAGGCGATGATCGATGCCGATGGCCGCCGCTCCAGCCTCGTGCGCGGTCGCGATGAGGCGCGCCAGAATGGCTCGATCCCAGGCACCGCCGCCGAATTCTTCTTCGCTGGCCTGATCGCGAGTCACAATGAGGAGAGAGGGGCTGATGGGGATAGGTTCGCGATGGCTCAGCCAAAAATCATAGGCCGCCCAGTCCAGGGTGGTGAAGGTGACGGGAGCAGCCAGCCGGATTATGGCGGCCAGCGTTGTCGCAAGAACTCCTATGACACCGGCTTGGAGCCGGGACGAACCGAGGAATTGTCGCCAGAGGCGTGCGGGATCGAGCATCGGCATCAGTTATTGTGCGAGATCTCATCGAGGGTCGCTTTGATGTCCTGCTTGGGTAAGCCCTTGAGGAGCGCTTTGGCCTTGTGGACATCCCGCGCCACGCCGAGGCCTTTGCCGTACAGACGCGCCAGCGTTTTCTTTGCCGGAACGAATCCGTCCGCCGCCATCGTTTCCAGGTACCTGAGAATGCGCGGATCAAATTGTGCGAGGCGGCTGTCGAGGCCGCTTTCATACAGGCGCGTCAGTTCCTCATGCGCCGGCTCACTCAAGGCATAGGCTTCGGCAAACAGCGCGGTGATGCCCTTGAAGGCCTGGCTGCCGTCTTTCAGAAGGGCCATGCCCAACGATTCGTCAGAGCCGTTCCTGATCCCGTCGGAATAGTCCTTCCATAGACCATCGCGATACTGTTTGAACGCCTCCAGCGCTTCTTTCCGGCGGCGATCAGGCTGGTCGGGCGAGAGGGCTTGGCGGCGGAGCTGCGAGAGCGATTCCGCCGCGCGTTGCTGGCCGGCCTCAGTGGCCTTGGCCCACCAGTCAATCGCCCGAGCGAGATTCTTTTCGACGCCCTGTCCGTTCCGGTAGGCGTTGCCCATGAAGTATTGCGCCTGCGGAATGCCGCCTAGCGCCGCTTCCTCCATGAGCTGCGCCGCTTCCTGATGCTGATTCGTAAGCTTGAGAACCAGCGCCAGCCGATAGCGGGCATCGGGAAAGTTTGGTTGCAGTTCCAAGGCCCGGCGATAGGACAGCATCGCTGCTTTCAGATTGCCCAGCGAGTACTGGACACTGCCGAGGCTGTAATGCGCCTGCGTCAGCTTGGGGTCGAGCGTCACGGTTTCCTGCAATGCCGCCGCTGCGGCCTTCCAGTCCTGCTTCGCCATCAACACCACGCCGAGTTGAAGATACGCGTGCGCATCCGCGGGGTTCAGTCTGATCGCGCCACGGCATTCGTCCGCCGCTGCATCCAGATCGCCGATGCGATAGAGCGCCTGCGCCAGTTTCAACCGATGGTCCGCGCTATCCGGAGCCACACGGACTGCACCGCGCAGCTCGCCGAGCATGATGACTGCGTCATCTCGCTGCGGTGACAAGGGTTCCGGAAGCAAGTGCGCATCCGTGCGGGGGGCGGGCGCAGATGCCTCCATGGATGGCTCGGTCACCGACGGAGCGTGGTCTTCAGGTGTTTGCGCGAAGGCAGGCAGAAGGAGGC
>CAYNLM010000063.1:0-20810 GCA_964398045.1 uncultured Nitrospira sp. | reverse complement strand
TTTGCGATACGTCGAATGTCCAGGCAAGCAAAGACAACCCGAGCCGTGGCCGCGGACTGTTCCAGTCCACCAAGCGACTGCCGGAACAAGCCGGCAGCGTCCTCAAGCAGGCCGCGCAGGAGTTATCGCAGCATCTGAACGCCGGTGCCTATGTCGCCATCCTGGCTTACACGACCCCTTCTCCTGCCTTTGAGACCGCCGTACGCAGGCTGCGCCGCGCGCTGGTCTCGCAGCATCATGTGACCACGACGTTCGGGTACGGTCCCCGCTATCTCCATTCCACCGGCCAGCTCCATAAGGGCGGACCCAACACCGGCATCTTCCTGGAATTAGTCGATCGCATGACGCCGGACCTTGCGATTCCCGGCAAAGCGTTTTCATTCGGCACCTTGGCGCTGGCACAAGCAGCGGGGGATTTGGAATCGCTGCGCGCCCATAGTCGCAGAGCTACCCGGATGCAACTGGGACCAAACCAGGCGGCGACGGTCACGGCCTTGGTGTCGGCGCTTGCCCCGGCTCGTTCTCCCCGTCGGCGGTCAACAGCACAGAAACCACGCCGACGGACCTCGCGCCGCTGACATGCCTGCCGCGCCGGATATCCGCATCGCACGGAACGATCAGGAGTGGGCGCAGGAGGCAGCCGCGCTCATCCACTCGCTCTGCGAATGTGCGCTCGAAACCCGTGGCCGGGTGCTCATGGCTCTCTCGGGTGGATCCACTCCTCAAACCCTCTACCGCACGCTCAGGAATCCGGAATGGAAGCAGCGATTCAACTGGCAACGCATCCACTTTCTGTTTGGTGACGAGCGTTGCGTGCCGCCCGATCACCCCGAGAGCAATTTCGGAATGGCGGAGATTGAGCTGTTCCAGCCGCTGGGCATCGGTTCCGAACAAATCTCTCGCATGAAGGGCGACATGCCGGACCCGGAAGATGCCGCTCGCGATTACGAAAACATTCTGAGGAGCCTGACCCGTTGTCCGCCTCCCGTTTTTCCACAGATCGATCTGGTTCTTCTCGGTCTGGGCGACGACGGTCATACCGCGTCGTTGTTCCCCGGCACTCCAGCCCTTGACGATCGGACGCACAGCGTGGCCGTCGGTCAAGCCCCCACAGGCGTTCGCCTCAGACTGACGCTCACCCTAGGTGTGATCAACCGGGCGTCTGTGGTACTGTTCCTCGTCACCGGTTCACGTAAGGCTTCGATGGTCCGGACGGTTGTGAAGCCCCAGTCTGCGGCGGATCGATCCCTTCCGGCAGCGAGAGTCTCACCCGAAGCGGGCCGGTTAATCTGGATGCTGGACCAGTCGGCCGCAGCGCAACTGACGAACCGCCACTCAGGACCTGATTCAACAAGGACGACATGATTCTCGCTGGCGACATCGGTGGAACCAAAACGAACCTGGCACTCTATGACTGGACGACCGAACGAGTCGACCCGATTCGCCTGGAGACCTTCCACAGCGCCGATTACAAATCGCTCGAAGAGATTCTCGTTGAGTTTCTCACCCCGCCGAAACCGCCGACACCGCTGGTGGACGCCGACGGCGGCACGAAACAAGAAGAGCCGGCGCGTGAACCGATCAAGCTGGCGGCCGCCTGCTTTGGCGTCGCCGGCCCCGTGATCGAAAACCACAGCCACACCACCAACCTCCCCTGGGTCGTGGATGGCGCGGCCATCGCGAAGCAGTTCGATATTCCCCGCGTGCAATTGTTGAACGATCTGGAGGCGACGGCCTACGGCATTCTCTGGCTGCGGCCGGACGAACTCGAGGTGTTGAATCCCGGCACCCCGCCGAGAAAGCGGCAGGCATTGACGCTGATTGCCGCAGGAACCGGACTCGGCGAAGGCATCCTCTTTTGGGACGGAAAATCGCACCGTCCGATGCCGTCGGAGGGAGGACATACGGACTTCGCCCCGAACAACGATTACGAAATCGAGCTGCTTCGCTACTTGAGAAGCCAATACCTTCACGTGAGTTATGAGCGGCTCGTCTCGGGCCCGGGCCTGCACGCGATTTATGAATTCATCCGCGATACCAAGAAGAACGAGCCGACCTGGCTCGCGGAAAAGATCAAGGTCGGCAATCCCGCCGCCGAAATCGCCGAGGCCGGTTTGAAAGGACAGGCCGAGATTGCCCAACAGGCGCTGGATCTCTTCGCATCGATTTACGGCGCGGAGGCAGGCAATCTCGCGTTGAAGGCGCTCTCACTCGACGGCGTCTATGTCGCCGGTGGGATTGCGCCGAAGCTGATCAAGAAATTGAAGGACGGCACCTTCATGAAGGCGTTCACCAACAAGGGACGCTACAAACGTCTGCTGAGCAACATTCCGGTCAAGGTCGTGATGAACCAGGAGACCGGGTTGCTGGGCGCGGCGTCCGTCGCCGGCGCCCTGGCACACGTCCCCCTATCATGACCGGCTCGCACGATCTCGACAGTCTCAAAAAAGCCGCCGCCGTGAAAGCCGTGGAATTTGTCTGCGACGGCATGGTCGTCGGCCTCGGCACCGGATCGACCGCGAAACATATGGTGATGGCCTTGGGCGACAAGGTCCGCGCGGGCATGAGGTTGCGCGGCGTGGCGACGTCGCAGGAAACCGCCGCATTGGCTCAACAATCCGGGATCACGCTCATCGATGCCGACAACCGATGGGAGATCGATGTAGCCATCGATGGAGCAGACCAGGTCGATCCGGCGTTGAACCTCATCAAAGGCGGCGGGGGCGCGTTATTGAAAGAAAAGATCGTGGCGGCTTCAGCCAGGCAGTTCATCGTGTTGATCGATCACACCAAGCGAGTCCCGGTGCTCGGCGGCTCGTTCCCCCTGCCCATCGAAGTCATTCCCTTTGGCTGGGGCAGCACCGCGCGAGAAATCGAACGCCTGACCAACAGCCGCGTGGCCCTGAGAGAACGCAACGGAACTCCGTTCAGAACCGAGGCCGGCAACCTGATTGTGGACGTCCATATCTCCCGCATCGATCGCCCGGACGAGCTGGAATCGGCGTTGAACCGAATTCCCGGCATCGTCGAGACCGGCCTCTTCGTCGGCCGCACGGATGTCTTGATCGTCGGCACCCCACAGGGCGTCGAACTGCACCATGCCCCTGGTCGATGAGCGAGCCGGTTGCCCGACGATGCCTGCTTCAATTCATCGCTCGGTCGGCCCGCACCTTGTGGGCGGTTCCGCTCGCTCACAGTCTCGCCTCTATTCATACGCGATCCCTGGCCGCCACTGAACGTCCGAAAGGTGACGATATGATGCCCGATACCACGATTCAGACTATTGATCCCTATCGCTTGCCTCGGCACGTCGTTCCGCATCGCTACGATCTCCGGCTGGAACCGGATCTCGCATCGGGCACCTTCTCAGGTCGGGAAACGATCACGCTGACCGTCGAACAGATCACGAGCACGATCCTCCTCAATGCCGTTGACCTCACGGTCTCCTCCGCCCTGGTCGAAGGACCGGCGAAGCAACGCCTGGCCGGCGCCATTGAGTTGGAAGCTTCGCAGCAAAGGTGTCGGCTGATCTTTCCGCAACCGCTCACGCCGGGTGAATGGCATCTCCATCTGGCCTTTCAAGGGACACTCAACGACCAGCTGCGCGGGTTTTATCGCAGCACCTACAAAGACCAAGCGGGACAGACGCAGACGATCGCCGCCACCCAGTTTGAGGCAACCGACGCGCGCCGGGCGTTCCCCTGTTGGGATGAGCCGGATTTCAAAGCGGTGTTTGCGATGACGTTGGTCATGGACCCGTCCCCCACCGCTGTCTCAAACACCCGGATCGTCACGGAGTCGACCGAGGGGGACAAGAAGGTCGTGCGCTTCGCCGACAGCATCAAGATGTCCACCTATCTCGTCGCCTTCATCATCGGACGCATGGAAGCCAGCACTCCCGTATTTGTGGGAAAGACTCCGTTGCGGCTCTGGACCGTTCCCGGCAAACAACCACTCACCGCGTTCGGCCGTGAGATCGCGGCAGCCTCGCTCAGATTTTTTGAAGACTACTACGGCATTCCCTATCCGGGCGACAAGCTGGATCTGCTGGCGATTCCCGATTTCGCTTCGGGCGCGATGGAAAATCTCGGCGCCATCACGTTCCGCGAAACCGCTCTCTTGGTCGATCAACGAACCGGCACCCACGGCGAGCTGGAGCGGGTCGCCGACGTCGTGGCTCACGAGAACGCGCACATGTGGTTCGGCGATCTCGTGACGATGTCCTGGTGGAACGGGCTCTGGCTGAACGAAGCCTTTGCCACCTTCATGGAAATGCTGGCGGTGGACGCCTGGAAGCCGGAATGGAAACGATGGGATACGTTCGCGGTCTCGCGTGCGGCGGCGTTTTCAGTGGACGGTTTGCAGAGCACCAGGCCCATTGAATATCCGGTGCTGGCTCCGAAGGACGCCGACGCCATGTTCGATGTGTTGACCTATGAGAAGGGCGCCTCGGTGCTGCGTATGTTGGAGCAACATATCGGGCCCACTGTTTTTCGCGACGGCGTGCGCGATTATCTCCGTGCCCATGCCTACGGCAATGCCGACACCAAAGATCTGTGGATCTCACTGGGCACTGTGGCTCAACAGCCGGTTCCCGAACTGATGGACGGCTGGATTTTCCAGCCTGGATTCCCGCTGGTGACGGCGCAGATGAACGGGGCTTCCGAACTGGTTCTTACACAGCAGCGGTTTACCTACTTGCCGCAACACAAGGCACCCCAGCAGGGTTGGCACATCCCCATGCACATCCGCATGACCCTGGGTGAGCAGACAGAGCATCGCCGTTTGTTACTCACCGACCGTGAGACCAGGATTGCCCTTCCACAGGGGGTGACCGATCTATTGATCAACGAAGGAGGACACGGGTTCTATCGGGTTCGCTATGACGCTTCCCTGCTGCAACAGTTGCTTGATGCCAATCTCGATCGTCTCGCACCGATCGAACGGTTCAATCTCATCAGCGACGCCTGGGCGACCACCATCGCCGGGTTGATGCCCGTTCCCGACTATCTCCGTCTCACCGAGCAATTCAAACGGGAACGAGACAGGAACGTGTGGACGGTGCTGCTCGACTCCTTTTCGTTTCTCAATCGCATCGTCACAGTCAGCGATCGGCCGGCGTTGGAGGCATTCGTCCGGGACCGTGTGACTCCGTCTGTGAACGAACTCGGGTGGGATCCCAAGCCAGGGGAAACGGATCTTGTGCGGCAATTGCGGGGCGACCTCGTGGCCGCATTGGGCAAACTCGGTAATGATCAGGACACTCAGCAGCAGGCCGTGGACCGGTACCGGCACTATAGAAACAATCCGGCTTCCATCGATCCAAATGTCATTCCGGCGCTTGTCTCCATCCTCGCCCACACAGGGGACGCCGGGCGCTACGAAGAATTTTCCGAGCGGTACAAGACCGCGACCACGCCGCAAGAGGAGCGGCGCTATCTCTTCTCCTTGGCGGCCTTTCAATCTCCGGCCTTACTCTCACGCACCTTGACCCGCACCATCAGCGGTGAAATCCGCACGCAGGACGCCCCGTTCATCGTCAGCGCGGTGCTGGGCAACGTGTATGGCCGAGAGCTGGCCTGGAACTTCGTGAAGACGAACTGGGATCAGATGGATCGCCTCTTCCCGAAACAGGGGTTGCGCCGCATGTGCGGCGGCATCGTTGCCCTGGCCACGCCCGAACTGGAACGGGACGTTCGCGAGTTTTTCACCTCGCGCAAGATCGACCTCGGAGGAAAAACCCTGGAGCAGTATCTGGAGCAACTGCGGATCGCCGTGGCATTCCGGGAGAGGGAAGGAGGGCGCCTCAAAGACCACTTCATTCACTAACGGTTGGATTGGTCGTGAGATTGCCGCTCCCTCAGTCCAACTTCATACCCCTCTAGATGGGTTGCTTCGCCGATCTCCACCCGAGTAGTCTTCTTCCATGCCGCTGCGCTCCTGCCCGCAATGTGGAACCGCCAAGACCAGGCTCGCTCCATGCCAGACCCTCTCTGACACAGTCTTGACCGTCTTCACCATTTACCCCTTCCGCTGTCAGCTCTGCGCCAAACGGTTTCGGGCCCTCCTGGGCCGTCGAACGAAGAGCCCTCGGCGCAGCTTCGAGCGGGTAAACGTCTCCTTCCCCGTGTGGTTCAAATCACGACTGGCATCGCCGCACGACATGGGTCAGGAAGGTGTGCTCGACAACCTGTCTCTTCGTGGATGTCGGATCCGCTCTCAGATGCCGCTGTCTCCCGGTACGCGGCTGGAGTTGGAGTTTCAGTATGCCGACTGTTCATTTCCCATCACCATCGATGAAGCGGTCGTCCGTTCGGCCATCGACGATGCGATCGGGCTGCGCTTCGTGCAGCTTCGACGTGAAGATGAGCGTCGCCTCAGGCAAATCGTCGATCTGTGGCTGCCGGAACACACGCCGTCCGGCCTCTAAGCCGAACCCACGCTGACTCCAGACCATCCAGCTATTCATGTCGAAGCACGGCGAGCGGCGGCCGGCCGAGAATCCGGAAGGTGCTCAAAAAGCCGACGACCACGGTGAGCGTGATCGTGGCGCCGAAGCCGGCAAGCAAGATCGCCGGTTGCAGGCTCCAGGACAGATCAAAGACGATGTCGAGCACGGCCCAGGACAACACACTGGCTAAACCGCTTCCAAGGAGGCCGCCGACGGCGCCCAGCAGCGCATACTCGGCGGCAAACGAACGGGCGATGATGCCCCGCGTCGCCCCCACCGCCTTGAGAATGACCGACTCGTACAGCCGCCGATAGCGTGTCGCCGCCAATGCGGCCGCCATGACGAGCGCGCCCGACACCACGCAAAACAGCGCCACGGCACGAATCGCGAGGGACAGCCGATCGAGCACCTTGGCAAAACTATCCAGCACATCGCCGATATTGATGGCCGTCACGTTGGGAAACGACGCGACGACCGCCTGCTGAAGCGGCACTTCGTCGTGGGGTGGCACATGCACCGTGGCGACATACGTGAGCGGCGCACCGTCAAGCGCGCCGGGTGAGAGAATCATATAAAAGTTCGTGGAAAAGTTGCCCCATTCGACTTTCCGGATACTGCTCACTTCCGCGGTGATCGCAGCCCCCTGAATGTCCCATTCAACCGTGCTGCCGATATCGAGCCCCAACATCTTGGCCGCTTCTTCCTCGATGGAGACCAACGGCTTTGAGAAGACTTGTCCAGGCTTCCACCACTCACCTTTGACCACCTCATTGTTTTTCGGAAGTGCCTCAAGAAAGGTGAGCACGTACTCGCGCGTGAGATACCATTTTTTTCGCCGCTCCGGCTGTTCGGCGCCCTTCTCTTTCTGCTCCTCCTCTTCGGTCGTCGCTTCCAGCTTGATAGGCCGGTCATTGATCGCAGAGAGCCGCGAACGCACCAGCGGCGTGAGCTGGGGCATCGGATCGTTCAAGCGGGCACGCAACAGCCGCGCAAAGTCGTCTTTCTGATCGGGCTGGATATCGATAAAGAAGAACGTAGGCGCGTTCGTCGGACGATTTTCGCCGACCTGCTTGAGTAAGGAGCGTTCCACCAGCGACACGGTCACCACCACCATCACCCCGATGCCGATCGCAATCGTGATGCTCACCGCCTGGCTTCCCGGCCTGATGACATTGCCGAGCGCCTGGCGCAGAGTCAGGCCGCTCGGACGAGGAGCCCTCTTCAAGAGCTGAAGCACGGCCCAGGCGGAGATCCCCAGCAACAAGACCGCGGCCACAAAGGCTCCGATGAACAACAATCCGATTTTCCACGATCCCGCCTGCCACATGGAGAGCCCCGCGAGCCCTGTGGCGATGCCGAGCGACGTCGGGAGCTTCACCCGGTCGATGGCTCCCCATCGGCTCCACCACCGCTCCCTCGGAACCGAACTGTGAGGAGAGGCAAACGGAACGACCTCGCGGCGAAAGATCATCGCGGGCTTGATGTCACGAATCGTGAGCAGCGGCCAGAACGCAAACAGCAGCGTCGACAACAGCCCCAATGCCATCCCTTTCGCAAGCGGGACGAGAGAGGAACCCGTGAGATCTGTCACGAATCCCAGTTGAACCAGCAGGTCGGAGTCAAGGAATCCGGCGATGACCCAGGGAAGCGCGTGCTGGAGCAACACGCCTATGAGGAGGCCGATCGCGCTTCCTGCTGATCCCAGCAACAACGCTTGCAGCACATAGGTCCAGATGACCGTGGTCGACCCCGCGCCGACTGTTTTCAAGATGGCGATCGTCGTCAGTTTCTCGCGCACGAAGGCGTGAATGGAGGTGGCCACTCCCAGCCCTCCGACGAACAGCGCCGTCAGGCCGATCAGGCCCAAATACCGAGTGAGTTGTTCCAAAAATTGTTTGAGCTGCGGCTGGGCGTCGCGGTAGCCCGAAACCCGGGCCGCATCTGACGCCAAGCGTCCACGCAACTCATAGACGAGCGGCTCCGGAACCATGGTGGGTGGAATCTTCAACAAATACCGCTCGCGAATCCGGCTCCCCAGCTCAACGAGTTCCGCCGCCCGGAGACCTTCCTGCGAGATCATGACGCGAGGACCGAGGCTGAAGGCATTGGCCATGCGGTCGGGCTCTGTCCGCACGATCCCGGTGATGATAAACAATTCCTGCCCGATCTTGAGTCGATCTCCGACGGCCAGGCCCATCCGAATCAACAGTGATTCCTGCACCACCGCGCCGAAACAGGGTTGGCCGGGACATGGCCGGGCATTGAGACGGAGGAGATCCCTTAGATTTTCCTTCGGCTCTATTCGAAGCACACCATAGAACGGATACTGCGGCTCAACCGCCTTCAGCTCAATGATTTGCGTCGGCTGCCCTTTGCCGCCGGGACGGTCGCTCTTCGCCGCCATCGCCACCAACTCGCTCACATGGGTGATGGCAATGCCACGCTCACTCAATGAGTCCAGGACGGACCGGCCGTCTGGACTGAGGGGCCGCGATAATCGGATTTCGAGATCGCCGCCCAGCAGGCCGCGAGCTTCCTTCGTCACGGCTCGCTCCACATTCGCACCGAAGAGCGACACGCCCACCAGGGCGCCGACACCCACTGCGATACACACGAGAAAATAGAAGAAGTGGCGCCACCCCGCGCGGGTTTCTCGCCAAGCCATCTGGAGGACAAACGGCATCACGCGCGTGACTCGACGCGAGAGGGTGAAGAGAGCATGGAATCCGACTCGATCCGGCCATCCCGCAGCGAGACGACCCGTTCCATCGACGCGGCCAAGGTCGCATCATGGGTCACGAGTACCAGCGTCGTGCCATGATCACGATGCAGCCACAACAGCAGATCGATCACTTGTGCGCCGGTGGCGCTATCAAGATTGCCGGTCGGTTCGTCGGCCAAGAGGATGGGCGGACGACAGGCAAAGGCCCGGGCAACGGCGACCCGCTGCTGTTCGCCTCCCGACAACTGGACGGGATAATGTTCCATCCGATCGGACAACCCGACTGCTGCAAGCAGGTCGGCGGCTCTCCCGGCGGCATGCCGATCTCCGTTCAATTCCAGAGGAACCGCCACGTTTTCAAGGGCGGTGAGGGTGGGAATCAGATGAAAGGATTGAAAGATGTACCCGATCTTCTCGCGTCGAAAGCGGGCCATGCGGTTCTCGGACAACGGGGTGATGTCGGTGCCGTCCAATTCAATCGACCCGGAAGTCGGACGATCGAGACCGGCCATGAGTCCCAACAACGTGGATTTGCCGCTCCCGGATGGTCCCACGATAGCCACCGTTTGCTTCACGGGGATCGTCAACGAGACATCTTCTAGGATCGTGACCGATCGACCGGCTGCCGGAAGAACCATCGAGACGTGCTTCACGGAAATCATGAACGACGCGCTCCTTCCACAAAAGACTTTTGACTGGGTGCTATTATACTGTACGGGGGAAAGAGCCTGAGTGAATGTGCTTCAATTTATATCGAGACGGCGGGGCTGCGGCCTTCTTGTTCTTTCGCTGATTCTCATCCAGATCGGCCCTTCCGGATGGTGGCCGGACGTTTCCTTTGCAGCAGACACTCGGCCTCGCATCGTCGCCTTTGGGGACAGCCTGACGGCGGGACTCGGTGTCGGGGCCGATGAATCCTATCCGGCGCAGCTCCAACAGCGGCTGGAATCCCTCAACTATCGCTATCGAGTGATCAACGCCGGTGTCAGCGGCGATACGACGGCGGGAGGGCTGCGTCGCGTGCCCTGGATCTTGAACAGCAAACCGGAGGTGGTCATCCTCGAACTCGGCGCGAATGACGGACTGCGCGGCCTCAGCCTTGAACAGACAAGGCACAATCTCGAGCAGATCATCCAACGATTACTCGGAGCCGGCGTGAAAGTCATCCTGGCCGGAATGAAACTACCGCCCAATTATGGGAAAGACTACACAGCCGATTTTGAGGCCATCTACCCGGCATTGGCACAACGCTATCGCCTGCCCTTCATTCCGTTTTTTCTTGAAGGCGTGGCCGCCTCCGCAACCTTGAATCAGGCCGACGGTATTCACCCGACGAAGGAAGGGCATCGGATCATCGCCGATCAGGTTCTGGCGGCCCTGCGTCCTCTGCTGGACCAGCGGCGCGCGAAGCCGTCGGAGGATAGGCGGGAGCCGGATAATGAAAGAACTCCTGCCCGGTCGGAGGCACCGGGCAGGAGACATTAGTGGGCCAGAGTCGCGGCCTGAAGAATTAGGATCTCTTCAGAAACGTGTCATAGACGCCGTAGGCCAGGATCAACCCGATCAGCACATAATACATGCCGGTAATCCCGCTGTAGTCCGGCGGCCCTTCGCCTGCCGGAGTATTCGCCAACACATGCGACGTACCGGCCAAGAACACAGGACCCGCGATCGTACTTACCTGTGCAAGCACCTTCTTCATAAGCACTCCTCCTCGAGTGACTATAAAAAAATTGGGCCGCATTTTACTGAACTTCTCCGAGAGGGCGCAAGAGCCTTTTCAAAAGATCTTTACGAGTGGGAGAGGAGCAGGAACGGATTATCGAGGGGGATTCGGCTTGGCCACGGATTTCAACGCCTCGGCCACTTCTTTGAACGAGTGGGCAAGCTTGTCGAGTTGCGTGCCTTTGCTGAGGATTTCGCTGGCCACCGATTTGATCTGTCCATCGTAACGGGAGACCTCGCCGGCCAACTCACCGACCTTCGTTAACAGGCCCTTGTACATCGCGACTTCCCGTTGGAGGTCCTGGGATGTGGCTTGAGCCGCCTTCGCTTCTGCAATCGAAGTCTGCAGTTGCTGGGTCAGGCGTCCCACATAGGCCTCACGATCCCTCATTTCAGCCTCAAGATTGACCTGCACCTCTTCACTTTCGCGACGGCGATCTTCCAAATTTCTAATTGTTTGGATCCAAGTGGACACTTCACCGGCCCCTAATTTTGGAGATTCCGGTACCCGCTCGCCTTTCTCAATCGCTTTCATCGCCGGCTGCAGCCACTCCACAAACTGCATGACCTCACCCAGCTTCACATCGGGAGCAGAAGACTGCATCGTTGAAGCCTTTCCATTGCTCACAGCGTCGGCCTGCTGGGGCGAAGGCTGCATTTTCGTCTCGCGTGATTCGTTCGGTTTTCGCGACTGCCGAGGATGCGCCCACCGGTGATACTCCAGCAAGACCGCAATGCAATGGCGGCACATCGGCTCTTCGGGAAGGGTGCAGGAACACTTGGAAAAGAGATGCCCGTCTTTCAAACGGATGGTTTGTTCATAGAGGCCGGAGTTCCCGATGACGGCGGAAGAGATTTGTGCGTCGTCGGCTTCCACGATACGGACCCGATTTTCCGTCACATACTGGTGGCCGATTTGATATGCCGACGCCTCCGATACACCCTGGATCATCTGAGGATCCAGCAAGCCCAATCGGTCGGCGCTGCAGGGAATCTTGTTTCGCATTTTCAACGAACCCGTCTCTGGTAGCCAATGGTGGCCTCAGTGTGCCGAGCAAGGGCAGCCCTGTCAAGAACAGCTCTCTTTCGCGCATTTCGAATGGGTGTGGCGAGGACTCGGACCGATCTACCGGCAGCGTTGAACGGGCCCTTGCCCACTCACCGGCGTCAACCAAATGTAGTCCGCGATGGGTTCTCGTATGAGGTCCTGGATGTCCTCCGCGCGCGCGCGGTCGAATGACGTCAGATAGACGGTCGTCTGGCGAATGCCCCCTGCCAGCCGGCGCGCCACCCGGTTGGGAACGGGGAGGTTGTACTGGATATGGCCTCCGCCCGTATAACTCACGATGATCGCGCGACTCACGGCTTTCTCTCGGCGTACCTTCTCCACCGTTGACACGAGCGTCTTGGCCATCCCCTCATCCCGGACCATGGAGGCTTCATACATGGTCCGGTAATCCTCCTCGGCTCCTCCGCCATGGCACCGCTGAAGCTGATCGAGGATCCTGGCACGATAAGCCGGATCATCCACGATGTCTTCCTCCGACAGTCCCCACTGCTTCCATTCCTCTTCTTTCCGAGCCTGGGCCAACCCGAGCTTCACTACGCGTCGTATGAGACTTTTTGGTGGGTTCATGGCCTGAATCGGCACCCGTCGATCTTTGGTAAAGGACACGAGCGGTTCGTAATTCTCGAAAGCCCCGCCCCAATTCGTCTTCCACTGGACCTGTTCGAGAAACGCTGTTCGGTCCAAGGCCTGGTTGAAAAGATAGTCGTTTAAAGCCGCTTGCCCATCCCAGCTGAACATTTCCATTCCCAGCACCGGCCTGATTCCATCCGTGATGAATCCGGACATGATGCTGATCGCCGCATCGATATGATGCGAGTTGTAGTGTTCCTCTCCAACGTAGACGATTTCGTAACGCTCTAAGTTCTTGATCCACTCGGGAAAGGACAGAACCTTGCCGGTCTTTGTCTCAATGATCTGCCAAGGCTGCCATTTCTCGTGATCCAGAGAAGCTGAGACGATCTGCCGTTCAGGGCCACAGCCGAAATTGAGAGTACCGACTACAAAGAGGAGGAGGGTGGCAAGAAACCGTCGTACGGCAACAGAAGACCACGAGGGAAGACCACACATGCTCATTTACCTAGCACACCGCTCATGAACGGACAAGCTCACGCCTTGACGATGAAGTCGAACCGCCACTATGCTGCATTCCGAAGAGCTATCCACCACCCAGATAGATCAGCCTAGATCTCCCGATGACTGTGCAGTCCGATCCTCTCGCCCAATTTCGCAGCCTTGTGAGCCGACGCGCGAAGCACTCACCAACTCAATGGGAGACCTCGCGGCGATTGATCGAGAACGATCACTTCCTTTCCACACTGGAGCGTCTACGGAATCTCTGCCGAGAAAAAGACCTTCCCGCGGCTGTCCAAGAACAATTAAGGCTGGCCTTCCGACCGGAGGCTCAACGAGTGCAGGATCTCAACGGAGCCGCGCTCAAAGTATTGACAGGCCTTTCGCCGACGAAGGCGTTGCGCGCACTCTGCCTCTACTTTGACCTGGTCCAACATCCCGCCTCACGGTGGCCGATTCCCGGGATGTCGAGCGAAGAGATCGAACGTGGCCTGCGCCGGACCGACAACCCGTTCGACCTCTTGCTGGAGAGCGACGTAGCCTCCGTGTTGGACCTTGGAGCGGGAGACCTCTCGTTCGCGAGCGAACTGGCTGATCGTTACCTCCCGCTGCTGCAACAACAGAACCGCCAATTGATCCTCCACTGTGTGGATCGCCTCCATCCCAATTCCAAACTCGGCGGCCCGCTTCATCCGGAACAGAAGAGAATCCTGGCTCTCAAGGAAAGGCTCGGCGCGTCATTTGGATTCTTCGGCAATCAAGACATGTTCCAGCTCAGCAATCTCGATGACCAAGGCAAGATTGCCCCGCGCTATGCCATCGTCGCCTGTTGGGCGCCCGCCACTCCCACTTTTGCCTATGAACCGACCAGGCTGTCCGCATCCATCATCGCTGATCATCTTCGTCGGACCAAGGGAGCCTTCCGGTACACCCGTATCGACGGTGAAGCGGCGCTGGAAGTACAGCATGGCGAACGGGCGCTGCTGTTCCCTTCCTGGAAATTCGAAATCCTCGGCCCTCTGGCGCTGCTCAATCTCCTGGCGCATCGCGGAAGTCTGTGCGTGCTCGGCGCGGTCGATGCCCAGGTGTTTTGGGAGATCCTGGCGCAATTGCTGGAAGACGCCCGCTATCGTCCTCAGAATCAGCCGTTCACATCAGAGAATATCCCGGAGATATTCGGTGATATCTATCGAGCGCTGAATCAATTGCCCATCGGGGAGTCGCTCGATCTTGCAGACCTCGAGACTCTGCGGACCCGCTTTCCGGCTACAGAACCATCGTCGGCTCTCAATATCTCCGATATCCCCGCCTATTCGTTCCGGCACATCCGCATAAGACGAGGCGCCACTTTTCGAGGTGTCCCTGCCAGCAGCACGGCGCGCAAATTTTCTTCCATGGTCGAGGAAGTGCCTCCGTGGTTCCTCACGTTGGTCCCTCAGTAGTTCGGACACCGCCAGACTTCGCCCCGGTGCAAAAGCCGCGAAAAATTGACCGCTTTCCAACCTCTTGTTAGACTTCAGCGGTGTTCGATCACCAGCCATCGTCACATCACCACACGCACTGATCCCATGAATGCAACGCATACAGTCCAGGCCATTCAAGACAATATTGCCCGCGTCATCAAAGGCAAGCCGCACGTCATTGAGATGACTGTTGTCGCGCTGCTGGCTCGGGGGCACGTCCTGCTCGAAGACGTCCCCGGCGTGGGGAAGACCACGCTGGCCCATAGCCTCGCCCGATCACTGGACTGTTCCTTTAAGCGCATCCAGTTTACGAGCGATTTGCTTCCCTCCGATATCGTGGGCGTCTCGATATTCAATCGCCAGAAACAAGCCTTCGAATTCATGGCCGGCCCCATCTTCGCGAACATCGTACTGGCCGACGAAATCAACCGGACGACGCCGAAGACGCAAAGCAGCCTCTTGGAGGCTATGAGCGAAGCGCAGATTTCGGTCGACAATCAGACCCATCCTCTCAGCCAGCCCTTCATGGTGATTGCCACGCAGAATCCGGCCGAATATCACGGGACCTTCCCACTTCCTGAATCACAGCTCGACCGTTTTCT
The DNA here is from genome assembly GCA_964398045.1 of uncultured Nitrospira sp. Classification (GTDB taxonomy): domain Bacteria; phylum Nitrospirota; class Nitrospiria; order Nitrospirales; family Nitrospiraceae; genus Nitrospira_D. The sequence continues at coordinate 5,707 of CAYNLM010000063.1, read as the reverse complement.
GATGCGGTTGCGCATCGGGTATCCGAGGCCCGAAGAAGAAAAGAAGGTGCTGGATCGGTCGCACGCGTTGCATCCCGCAGAAGAACTGCAGCCAGTGCTTACCGCGCAAGACGTGCTCGACCTGCAAGCCCAAGTGGATAAGGTCCTCATGGAGGAGAGCTTGATGGACTACTTGCTGGCTATCGTCCTGACGACCAGACAGTCGGAGCTGTTGTCGTTGGGCGTGAGCACCAGAGGCGCCTTGGCTCTCAGCCGGGCGGCCAAAGCCTTGGCCCTGGTGCGCGGCCGGACGTATTGTTTGCCGGACGACATCAAGGAACTTGCGCCGGTGGTCCTGTCCCATCGCATCATGGTGGCGCGGGCGCAAGGAGTCCGGCAGCGCAGCTTTGAGCAAGCCGAACGTATTATCCAAGATCTGGTGGAATCGGTCCCCGTTCCCATCTAGCTGCGCCGACGCCTATACCACCGTCTGGTGATCCATGCTGTCCCGTCTCCGCGCGCTCGTTCGACGTCTCACCCAGCATCGGTCCACACGCCTCACCTCTGAAGGCATTCAGTTTTTGCTCTTTACCTTGGCCGTCGGCATCGCTGCGATCAACACCGGCAACAACTTGTTCTATCTGCTCCTGGCCATGATGCTCAGCATCATTCTGCTGTCCGGCATCGTGGCGGAGCACTGTCTGCGCAGGCTTGAGTTTCATCGCCATCTGCCGGATCTCCTCTTCGCACAGGAACCGGCTACGGCGATTATTGTGATCAAGAACGGAAAAGCCCGATTGCCCAGCTTCTCGCTCCGACTATTCGATGTCATCGATGGGCATGATGTCGACCGAGGACTGACGGTACGCCAACTCCTTCCCGGAACCAGCCAGCTGCTTTCCTATCCCCTCATCGCCGCCAAGCGCGGCCGGTTGCAGTTGGACGGCATCCGCGTGGTTACATCCTTTCCTTTTGGTCTGTTTTTGAAGAAAGCCTATTACCCGGTTGCGGGGGCTGCCGTCGTCTGCCCACCGATCAAACCCTTGGATGACGCCCTTCTCCAAGATCTCGCTGTAACCGGACACGAACAGCACATACATCGACGAGGGCATGGCAATGATCTGTACAATCTGCGCCTCTATCACTCGGGAGACGACTCGCGAAATATCCATTGGGTGACCACGGCAAAAACTTCAACACTGATCGTTCGCGAAACAGCGGCAGAGGATCAACGACGGGCAACCATTCACCTGTCGACGCTGGCACCCGCTACTCAAGAGGCCTTGTTTGAAGACGCAGTGGCCTTTACCGCCTCCTTAGTGACCCATCTTTCTGATCGTGGATATCACCTCAGGCTAACAGCTGGACCGATCCGGTCCTCCCTCGGTTTGGGCGAAGCTCACCTGGTCTACCTGCTGCAAATGCTCGCAGTCTGCGAGCGGCGTTCTCCGAGCAGCGAGGAGGCGCTCACAGACGACTCGCTCGATCCCGACGAAGTTGAAGAGGCGGTCCATATTCTGGTGCGCCCATGGGATGGAGGGAGCGTCCGGAAGGTTGGAAGTTCGACTATCGTGATCGATGCGGCGACTGTCGCCGGAGCCTCCTATGTCGTTTGATCAGGCGCTTCGGCTGACCTCGGTCTTGCTGGCGTCCGCCTCCTTTATCGGCTTGGCGCTGGGAGCCAGCTTGCCGGAATGGCTCGTGCTGCTGACCGGTTCAGTCTTGATACTTGTACTCTTGCGCGCCTTGGGGCTTCCGGCGCTTGACCGCCTCGCAAGCGTGGCCACGCTCTCCACAACGACCTGGAACATCCTCCTGATAATCGGCTTTCTTGGATTTTGGGCCGACATGCTATGGATCTCAGGCGAGCTCCTGCCGGCGGGAGTTCACTTTCTGCTGATCCTCATGGTCATCAAGCTCTTCAATCTTCACCTTCGCCGCGACTATCTGCATCTTTATGCAATCAGCCTCATGGCGATCTTAGCGTCTGCGGCATTGACGACGGATCTCTGGTACCTCCCGATTTTTTTGGCCTACCTCCTGACAGGAGTGTGGACGCTGCTCCTCTTCCAGCTGACGAAGAAATCAGAAGAGTCCATCGGTCCGGTTGCCGTTCTGTCGCCTCCGCATGATAGCCTTCTATCCCACAGCCGCGTCACCCCGCAGTTATTCTGGCTGGCGAATTGGCTGGCGCTCGGCGCCTTCTGCCTGACTCTCATCATATTCTTTGCCATCCCTCGGGTAAGCGCAGGATTGTTTCAAAAAGGCTATGGCGACAGCATTCGGACGTCCGGATTCTCGGACACCGTAGATTTAGGGGCCATCGGGCCGATCAAGCGGGATCCGAGCATCGTGATGCGAGTGGAGCTTCCTGATCGGTCGGCTCACGAGATGGGACGGTTGTATCTTCGCGGAGTCGCCTACGACCGGTACGACGGAAAGTCTTGGACGAATCAACTGGCGCATCGGCGGGTCCTGCCCGAGACCGCTCCCATGACGTTCTCAGTTCGCCAGAGTCCGGCCCGTTCTTCAGCCAAGGGTGGTACCGTGGTTCGGCAGAATATTTTATTGGAATCCCTCGATACCGCCGTGCTCTTCGCAGCTCCCTTCGCTGAAACGATCACCGGACGATTCCTGACCGTTCAGGCGGACGCAGTCGGAGCCCTGTCTCTTCCTTTCCCCAGTTCCTCACGGATGGAATACTCGGTCATTTCGCGTACCAACCCGCTGCTCCCTGCTGATCTACAACCTCAATCGGTGTCCTATCCCGGATCGTTTGCGAGGCATTTCTTACAGATTCCCGCTCAGTCCGAGCGCATCGCGGCCCTCGCACTGGACGTCACGCAAGACGCACGTACCCCATACGATAAAGCGCTCGCAATAGAAAAGTATCTTTCGAGGAATTTCCGCTATAGCCTCGACGTTCCTCTCGCGGAACAAGCGCGTCCGATCGAGGAGTTTCTGTTCACGCGCAAAACGGGATATTGCGAGCACTATGCCACGGCGATGGTTGTCATGCTGCGAACCCTCGGCGTTCCAGCACGGCTCGTGACCGGATTTCTCGCGACGGAATGGAACGAATACGGGAACTATTACTTGGTTCGCCAGCAGGATGCCCATGCCTGGGTGGAAGTCCACTTGCCCCACTCCGGCTGGATCATGATGGATCCCACACCGGCCGTCAGTGAAAGTGCCTCAGCGCCGGGATGGCATGCGTTAAGCCGGATGATGGATAGCGTTCGCCTCCGATGGAATCGCTTTTTCGTGCAGTACAGCGCGGCCGATCAGCTGGCGGTCGTTCGGGAGTTGAAAGCAGGCGGCACCTCCGTCCGCAACCGAGCCTGGGACTCCCTGACCTCGTTCTTGAGCCCCTTCGCTATGAAGGTGGGAACGATCGTGCGCTATGCGATGGACGGAAATCTCCGGCTCATGGCCGAATTCTTCGGTCTGGTACTGCTAGGCCTTGGTGCCATAGCCTGGCTGGCATGGAAACGGCCTTGGACAAGAGGCCTCCTCTCGAAGACGAGACAAAGAGATGAACAAGCAATCACACATTTATACAAAACTATGCTGCATCACCTGGCACGCAAGGGAATAGCAAAACCAACCACCACCGCGCCGATCGAGTTTCTTTACATGATCCAGAAAGAATGGAATGGAGCCAGTGCCTTGGTAGCCATCATCACCGAGCTCTATTGTCGAGGGCGGTTCGGCCATAGTCCCTTGACGGACGAAGACTTGCTTCTTGCTCGACATACGCTTCGACAATTGATCGTATTGGACCGGTCGTAAAAACCAGCTCTCTCCGTTCACTTTCTCTCCAGCGAATTCCACAAGCTGTCCAAGTCGACATTGCCGCCGGTTAACACCACCCCAATGCATTTGCCGAGAAGTTCCTTTTCAGCCCGCAAGACCGGTACAAGCGCGACATCTTGAAATTCGCGAGCGCCAGCGGTCCATAGCCGGTTCCTTTTCAGCCCGCAAGACCGGTACAAGCGCGACCGCAGCGGACGGTTCAATCACCAACTTCAACCGTTCGTAGGCAAACCGCATGGCCTGCAGTATGTCTTGCTCGGAGGCCTGAAAAACGCCGGCAAGGTGCTCCCGCAAGATAGGCAGGGTCCTGCTTCCAAGGCTTGTCCGCAATCCATCTGCCATCGTTTTTGGATCCGGCATAGGAATAATCCGATTGAGCCGAATCGATTCTGCCGCGTCCCATGCCCCTTCCGGCTCACAGGCAAAAACTTTCAGTGTGGGACGAAGGTGATGGCCAGCTACGCACAAACCCGACAGCAACCCTCCCCCTCCCACTGGCGCTAACAGCACATCCAACGCTTCGATTTCATCAAGCAACTCCAGCATGATCGTTCCTTGGCCGGCCATCACATGAGGATCATTGAACGCATGTACATACGCCGCATGCTCTTGCATCACGATCTCAAGGATCTTCTCTTCCGCTGTTTGTCGATTTTCAGAGAGCCACACGATTCCTCCATAGCCCACCACAGCACGGTGTTTGAGCGATGAAACTGGCTTAGGCATCACAACATGAGCGGAGAGGCCGAGCAGATGGGCGGCCAATGCTATGCCCTGGCCGTGATTGCCCGAGGACAATGTCGCCACCGCTTTTGTTCTTCTCAAGGATTTCAGCTGCGACAATGCGTTGTAGGCCCCGCGAAACTTGAAGGCGCCGGTTCGCTGGAAATTTTCACATTTCAGGAAAACCTTCCCGGACACCATACTATCAAGTTGCCTGCTGATGAACACTGGTGTGACATGCGCAACTCCCCTCAGAACCTGCGCCGCTTCGGTTATTGAAGAGAAGGAGAGAGATTCATCCATCGGAGTCTACCTGTGGCTGCCTAGGCGTACATGCAGCTACCACTCCGCGATGTGATATTCCAAGATTTGGAAAGAGAACTACTGAAGAAAGACGTGCGAACAAACCAAAATTGGAGCGGGAAACGGGATTTGAACCCGCGACCCTCGCCTTGGCAAGGCGATGCTCTACCACTGAGCTATTCCCGCCCTATCGAATATCCCGGAGAGGGGTCGGATTCTACTGAGCTAGAAAGCCGCTGTCAAGCAATGTGATCTTATCAAAAGCCCTCGTCAGTCTTCGCATTTTCAAGTTACAAGCGGAAATATAGTAATCAAATAGTAACGTTTTAAAATACCTCTCGTGGCATTACAAGGCATTGTTTTTAAACATTTTATTTATAATTTCAAAGACGGACTATTATGGCTTGATACGTGAACTACTCAATAAAAGGTGGTCTCATGGCAGATGTTGGGCAGACAGATCGTCATTTTATCGTGCAACTTCAATGAGTTAATTACATCTCTTCCATTGACTCAGTCTATCAACCTAATGGTTCAGTTATTGCGAAATAAAATGAGCCGATATGCCTACGGGAACTGGAAGAGAGGCCAAAATTCTCAATGGTCACGAGATGGGGTTCGGGCCCGGATTTCAGGCTCGGTGGGCAGATTAAAAATATGAAGGGAGGTGGGAAGATTTCGGTTCTGCATTAGAGAAGAAGCGTGGGCTTATAGAAGCCCTCAACTTAGGAGGTGTCCACAATGTTTTTGTCACGTAGACAGTTTTTGAAAGTCTCCGCGGGGACCGTCGCCGCAGTCGCGGTGGCGGATAAAGTCCTGGCGTTGACCGCGCTGCAGCCGGTCATCGAAGTCGGGAACCCGTTGGGCGACTATCCGGACCGGTCGT
>CAYNLM010000062.1:0-20892 GCA_964398045.1 uncultured Nitrospira sp. | reverse complement strand
CATGCTTGACGAATGGGTTGAACGGAAGTTTGGGGGGTCGGTCCCGGACACACGGGACCGCGCGCGGGCGATGGGGCTTGTGTATGGCGTGTTACGGCGGCAAGAAACAAGTGATTGGCGTTTTGCTCCGATACTGACGAAGCCGCTCCCTCGTCTGCCGCGCGCCGTCCAAATGCTGGTGCGCTTGGGCGCCTACCAGCTGCTGTTTTTGGATCGGATTCCCGCGTCGGCGGCGGTGAACGAGACGGTCACTCTCACGAAATCCTACATGAAGCAGCTGGGCCGAGATTGGAGTGGCTTGGTCAATGCGGTGCTGCGCAGTCTCATTCGCCTCCCTCCACCTCCCCTTCCGGATCCCGTTCTTCAACCGGCCGAGGCCTTGTCGGTTCGCTATGCCGTGCCCCTCTGGTTGTGCCGACGATGGGTCGAGCGGCTGGGTGTTCAGCAAGCCGAGGCTGCGTGCCGCTCCGTCAGCAGCATCCCCTCTGTGACCCTGCGTGTGAACCGGCGGCGATTGACGAGGCAGGATTTTCTCAATCGGTTGCGACAGGCAGGCATTGCGGCTCGCACGACCGCGATGAGCCCGGTCGGAGTCATTCTCGAGAACGGCCAGCTGGTCACTTCGCTTCCCGGGTTTCAAGAAGGCGACTTTTATGTGGAGGATGAAGCCGCTCAACTCATCCCCCCGCTGCTTGATCCGCAACCAGGCGACATCGTGCTCGACGCCTGCGCGGCACCGGGAGGAAAGACCACGCATCTGGCCGAGCTCATGGACAACCGTGGACGGATTCTTGCCATGGATCGGCAGGAGAACCGGTTGAAGATCCTGCAAGACAATTGTCGGCGGCTTGGCGCCTCCATGATCACCCCCGTTCTCGGAGACGCCCGGAGGCCGGCTGAGGCCCTACGCCTTCTTCGGAAAGAAGAAGCTTCGGGAAAGACTCTGGAATGCGTTGATCGCATTCTTCTCGATGCCCCTTGCAGCGGCCTCGGTGTTCTGCGCCGGCATCCGGAAGCAAAATGGAAGAAACATACGGCGATGTTCCAGCGCCATCAGGTTCTTCAAATGGAGATCCTTGCAGCGGTCTCTGCTGTCTTGCGGCCCGGCGGGGTGCTGGTCTATAGTACGTGTTCGACGGAACCGGAAGAAACCGAAGATGTGGTGGGTCGCTTTTGCGATGTCCATCGTGAGTGGACGCGCGAATCAGTGGCGCCGTGGCTTCCCTCGACCGCTCTCCCCTTTGTGACCGCTCACGGTGCGCTCTCGACCATGGGCAATGAATGCGGCATGGACGGCTTTTACGCCGCCCGCCTGCGAAAGGTCTCCTAATGGGCCATCCGATCTACATCGCGCCTTCGATCCTCTCGGCGGACTTTGCGCGCCTTGCCGACGAAATCGCGGCCGTCGAACGGGCTGGAGCCGATCTGTTGCACGTCGATGTGATGGACGGCCATTTTGTGCCTAATCTGACGGTCGGGCCTCCGATTGTCGAGAGCCTGAAGAAGGTTACCAAGCTGCCCCTCGACGTCCATTTGATGATCACGAATGCCGATGCCTTTATTTCCGAATTTGCAGACGCCGGCGCGGACTATCTCACGGTGCATGTCGAGGCCTGTCCGCATCTGCATCGCACCATTCAATCGATCAAAGAGCGTGGAGTCAAAGCCGGAGTGACGCTCAATCCCGCCACTCCGCTGGCGTCCCTCCAGGAAATTCTGGCGGACGTCGATCTGGTGTTGATTATGTCGGTGAATCCCGGCTTTGGGGGGCAAGCGTTTATTCCGTCGGTTCTGAAAAAAATCAAAACCGCCCGTGCCATGCTTGATCAGATCAACAGCGCGGCCTTACTTGAAGTGGACGGCGGCGTGAAAATCGACAACGCGCGACAGATCATCGAGGCGGGAGCGACCGCCCTCGTGGCCGGGTCGGCCATCTTTACCCATTCCGACTACGCAGCCATCATCGCGGCGATGCGAGCGGCGGGAGAAACCGCTGCTTCACCGGCGCGGCATGTCTCGGCCCATCGATAGGCAACGCAGGGTGAACATTTCCGCACTCATCGACAGTTTGCATCCCCTCGAAATCAAAGTCCTCACAGCATTTGGGGCAAGCCCTGATGGGACGAAGCTCGCCACGGAGCAACTGACGGCTGCCACGGGACTGGAACCCTCTCAGTTGAGCATGGCGATCGAGTGGCTGCTCGCCAAGAATCTCCTTCGCATCGATTCGGAGACGGTCACCCCGGTGGTATCGCTCACGGCCACCGGAGAGAGTTACTTCGAGAAATTCTCGCCGATTGAACGGATTCTTGCCGCTGCTCGGGAAGTCGCGAGTACGGGGAAACGGCTCACCATTCCGGACCTTCATGCCAAAGAGGGCCTTGATCCGTCCGATGTCAGTAAGGCGGTTGGACGACTGAAGAAGGAAGGCGTGTTGCTGATCGTGCAGGGCGGCTGTATCGAATCAACCGGACGCCCGAGCCCGTCGGCCGAAGCGATGCGCACGCTGTTACAGCAATTGCATGAGAGCCCGCGCGAACTCGACAGCTTTCCGGAGTCTCACCGACAACTCATTCAAGACCATGCGGTCAAGCGTGGGAACGCGAAAGAGCCTTTTCGTGTGGACGATCGGGTGGCGCGTTGCTTCGCGCTTTCCGCAACGGGCATGACGGCGGCCGAGCATCTGGCCAAGCAAGGAGTCATGGAGGAGGTCTCGCAGCTGAGTCCTGAACTGTTGAAGGACGGCAGTTGGAGAAACAAACGTTTCCGGAAATACACCATCAGTTTACGAGCGCCGCGAATCGGGACAGGGAAAAAACATCCCTACCGGGAATTCTTGGATTCCGTCAAAACGAAGCTGGTCAGCATGGGATTTCAAGAGATGCGCGGATCGCTGGTCGAAACTGAATTCTGGAATATGGATGCGCTCTTCATGCCCCAGTTCCATCCGGCCCGGGATATCCATGACGTGTATTTCGTCAAGGAGCCGACCCATGCCAAAGGCATCGCCGAGCCGTTTTTATCGCGCGTGACCAAGGCCCATGAGAATGGAGGCACCACCGGCTCAACCGGCTGGGGCTACACCTTCGACAAGGAGCGGGCCAAACGCTTGGTCTTGCGGAGCCAAGGAACGGCTGTATCGGCCAGAACGCTCGCATCCGCCCCGGCGGTTCCGGGAAAATATTTTTCCATCGCCCGCTGTTTTCGATACGACCAGGTCGATGCGACCCACGCGACGGATTTCTTCCAAGTGGAAGGCATTGTATTGGGCGAAGATATCACCTTCAGGACGTTGCTGGGTCTCTTGAATTTGTTTGCCCGCGAAGTGGCCCAGGCCAAAGAGGTGAAATTTTTGCCGGCCTATTTCCCGTTCACGGAGCCATCGGTTGAACTTCACGTCCGCCACCCTCGACTGGGTTGGATGGAGCTCGGTGGAGCCGGCCTCTTTCGCCCGGAGGTCACCTTGCCGCTGGGCGTCACGGTACCGGTGATCGCCTGGGGATTGGGGCTCGACCGCATGGCGATGGTGGCGTTGGGTATCCATGACATCCGTGAATTGTTCACTGATAATTTGGAGCTCATTCGGACGACGAAGGGGATTTTCTAGCCCACTGACCTATGCCGACGATCTCTATCTTCAAAGACGATTTTGAGTCGCTCCTGGCGGGAGCCGGTCGCCGCAAGTCTGCGTTGTCGGTGGGGCAGCTTGAGGAGTGGCTCATGCTGGTGAAGGGTGAGCTGAAAGGGCATAATCCCGACACGGGCGAGTTGCGCATTGAATTGCAAGACAGCAACCGGCCTGACCTCTGGTGTTGCGAGGGCATTGCCCGGCAGATCCGCATTAAGCAACAGGGCAAGCTGAAACCGTACTCGTTTCTTGCGCACAAGCCGCGGGCGAACCGGCGCGTGCTCGTCGCTCCCGGGCTTGAGGGAGTCCGCCCCTACGTCGCGGCTTGTACGGCGCGCGGCTATCGAATCACTGAGCAAGGGCTGGCCCAACTGATTCAAACTCAGGAGAAGCTCGCGGATATCTTCGGGCGCAAGCGAAGGACCGTGTCGATCGGGATGTATCAGCTGGCGAAGATTCAATTTCCCGTGACCTATGATCTCGTGAAGCCTGGCGAAGCGAAGTTTACCCCGCTGGGGATGGAAACGGTGATGACCCTCTCCGAAATTCTCATGGTGCACCCTAAGGGATTGGAGTATGGACATATTCTTGAAGGACATGATCGGCTTCCCCTTCTCCGTGATGCGAAGGGTCAGGCGCTGTCTTTCCCGCCCATCATTAACAGCCGCGAAGTAGGAGAAGTGCAGGTCGGCGATGAAGAACTGTTCGTCGAGGTCACCGGCACAGATTTGCCGATGGTGGTACTCACGCTCAATATTTTTGCGGCGAATCTCGCTGATCGAGGAGCGACGATCGAACCGATCGTGACGCAGTATCCCTACAAGACGGCTTTGGGAAAATCAGTTCCTGCCCCGCAGGATTTGAGCCGGCCGCGCACAATCACGATGAAGACGATAGAACAGGCGCTTGGTCAGCCGCTTGGCGCGAGTGAGGTCAAGAAAGCGCTGGAGGTCTATGGCTACGATGTGTCGGTGGGTGACCATAAGGTCAAGGCCAAGCTGCCTCCCTATCGACAGGATCTCTTGCACGCCATGGACGTCGTTGAAGACGTTGCGATCAGCCGGGGCTACAACGAGTTCCTTCCGGTCATGCCGGCTCAATTTACCGTGGGAGGATTGTCGAAGATCGAGCAGCTGTCCGATCGTGCCCGCGAACTGATGGTGGGGCTGGGGTTTCAGGAGATCATATCGAACATTCTCGGGTCGCCGGAGGCCTACCGCAGCGCGATGCGCCTTGACGGAACTGCATGGGGACGGATGGTCGAAGTCGACAACGCGATGACCCTGACCTTCTCGTGCTTACGCCAATGGATGCTTCCCTCCTTGCTGCGAGTGGAAGCTGCGTCGAGCCGGGCATTTTATCCGCACCGCCTGTTCGAGGCGGGTGATGTGGCGATCCCTGACCCGTCACACGAGCTCGGGTCGCGAACGGACACCGTGTTAGGCGCGGTCTTGGCCCATGCGACCGCACACTTTTCTGAAATCCATTCCTGTCTGGATGTCCTGTTCTACCACCTCGATCGATCCTACGCGCTGGAACCACTGGCTCATCCTTCATTCCTTGAAGGGCGCGCAGGAAGGATTGTGTCGGACGGCGTGGCGCTTGGCGTCATCGGTGAATTGCACCCCGAGGTGCTCGAGCGCTGGCAGATCGGTGTCCCGATCGCAGCGTTTGAAGTGAATCTCAGCCTGCTCCTGGAGTCCAAATAAGGAGGAGAGCGACGGCCGTCGCTCTCCCATCTTATTCAGTCGGGTGAGGAAGCAACTGCAGAACCGTTGCCGATGCTAGGCTGTCGCCGGAGTGAGGTGTTGCTTGGCGAGGCCGACGAGCTTCTCAAATCCCGCACTGTCCTTGATGGCCATGTCCGAAAGGACTTTGCGGTCCAGCAAGACATTGGCGTTCTTCAGCGCATTGATAAACCGGCCATAGGTCAGTCCCTGAGCCCGGACTGCGGCGCTGATGCGAGCGATCCACAGCCGCCGGAAATCCCGCTTCCGGTTCTTCCGGCCGGTGTAGGCATAGGTCAGCCCTTTATCCACGCTCTCTGTTGCCGAGCGGAATAAGCGGCTCTTGCCGCCGTACTGTCCCTTAGCCAGCTTCAGCCGTTTGTTTCTCCGATGTCTGGTTTTTGGTCCACCCTTCGCGCGAGGCATGATTCACTCCTTCTTGCTGTTCAGAGATCCTTGTTTCAGATTTGGTTATACGGGAGCAGACGATTTAAAGACAAGGTGGCCGTGGCATCTACGACTTGAGTCCCGCTCAAGCGGCGCTTGTGGTCACGCTTTTTGTGGCTCAGCAGATGCCGCTTGCCCGCCTTGCGTCTGACGATCTTTCCAGTACCGGTTTTCGAAAAGCGCTTGCTGGCGCCCTTGTGCGTTTTCATCTTCATGATTCTATCCTTTGGTTAAATGACTCGCCGTGATCAGTTCTTCGGCGCCACGATCATGATCAAGCTCCGGCCCTCCATGCGAGGCGCATACTCAATCGTGCCCGCCTCCGACAGTTGCGCGATCACGGAACTCATCAACGCTCGTCCCATCTCCTGATTGGCCATTTCCCGTCCTCGAAAGGTGAGGGTCACCTTGGTCTTGTTGCCTTCCTCCAGGAAGGTCTTCATCTGTCGAATCTTGATCTCGAGGTCATGCTTGTCTGTCCGGGGCCGCAGCTTGATCTCCTTGACCTGCGTCGATTTCTGGTGGCGCCGGCTCTGATGCTCTTTCTTGCTGAGCTCATACTTGTATTTGCCGTAGTCCATGATTCGACAGACCGGCGGCACGGAAGTGGGAGCCACTTCCACCAAATCATAGCCCTGCTCCTGTGCTTGACGAAAAGCGTCCTGCGTCGGAAGGATTCCCAGCTGCTCACCCTCAGGACCAATCACCCTTACTTCTCGGACACGGATTTCACGATTCACGCGCAGTTTGGGGACGATAGGCCACCTCTTAGTGTGTGTGTTGAAGTTCCTGCTGCGGGCGCGCGATCTCCGTGCGCAAAAGATCCAGCACCGCAGCCACCGTCATGTTGCCTAGATTGGATCCGCTCCGCCCTCTGACCGACAGGGTTCCGCCTTGGACTTCGCGATCCCCGGCCACCAGCATGAAAGGCACCTTGGCCTTTTCCGCTTCGCGGATCTTAAATCCGATCTTTTCATTGCGCAGGTCTGCTTCGGCACGGAAGCCTGCATCCTTAAGCTGGGCCACGACCGCCGCAACATAATCGCGCTGATTATCGGTGATGTTCATCACCGTCGCCTGCACCGGCGCAAGCCAGGTCGGGAAGGCCCCGCCGTAATGCTCGATCAGAATGCCGAAGAAGCGTTCAATGGATCCCATCAGCGCTCGATGGATCATGATCGGCTGATGCTGTCTGCCGTCTTCTCCGATGTACGTCAGCTCGAACCGCTCCGGGTTGTTGAAGTCGACTTGCACGGTCGAGCATTGCCAGGAACGACCGAGCGCATCCTTGATCTTGATGTCGATCTTGGGACCATAAAACGCCCCTCCGCCCGGGTCGAGATGATAGGAGATGTTGCGGTTTTTCAGCGCGGCTTCAAGGGCGCTGGTCGCCAGCGTCCAGTGTTCGTCGGCTCCGACTGATTCCTTCGGCCTGGTCGAGAGAAACACCTCGAACTCGGCAAATCCGAACGTGCGCAGCACGAAGAAGGTAAAGTCCAGCACGCGGCTCACTTCTGTTTCAATCTGATCCGGGCGACAGAAGAGATGCGCGTCATCCTGAGTGAAGCCTCGGACGCGCAAGAGCCCATGAAGGACCCCCGTTCGCTCGTACCGGTACACTGTTCCCAATTCGCCGTACCGAATGGGAAGGTCCCGGTAGCTGCGCAAATGGGACTTGTAGATCATGATGTGATAAGGGCAATTCATCGGCTTGAGCTGATATTCGCTCCCCTCAATCTTCATCGCTGCAAACATGTTGTCGCGGTAGTAATCGACATGCCCGCTGGTTTTCCAAAGATCCAGCCGGGCGACGTGCGGCGAATACACGAGTTCGTAGCCGTCCTTGATGTGCTGTTCGCGCCAGAAGTTTTCAATCAACAGCCGAATGGCCGCACCCTTCGGATGCCAGAGAACCAAGCCCGGGCCGATTTCATCTTGCACCGAGATCAAATCGAGTTCTTTCCCGACCTTGCGATGGTCTCGCCGCTTGATCTCTTCCAATCGCGCCAAGTGGGCATCAAGGTCGGCCTTGGTTGGAAATGAGGTCCCATAGATCCGTTGCAACATGGGATTGCGCTCATCGCCACGCCAATAGGCTCCGGCCGTATTCAGGAGCTTGAAGGCTCCGACACGGCCGGTGGCCGGAAGATGCGGACCTCGACAGAGATCGACGAAGTCCCCTTGCATATAGGCGGAGATCGGCTCTCCGTCGGGAAAGCCTTGAATCAACTCGACCTTATAGGCTTCGCCACGGGCTTTGAAGAAGTCGATGGCTTCTTCTTTGGTGAACTCGCGTCGCGTGATGGGCAGGTTGCGCTTAATAATTTCTATGGCCCGCGCCTCGATCTTTTCCAAATCTTCCGGGGTAAAGGGTCGCTCAAATGCAAAATCATAGAAGAAACTGTCTTCCAGAGCCGGACCGATCGTCAACTGTGCCGACGGAAACAGTTCCTTCACGGCTTGGGCCATGATGTGGGTGCTGCTGTGACGGTACACATCCCGGCCTTCAAAACTGTCGAACGTCAGGGGTTCGAGGGTGGCATCTTCGTACAGTGGTCTCGAAAGATCTACCACTTGTCCATTGACTTTCGCGGCGAGAATGTCCGGGCTCGATTTGATACCGAGTGCGGAGAGCGCAGACCCGACCGTCTGACCGGGCTCGACTTCGCTGCTGTGACCGCTACTTAATGTAACCTTCATCGTACACGCCGGTCTTCTGTGCAAAAAATAGCAAAGGCACCCGCCTCCGAGAGGCAAACGAGTGCCCTCAGTTGGGATGGTAGGCGCGGACGGTCTTGAACCGTCGACCTCTACCGTGTCAAGGTAGCGCTCTCCCCCTGAGCTACGCGCCTATCGTCCGGGTGCGCATGCTAATATAGGCCTGCCTACAGTGTCAAGAAAAGCACAGAGAAGGGGGCGACCTTTCGAAAAGAAAGGCGCCGCCTTCTCATAGGGAGGAAAAGAGGAGCGGACGGAGGCTACTTCACCGCCGAGCGAAGTTCCTTCCCGGCCGAGAACTTCGGGACCTTGGCGGCCGGAATCTTGAGCGACTCTCCTGTCCTGGGGTTTCTTCCCATCCGGGCTTTGCGCTTGGAAATCGTGAACGTGCCGAAGTTGACGAGAGACACCCGCTGTCCCTTCTTCAGCGAGGATGTGACGGCTCCGGTAAACGCCTGGAGAGCCGTACCGGCGGCGACTTTGGTGATTCCGGCTGAGGCGGCCATCTTCGCAATGAGTTCTTCCTTGGTCATCGAGTCCCCTCCTTGTTGGTTTTGAATGATTCGGGCCCACGCTGACTGCATCCAAACACACGTGTCAGGACAAGCACGCTACACAGTACGAGCGGCTTTCGCCTTGGTCCGCTTCAACGGAATATGGAGATCGACGATTTTTTTTCGCAACGTATTCCGGTTCAATCCCAGGAGTTCCGCCGCCTGAATCTGGTTCCCATGCGTCTCGCGGAGCGCTGAAGTAATCAGTGGACGTTCGACCGCGGAGATTAAAATCGGGTGCAGGTTTCTGGCCGACCCATTACGCATCCCTTTGACGAAGTCGCCCATCTTCATCTCGAGATACCCTTCGAGGGACGCATCACGGGCCTTGCCGGGAAGCGGATGACCATTGTGCTGGTTCATCAACTGCATCAATTTCGCCGTTCGCTTGAGCACAGCCCGGGAGCCGGTAATGACAAGGGTCCGAGAAGGGTCGATCTGCGCGGGAAGGGTCGCGGAAAAATCCTGGCCTGCCCGAGCCTCAATGACCACTGCGTCGAATTGCTGTCTGAGCGGCTCCTTCTGGAGGGTAGCACTATCCCGCGCGATCGTGACCGAAGCGTCCTTGAATACTTGCTTGAACTGGACCTGCACATCTGCGTCGGCAGTAAGCAGGAGGACTGTGAAGACAGATGAGGGCACTGGCATGAAGGCACCACGCGAAGAAGAGGGCGGGATTATTGCCCAGGGTTCATCCGATGTCAATCGGATATTTGCATCGAAGAGCGGTGATCTCCGACTGGCCTAGGTTTGCGGCCAAGGCCAGCCGGAAATATTCGGTAGAGGACATATGTAGGAAACACCTCATCCATAAAATAAGAACACTAAAGCAACTTGTCCGAAAGAAAGAGTGGTGGCTAATCAAGAAGGCTTGACACAACTGAGAGCAAGCCGGTATAAGTCTCATTTCCTACCGGAATAATAAGGTATGAAGGTATCGCAACGTGTAACGTATGGAATAATGGCGGCTGTAGATCTTGCCATTAATGGCAAGGAGACTCCTATTCAAGCTCGAATGATCGCGCGTCGGCAGGGCATTCCGGTTCGGTTTCTAGAACAAGTTCTTCATGCCATGAAAAAAGCCGGGTTGGTTGAAAGTCAAAGAGGGGCACAGGGTGGCTATCTACTCACGCACAAACCGGCCGACTTGTCCGTTGCCGAAATTCTCGAAGCGCTAGAGGGACCTGTGTTTCACCGGCCCTTTGCTCATTACAACACCGCCGACAAGCGGACCAGCAAGCCTGAATTGTTGCTGGGCGACGTGTGGGAGCAAGTCCAACAAGCAGAACGCAAGGTGCTTGAAAGCATTACTGTGGAACAGTTGGCCGGACGGCAACGGGCCATTGAGGCCCAACGCAATCCGATGTACCACATTTGAAAGGTGCAGAGCCTTCTCTTCCACCAAGAGAGGGACTAAGGAGATTTTTATGAGCACGCTACAACCCCTTGCCATCCCGAAGATTGACACCATTCCGATTCCGCCGGCGATCGAGGAGGAAGTCGAGACGTTCGAAACCGAGGCCTTGCGGACGTTAGCGGGCGAAGTTTCCAATGACCTGTTTAAGCCTTTTCGTCTTCAATACGGCATTTATGGTCAACGCCAGCCGGGCGTGCAGATGGTGCGCATCAAGATTCCCTTTGGCGGCATTTCATCCAACCAACTGCGCCGCGTCGCCGAACTCGCCGATCGCTATGCCACGGCTGTCGGCCATGTGACCACGCGCCAGGACATCCAATTGCATTTCGTCGAGCTGAAGGATGTGCCCACCATCATGCGGGGTCTGGCCGAAGTCGGGTTGACCACCAGAGAAGCCTGCGCCAACACCGTGCGCAATGTGACGGCCTGCCATCTGGCCGGAGTGTGCCAAGGAGAAGTGTTCGATGTGACGCCCTATGCGAAAACCGTTGCGTATCATCTCCTGCGCAATCCCTTGAACCAGAGCTTGCCGCGGAAATTCAAGATCGCCTTTTCCGGTTGCCAACATGATTGCGCCCTGACTCCGATCCACGACATCGGCCTGCTCGCGGTCAAGAAGGCCGACGGCACGATCGGTTTTCGTATGGTGGTCGGCGGGGGGTTGGGCGCTGCGCCGCGGATCGCTCAATTGCTGCGCGAATTCACCCCGATGGAAGAACTCATTCCGAGTATCGAAGCGGTCATCAAGGTGTTCGATACCTTAGGTAATCGCAAAAACCGCAACAAAGCCCGCATGAAATTCGTCATCGAAAAGCTGGGCTTCGACGAATTCAAGCGGCGCTGGGAGGCGGCCTATCGCGACATGGGCTATGCCCTTCCAAAGAATGGTTCCCTCAACCTGCTTCTACATCAGGATGAGCCCACGCCGCTGATCATGCCGACGCGCAATGGATCGGTGAATGGAGCGGGCAACGGCGATGGCGGTCAGGATGTGGGGCACGAAACGCCCTTCCAAATGTGGAGGCGAACCAACGTCGTCAAACAGAAGCAGAACGGCTATGTCACGGCGGCGATCAAGCTCTTCATGGGCGACATTACGGCGGAGCAGATGCTCTTCGTCGCCGACTTGGCTGAGCGCTATTCCAATGGCAATCTCCGGACCACGATCAACCAGAATCTGGTGATCCGGTGGATTCCCGACAGCATGATCTCGGATTTGTATGATGACCTGGCTTCCCGCGGCTTGGCCGATCCTGGGGCGGAATTGGTCGAAGACATCATTGCCTGTCCTGGAACAGATACGTGCGGGCTCGGCATCACGTCGTCCAAGGGGCTGGCCCGCGCCTTGGCCGAAGTCTTTCCGGCCGGCCGCGTTCCCGAAGATCTTCACGACGTCAACGTGAAGATCAGTGGGTGCCACAATTCCTGCGCGCAGCACCATATTTCAACGATCGGCTTGCATGGGGTCGGCAAGCGACTCGGCGATCACGTGGCGCCTCATTACGAATTGCACTTGGGCGGATCGGTCAACGGCACGGCCAAGATCGGTCAGATGACCGTGAAGCTGCCGGCGAAAGCGGTGCCTGCGGCGATTTCACATTTGATCGAGGTCTATCGGCGCGATCGACAACCGGACGAAGGTCTCCCCGCATTCATCGCGCGCGTGGGCAAGAACAAATTGAAGGACGAATTGATTCCCTACACAATGGTGCCCCCGTACCAAGAGGATCCGACCTTCTACTACGACTGGGAAGGGGAGGAAGAATTCATCCTCGAAGATCTCGGTCCTGGCGAATGCGCCGGCGGCGCGCTCGAGATGATCGAGAACGGCATTCTCGAAGCGGACCAGGAACTCTATCAAGCCAAGTTGCTCGTCGATAAGCATCAGTATTCCGTGTCCGTGAATAAGTCCTATCGCGCGGTGCTGGCCGCAGCGAAAGCCTTGTTAGTGACGGAGGGACTCGACCCTGCGACCGATGCCGAGATCTTCCAAGAGTTTGAACGACGACTGGTCCCGAAGGGTGTGGTGCCGGCGACCTATCGAGATTTGGGTAAACTCGTCGGCGATCTCGGTCCCAAGGACACGACGGCCCAGTCCGCTCAGGACAAGATGGCGTTCGCCAAAGGATTCGTGGATGCCTGCCGTGCAGCCACGGAAAAGATGGGCAAAGATCTCAAACTTGCGCCGGCGGCTGAAGCTTCGGCAGCGGTTCCGGCGGCAGTGCCTGCGTCACAACCCTCCGTCCCGGCGCCGGCCGGCGCGCCGGTGTATGATCTGCGCGGTGTGGCCTGCCCGCTGAATTATGTGAAGACGAAGCTCAAACTTGAAATGATGGACGCGGGGGAGCAGTTGGAAGTCTGGCTCGATGCCGGCGAGCCGATCAAGAACGTGCCGATGAGTCTGAAAAATGACGGGCATAAAGTGTTGCTGCAAGAGGCGCTCGAACCCGAAGCCGCGCATTACCGAGTGCTGGTCGAGAAAGTCGAGGGATGAGAGAGACCATGATGCCGCACGGTCAATCAGACAGGATCGCGGAGTGCAAGGCCTGGGGTGACTCGTTTGAAACGAAGCAGCCACCAGATGTCCTTGCGGCGGCGATAGAACGGTTTGCGCCCAAGATCATCCTGGCCTGCAGTTTCGGGGCGGAGGATGTGGTGCTCGTTGATATGGTGCATCGCATCAATCCATCTGTGCTTCTGTTCTATCTCGATACGGATTTTTTGTTTCCTGAAACCTACGCCACGCGCGATCGTATCATTCGACAATACGATCTCAAGCCCGCGCAGGTGCTCCAAGTGAAATCATTGCTCACTCCGGAGCGGCAGGCCGAACAGCATGGAGAGGCGTTGTGGGCCAAGGATCCGGACCGCTGCTGCCAGTTGCGAAAAGTTGAACCGCTGACGCGCGTGCTCAAAGGTTTTGACGCCTGGATCACGGGGATCCGACGGGATCAGGCTCCGTCAAGAGCGCATGCCGGTTTGATCGAATGGGACCAGAAGTTCGAACTGGTGAAGGTGAATCCCTTGGCGCGATGGACCTGGGGCGATGTCTGGACCTACATCCGCGTCTATGACGTGCCGTATAATCCGCTCCACGATCAGAATTATCCGAGCATCGGCTGCACTCATTGCACGGCCCCTGTCGCGCCCGGTGATGATCCCCGCGCCGGTCGCTGGAAGAATTTCACCAAAACCGAATGCGGGTTACACAAATCCTAATATGCCGATTCAAGACATTCTTGCAAAAATTGCGAAGGGCCCGAAGGTTTCGAAAGATCTGACGTGGGAGGAATCCAAGCAGGCGATCAAAGCCTTGATCGAAGGTGAGGCCACCCAGGCGCAAGTGGGCGCCTTTTTGATTGCCATGCGGTTCAAGATGGAATCCGTCACTGAGCTGGCAGCGTTCACGGCCGCTGCGCGTCAGTATGTGCCGCCGCTTCCCATTTCGAGAGAGCTTGCCCTTGTTGATGTGCCGAGCTATGCCGGCAAACAGGACACCTTTCATGCGCTTATCGCGGCGTCCATCGTGGCGGCATCAGCCGGCGCCGCCGTACTGATGCATGGCTACGACGGTGTCCCCGGCCGTCCGGGCAGCGCGGGAGTGCTGAAGGCCTTAGGGATTCCGATCGACTCTGACTCGAAGGTCGTGGCGGAAGAGGTGAATAAGAAGGGCTTCGCCTACTTGGATATCGGGCTCTATCATCCCCCGATTTACCGGTTTCTGGAAATGCGCCAAGAGCTCGGTGTCCGAAACGTCTTTCATCCGGTCGCCAGGCTGCTGAATCCAGCCAGAGCCGCCGCGCAAGTCGTAGGCCTCTCGCACCCGCCGCATTTTGAGAAAACCGCCGAAGCTTTGCGCATGCTGGGCTGTCCGCGCGCGCTGGTCGTTCGAGGTGTCGAAGGCGATCCGGAGCTGTCGGCGTCGATGGCGACGCGGGTGCTGGAACTGCGGGATGAACGCATTACGCCGCTCGGAGTGAGTCCGAAGGATTTCGGTATGGGTTTCGGCACGTCGAGGGAAATGGCCGGATTCCCGCCGGATCAGCGGGACAAGGAAGCCGATCTGCTTCGGCGCATCCTTCAGAACCAAGTCCAGGGCGGACAGAAGGAGTGGGTGCTGATGAATGCGGCAATGCTGCTGTACGCAGCCGGGAAAGGCGCATCTCTCACGGCCTGCTTCCCGATTGCTCGGGCCGCGATCGACGGAGGGGCGACGGCACGCAAGTTGGATGAACTGGTGCAGGAACCGATTACGGCGGCTTCAGGAAGGGGATAGGGAAAGGATTACGGATCGTGAAGCATCTGCGGCAACTGGAAGATCAGAGCGTCTACATTCTCCGGGAAGCGTACAAACATTTTGACAATCTCGCCATGCTGTGGTCGATGGGCAAGGACTCGACGGTCTTGTTGTGGCTCGCCCGCAAAGCCTTCTTCGGACATGTGCCGTTTCCACTATTGCATGTCGATACCAGCTACAAGATTCCGGCCATGATCGAATACCGCGATCGCTTGGCCCGCGAATGGCGGCTGGATTTGGTCGTCGGCCAAAATAAGGAAGCCCTGGCCGCCGGCATGAACCATACGATGGGCCGGGTCGTCTGCTGCACGGCGCTGAAGACCAACGGGCTCAAGCAGTTGCTGGAACAAAAAGGCTATACAGGCGTGATTCTCGGTGTGCGGGCGGATGAGGAAGGGACCAGAGCGAAAGAACGCTACTTCTCTCCACGCGATAAGCATGGCGATTGGGATTTTCGCGATCAACCGCCGGAATTGTGGGACCAATATAAGACGACCTTCCCGCCGGGCACGCACATCCGCATTCATCCGTTGTTGGATTGGACCGAGATCAACATCTGGGAATACATCAAGCTCGAGAACATTCCGTTTATCGATCTGTATCTCGACAAGGGTGATGGGACCCGTTATCGCAGCCTCGGCTGCGCGCCCTGCACGACGCCGATCAAATCAACGGCCAAGACCGTGGATGACATCATCGAAGAACTCCGCCACACGACCGTAGCCGAGCGGTCAGGCCGCGCACAGGACGAAGGTCGAGGGATGGAACTTCTGAGAAAAGATGGATACATGTAATCATGAATGCTCAAGGCAGCTCCACCAAACCATCCGAGAACCTGAACATTGTCATCGTGGGTCATGTGGATCACGGCAAGTCGACTCTGCTGGGGCGGCTCTATGCGGACACGGGCTCGCTGCCTGATGGCAAATTGGAAAAGGTGCAGGCGATCTGTCGTCAGCAGGGGAAAGAGTTTGAGTATGCCTTCCTCTTTGACGCCTTTCTCGAAGAACAGGAACAAGGGATCACGATCGATACGGCGCGCACCTTCTTTATCTGGAAAGGCCGTCAGTACATCATCATCGATGCGCCTGGGCATAAGGAATTTCTCAAGAACATGATCTCCGGTGCCGCGCGGGCTGAAGCGGCGCTGTTGCTCATCGATGCGTTGGAAGGCGTGAAAGAACAGTCGAAGAAACACGGTTATCTGTTGTCGCTGCTCGGCGTCCGGCAGTTTGCCGTCGTCGTCAACAAGATGGATTTGGTCGGCTATCGTCAGGATGTCTTTGACGGCATTGAAAAAGAATACCGCGACTTCTTGAGCCAGTTCAAAGCGGTGCCGTCGCAATTTATTCCGGTCAGCGCCAAGCTCGGGGACAATATCTTCAACCGCAGCGAGAAGATGTCTTGGTATACCGGCCCGACGGTCTTGGACACCCTCAGCGCGTTCAAAAAGGAAGCGGCGAGGTCGGAGCAGCCGCTTCGGCTGCCGGTGCAGGACGTGTACAAATTTGACGCGCGTCGGATCATCACGGGTCGCATTACAGCCGGCCGGTTGAAAGTCGGCGATCATCTCGTGTTTTCGCCCTCGAACAAGCGGGCCAACATCAAATCGGTTGAAGCATTCAACATCGAGCCGCAACCGACCATGGGTGAAGCGGGACAGTCGATCGGAATTACCCTGGATGAACAGATTTTCGTGGAGCGCGGTGAGATCGCCTCCCATCAAGCACAGCTGCCGTTTGTCTCGACGGCCTTTCGGGCGAATGTGTTCTGGCTGGGGAAGAGGCCGCTCGAGAAGGGGCGGAAATACCAGCTCCGCGTGGCGACAAAGGAAGTGGACTGCGAGGTGGCGGCGATCCATCGGATCATCGACACGATGGACCTGGCCCAGCAACAAGGCAGCAGTACGGTGAACAAGAACCAAGTGGCGAAGTTGACCCTGCGCGCCAAGGCGCCGGTGGCATTCGATCTGTCGGCCTCGTTTGAAGCGACCGGCCGATTTGTCCTCGTGGACGAATATGATATTGCCGGCGGCGGGATCATCACGGAGCTGGTGCATGACGACCAGGAATTTCTCCGCGAGGAAGCCAGACGTCGCGACTTTGCCTGGGTCAAAGGGGAAGTCGGCGTCGAAGATCGCGCGCAGCAATACGGACACCGAGCCGCCGTGGTCCTCTTTACCGGGGGGCGGCATACAGGCAAGTCGTTTCTGGCACGCAAGTTAGAGGGACGCCTGGTGGCCGATGGACGACATGCCTACTTGTTGGACGGAGAAAACCTGCGCCGCGGTCTGGATGCGGACCTCAGCGAAGAAGAGCGTGGTCAGACGACCGAGATGGCGCGGCGCTACGGAGAGGTGGCCCGACTTTTAATCGATACGGGACTGATTGTCGTCTCAACCACGAATCCATTTGGTTTGGCCTATCGAGAAGCGGTGCAGGCGATCAGGACCCTTGTCCATCCCGCTCCCGTCATTGCCGTCCATATGAGTAAGACGGACGAGGAGCCACCCCCCAATACAGATGTCGTTCTCAGCGGTCCCATAGACTTCGATGCGGCCACCAGACAGATCATGGAAGAATTGAAGCGGCGAGGGGTTCTGGCTCAAGCCATTGGGGCCAAGCCGACGTTTCAATATTCGATCTGAGTTTTGAGTGAGAGTTCATGCTTTTAACATTTTAACGTGACTGAGGCTGTATGGAAGGGAAAAGGCTCATCCGCACTCTACGAATTAGTAATTTCCTTTCATACGGAAATGCAGCTGAGGAAATAGAGCTGAAATCTTTGAATGTGTTGATTGGACCTAATGCCTCCGGCAAGTCAAATCTAATAGAGGTACTAGGGGTGCTCCGAGCAACTGCGAAGGACTTGACTGCCCCCATACGTGAAGGTGGCGGGGTAGGTGAGTGGCTGTGGAAAGGCGCAAAAGAAATTCCTACCGCTGAAATTGAAGCCACTGTGTTTTACCCAGATGGAATAATGCCGCTTCGTTATCGTCTCGCATTTACTATGACTGGATTACGCATGGAGATAGTTGACGAAGCTATAGAAAATGAACGGCCGAGCAAAGCTGGTGAAGCTAATCCATATTTCTTCTATCGCTACCAACATGGCAATCCAACCTTGAACGTTAGAAGGTTAGAAGCGAATCAAGCACAAGCAGGAACGTCTGAAGGCAGATTAAAGCGGTCTCTTCGTCGGGAAGATCTAAGTCCTGAGCAGTCAGTGCTATTCCAAAGAAAAGACCCTGATCAATACCCTGAAATCACTTTTCTTGGAAATCAGTTTGGCAGCATCCGATTGTTCAGGGAGTGGAATCTGGGTCGATACACGGCGCCGAGATTGCCTCAAAAGTCAGACTTGCCGGATGATTTTCTCCTAGAAGATGCGAGCAACCTTGGGCTCGTATTAAATGATTTAGAGCATAAGCCGGAAAGCAAACGGCTAATCATCGAGAAGCTGAGAACATTCTATGACGCAGCTGAAGACATAACGACGAAGATCCATGGCGGTACAGTTCAAGTTTTTATTCATGAAAAAGGTCTCAATCAACCAATCCCCGCAACGAGACTATCGGATGGCACTCTTCGATACCTTTGTTTGCTGACGTTGCTTTGTCATCCTACTCCTCCTCCCTTGCTATGCATTGAAGAGCCTGAATTAGGTCTGCATCCCGACATTCTTCCCACCATAGCAGAGCTGCTCATAAGTGCGTCTCAGCGAACACAACTAATTGTCACTACGCATTCAGATGCTCTTGTTTCTGCACTCTCAGAAACACCTGATGTCATTCTTGTGTGTGAACATGATGAGAGTGGAAGTCATTTGCGCAGGCTTGAGCCCGAACGACTGAAGGAATGGCTTCAGAAATATTCTCTGGGCGAACTTTGGAGGATGGGAGAGATTGGGGGCACAAGGTGGTAGGAGAAGTCCGCATTTATGCGGAAGGAGGAGGTGATGGGAAAGATACCAAGGCTTTAGTTCGAGAAGGGTTTCACGGTTTCTTGAACGATCTAGTTCTCAAAGCACGAACTAGGCGAGTCAAGTGGCAAATCATAGCTTGTGGCTCTCGTTTAGCGGCTCACAGTAGCTTCATGACGGCGCTCCAAACACACCCAGAGGCATTCAACGTGCTGCTCGTTGATTCTGAAGGATCAGTTACCCACAGCCCAAAGCGACACCTCGAAGTTCGAGATGGTTGGAATTTGCAAACTGTCAATGATGAGCAATGTCATCTGATGGTTCACATGATGGAAGCGTGGTTCTTTGCCGATGTTGAGACACTCAAGAACTTCTTTGGTCAAGGCTTTAATCCTAACTGCTTGCCGGGTAATCAACATGTGGAACAAATCGCTAAAGCCGATCTAGAATCAGCCTTAAAGGCGGCGACGAAGCATACGGCCAAGGGCGAGTATCATAAGATTAAGCATGGGCCGAAGCTTTTGAAAACGCTAAGTGCTCTTAAGGTCAGGCGGGCGGCACCGCACTGCAATCGGATCTTTACAACACTTGAAGGGAAGTTGACCTAAGGTCTTTCGAAATGTAAGTGGTTGTTCCGCTGACTCGGTTTGACTCGTCAGAAATCCTTGTGTTACCGTACCTCCCTTACGATTCCCATCCACCTCACACGGTAGGGAAATGGCACCTGAAAAGGACCTGAAGACCATCCTCGGGAAATTGAAGTATTCCGACGACGCCAAGGTCGTCCAGCAGATTACAGAACAAACCAAGCAGGTCCACGCCCGTATGGCCGGCATCAAGCACAAGCTGGTCGTGATGAGCGGTAAGGGCGGCGTCGGCAAGAGCATGACCACCGTCAATCTCGCCCTGGCATTTGCCCGCCAGGGCTCTCAAGTCGGACTGCTCGATGTGGACCTCAACGGCCCCTGCGTCCCGCGGATGCTGGGGCTTCACGGCCGATCTCTCACGATGACGCCCGAGGGGGCCGTTCCTCCAGTCGGCCCGCTGGGGGTGAAGGTCGCTTCGATGGATTTTTTCCTCGACGATGCCTCGCCTGTCCGCTGGAAAGGGCCGATGGACGTCAGTCCTGTCTGGCTCGGCCTCATGGAAATGAATGTCATCCGGGAATTTCTCGCCGATGTCGTGTGGGGTGAATTGGATTACCTGCTGGCTGATTTGCCGGCCGGCGCTGCGGCCGACAAGCCCCCGGTGATCGCCGGGTTTATTCCCGACTTGGCCGGAGCGATTGTGGTGACGACGCCGTCGGAAGTCGCGTCAGATGTGGTTCAAAAGTCAGTGACCTATGCGCGCGACATGGGCATTAAGGTCCTGGGTATCGTCGAAAACATGAGCGAGTATCGCTGCCCGTCTTGCGGCGAACTCAACGAATTGTTTGAAGGCAATACGGAAGCGATGTGCGACGTGCTCGATCTGCCGCTGCTGGGGCGGATTCCGTTTGACCGCAAATTGGCCCGCACCTTCGACAAGGGCGCGCCGTTGCTCGACGAGTTCTATCCGACGATTCAACGCTACCAGGAAATTGCCGGTCGGATCCGAACCTTGCTGGACTATAAGAAAGTCTTGGCAGATAAACTCTGAGACGGTGCCGCTGCGAGAGGAGTCGCTATGAAATTTGTTTGCCTCAACTGCGAAACCTACATGAACTTCGAGAAAGTCGAGAAGCCTGGTGAAGGGTCGCTCGGTGTCTTCTTCGGCTGTCCTTCCTGCAACGCGAAGTTCTCGATGGTGACCAATCCCGGCGAAACGCAGATGGTGAGTTCTTTAGGGGTCAAGCTCGGAGGGCGCGCGGAGGCAGCCGCGCCGTTCGAAATGACTCGGGGGACGTTGAAAGACGAAGCGCAGGCCGGTGCCGGCCAAATGGGCGCCTATCTGAATGAAAAGATTCAAGGCGGACAACCGGTGACTGCCGCGCCGTCTCCCGCCAAGGCCGGAGAGAAGACGAGCGGAGGCTGTCCCTTCTCCGCCATGGTCGCCGAAATGGGCCTCACCACCGGTGGCAAGCCCGGGAACGGAACTGCGTCGGCCTCGTCGGATTTCACCTGGACCGCCGAAGCCAAGGTACAACTCGATCGCCTTCCCTCCTACGTCAAACCCCTGGACCAAGGCAGGTGGGAACCCAATCG
>CAYNLM010000061.1:0-21204 GCA_964398045.1 uncultured Nitrospira sp. | reverse complement strand
CCTGTTCCGAGCGAAGCCAATTTTGTGTACTTCGACGTCAAACGAGATGGGCGGCAGGTATTCGATGGATTGCTGCGGGAGGGCATCATCGTCAGGCATATCGAGGGCACCATGTTGCGGGTCACCATCGGCCAACCCGATGAGAATACGGCCTTCCTTCATGCGCTCAAGAAGTGCCTGAGTTAGGAAGGTTTGAACAGCGAGGGAACCATGATCATCGTCTTGAAACCTGAGGCGTCGGAACGAGAAGTGGACCATATTATCGACCGGCTGCGCGAGCTTGGCCTGAAGTCGCAAATTTCAACCGGCCAAGAGCGCACGATCATCGGGGTCATCGGTGACGACCGCATTCTCCAGAACCAGCCCTTGACGGCCCTTCCCGGAGTCGAAAGCGTGCTGCCGATTTTGGCCCCGTGGAAACTCGTGAGTCGGGAATTCAAGCGCGAGGGCACGATCATCGAGGTCGGCGGCGTCAAGATCGGCGGCAAGAAACTCGCGATCATGGCCGGTCCTTGCGCGGTTGAACGGCTCGAACTGACGGTCGGCATTGCGCATGACGTCAAGGCAGCCGGGGCCTCGGTGCTCCGAGGCGGCGCCTACAAGCCGAGAACCTCGCCCTATTCATTTCAAGGGTTAGGGCGGGAAGGGCTTGATTATCTGGTGGAGGCGAAGAAGCAAACCGGATTACCGGTCGTCAGCGAGATTTTGGACACGCGTGATATTGAACTCTTTCTCGAAAAGGCCGACATCATCCAGATCGGCGCCAGGAACATGCAGAACTTCGAACTGCTGAAGGAAGTGGGCGCCTACGACAAGCCGGTGCTCCTTAAGCGGGGTCTGTCCGCCACCATCAAGGAATTTCTCTTGTCGGCGGAGTACATCATGTCGCGCGGGAATCGCAACGTGATGCTCTGCGAACGGGGCATCAGGACGTTCGAAACGCAGTACCGCAACACCCTCGACCTTGCGGCCATTCCGACCCTCAAGGAACTCTCGCATCTCCCGGTCATCGTCGATCCCAGCCATGCGACCGGGAAGTGGGCGCTGGTGGCGCCGATGTCGAAGGCCGCGGTGGCGGCCGGCGCCGACGGATTGCTCGTCGAAGTGCATTCCAACCCCGAATGCGCGCTCTGCGACGGAGAAGAATCCATCAAGCCGTCCAAGTTCAAGGAACTGATGCACGACCTCGGCAACATTGCGCGAGCCGTAGGCCGGGAAATTTAGGCGCGTGAGTCGAGGCAGTCATGGCGGTGCATTTCAAACAGGTGGCGATCGTCGGGGTGGGGCTGATCGGAGCATCGCTCGGCATGATTCTGCGCCGCAAGGGGTTGGCCGACCATGTCGTCGGTATCGGCCGGCGTGTGGAGAATCTCAAGACCGCGGTTGAAGTGGGTGCGATCGACCGCTATGTTGCCGATCCCAAGGAAGGTGTGCGGGGAGCTGATCTGGTGATTCTGGCCACTCCGGTTGACACCTATGACCGTCACCTGAAGGACTGGGCCCCTTGCCTGGCGCCCGGGACGATCGTGAGCGACGTGGGCAGTGTCAAGGGGGCGCTGGTGGAACAGTCGGAAGCGGCCATGCCGGCCGGTGTCCATTTTGTGGGGGCGCATCCGATCGCCGGAAAAGAAAAGACCGGGGCGGCGGCAGGCACGGATCAATTGTTCAAAGGAGCGCGGTGTATTCTGACGCCGACGAAGAGGACCAACGCGGAGGCGCTGGACCGCATCCATCAGTTGTGGCAGGAGGCCGGCTCCATCGTGTTGACCATGGACCCGCATCTGCACGACCAGATCCTTGGCGCCGTCAGCCATTTGCCGCATGCCGCGGCGTTCGCGTTGATGAATGCCTTGGCGGATCTCCGTGATCGGCAGTTACCCGCGCTCGACTTGGCCGGACATTCCGGCGGAGGATTGCGGGACACGACGCGGATTGCCGCCAGTTCGCCTGAGATGTGGCGCGACATCTTTCTCTGGAATCGCGAGAATGTCATTACCTTCATCGAATGCTACGAACGGGCGTTGATGGACCTCAAGCAGCTGATCAAAGCCGGAGATGCGGCAGGGATCGAAAAGGCTCTCGAACGGGCGAAAGGGGAGCGCGAAAAACTGAACAGTCGCCCTCCCGTCGGTGTGTGAATCATGGCCGCACTCACGATTACTCCAGGCCGGTCGCTCACGGGAACGATGACAGTTCCGGGCGATAAGTCCGTCACGCATCGCGCGATCATTCTCACGGCACTGGCAGAAGGAACGAGCGTGGTGACGAGCTATTGTCGAGGGGAAGATTGTCTCAACACGATGCGGGCCTTCCAGGCGCTCGGGATTCGGATCGATGACACCCCCGATCTGCTGATCGTGCACGGAAAAGGATTGTGGGGATTGACCGAACCGAACGGGACGATCGATTGCGGCAACTCGGGAACCGGCATTCGTCTGCTGGCCGGCCTGCTGGCGGGGCAGGATTTCTTTACCGTCTTGACCGGCGACGAGTCGATCCGGCGGCGCCCGATGGGGAGGGTGGTCAAGCCGCTGCGAGAAATGGGCGCCGCGATCGCCGGGCGCAAGGGTGGAGAACTCGCTCCATTGGCTCTCATGGGAAAGCGATTGCACGGCATCGACTACACGTCACCGGTGGCCAGCGCGCAGATCAAGTCGTCGCTTCTCCTGGCCGGCCTGTTCGCCGAGGGAACGACTCGCTTCACGGAGCCCCGACTGTCCCGGGATCACACTGAGCGGATGTTTCAGTTTTTTGGAATTCCCCTCACGCGGGATGGCCGGACGCTGGTGCTGCAAGGTCGTCCGTCAGTCGGATGGGCAGGGCGCAACGTCGTGGTTCCCGGAGATTTTTCGGCCGCCGCATTCTTTATGGTGGGCGCCACGATTGTTCCGGGCTCCGACATCACGATTCAGAACGTCGGCGTCAATCCAACCAGAACCGGTCTGATCGACGTGATGAGGGAAATGGGCGCCCATATCCAGGTTCTCAATCAACGAGAGGAAGCGGGAGAGCCGGTGGCTGATCTTCGTATCAGGTCCGCGTCACTCAAGGGCGTCACGATTGGTGCCGATCTCATTCCCCAAACGATCGACGAATTTCCCATCCTCTGCGTCGCGGCCGCTGTGGCTGAGGGGGATACGGTCATCACCGGCGCAGAGGAGTTGCGCGTCAAGGAGAGCGACCGTATAGCCACCATGAGCGCCGAATTGAAAGCCATGGGAGCGCAGATCGTTGAGAAGCCGGATGGAATGCTTATTCAAGGATTGGGAAAGGCCGGAGAAAACGGCCGTCTCAAGGCTGCAGCCAAGGCCCACAGCCATGGCGATCATCGAGTGGCCATGTCGCTGGCGATCGGAGGTCTGACGGCTGATCGAGGCATGGCGATTTCGGATACGGATTGTGTGGAGACCTCCTTTCCCAATTTTGAATCCAAGCTCGCCGAATTGTTGACGGGCATTCTTGAGGGCTATAATACGGCTCCCTGAGACGGGGCTGTGCATGGACGGAGCAGCGCGTGATTATTGCGATTGATGGTCCTGCTGGCGTGGGCAAGAGTACGGTGGCCAAGCTGTTGGCGGCTCGCCTCGGCTACCTATATCTCGATACCGGGGCCCTCTACCGTGCGGTCGCGTGGAAAGTGCTGCATTCGAACGTGAACCCGACCGACTCGGAGCGGGTGGCGCAGTTGCTGCCGACCACCGCCATCCAGATGCAATTTCAGAATGGCGCGATGCAAGTGTTGATCGACGGCCAAGATATTACCGGTGAACTGCGCACACCCGAAGTCACGGCTTCGGCATCGATTGTCTCGGCCATCCCGGCCGTGCGTGAATGGCTGCTCCCTATTCAACGCCAGATCGGCCAGCGCGGTTCGGTGGTGGCGGAAGGGCGCGACATGGGGACCAAAGTGTTTCCCTCTGCGCGGTTGAAATTCTTTTTGGATGCGGATGCCGCGGTGCGGGCCGACCGGCGTCACCGGGAGCTCGTGGCAGCCGGCCATAGTGGGCCGCTTGAAAAGACCTATCAGGATCTGTCCGGCCGGGATACGCGGGATCGCAACCGGGCGATTGCCCCGTTGATTCCCGCCGCGGATGCCCGACATATCGATACCTCTGCTCTCAAGGTCGAGGAAGTGGTGGAGCAGATGATGGCCGCGGTGTCGGCCGCGTCGTGAGCGGCTTCGTATACGGAATTCTGTGGATTCTGACGCGCACGATCGGGTGGATCTGCTTTCGGTATCGGGTTGAGGGTCAGGTTCCCGCGACGGGAGGCGTGTTGGTCGCCGCGAACCATGCCAGTTACCTGGACATTCCGTTGCTCGGCTGCGGAATGAAGCGAAGGGCCTGGTATCTCGGGCGCAGCGATCTGTTTCCGGTCCCGATTGTGAACGGTCTCCTTCGATCGCTGGGATGGATTCCGTTACGCCTAGGACGGCTCGACCGGGAAGCCTTCGGGAAAGCGATCGCCCTGATACAAGCGGGAAAGGTGGTCGTGATATTTCCGGAAGGGGGCCGCAGCCACGACGGTCATCTGCGGCAGCCCAAAGCGGGTATCGGGGTGATTGTGTCGCAAACCGGTTGTCCCGTGGTCCCGGCGTATATTAAAGGGACGTTCGACGCATTGCCGACCGGGGCTCGCTGGCCCCGGTTACGGCGCGTGACAGTGCGATTCGGCGCACCGCTCCGCTTCGAAACGGGAGGCCGGAAAGAAAAGGCGGAAACGAAGCAATTTTATGAACAGGTCAGTCGCACGGTGATCGAGCACATTGCCGCCCTCGGAGAAGTCCCGGTCCCAAAGGGGAAAGACGACCAGGCGCAGAAGACACCGAACAGGACGACCGCCGGCGCTCGCAATGCTGAGTGAGCCCGGCCCTTTCACCATCAGCACCCGGCGCAAGCCGGAAGAGTAGGATGCTCACATGGGTACCGTGTCCACAGGCAATGAACCGCAGTTAGACCGCAACGCCTTAGCCGCGTTGTACGAAGAGACCTTTCGCAATCTTGAAGAGGGGACGATCACGGAAGGCCGTGTGGTGGCCCTCACGAAAGACAAGGTCGTCGTTGATATCGGCTACAAATCGGAGGGGATGATTCCGGGCGATCAATTTTCCACCGAGGAGCTGCAGAATCTCAAGGTCGGCGATCGACTCCAAGTCTATATTGAAGAATGCGAAGACGCGGACGGCAATCTGGTTCTTTCCAAAGAAAAAGCCGACAAGATGAAAATCTGGGAAGAACTCGAGAAGCTGTATAAAGACGAAAAGAGCATCGAAGGCAAAATCGTCTCCCGCATTAAGGGCGGCATGATGGTCGACATCGGAGTGAAGGCCTTCTTGCCGGGTTCGCAGATCGATCTCCATCCGGTGCGCGATCTTGACGGGCTCGTCGGCAAAACCTTCCCGCTGAAGATCATCAAGATCAATCACCGCCGCGGCAATGTCGTCGTGTCTCGCCGAGTCCTGCTGGAAGAAACGCGGGACAAAAAACGACAGACCACGCTCGCCAACCTGAAGGAAGGCCAGCTCATCCAAGGCATGGTGAAGAACATCACCGATTACGGGGCCTTCATCGATTTGGGCGGCATTGATGGATTGCTGCACATCACCGATATGTCGTGGGGCCGCGTGGGCCATCCGTCAGAAATGTTCTCCGTCGGCGACAAGGTCGAGGTGACGGTGCTGAAATACGATCGGGAAACCGGCCGTATCTCTCTCGGCCTCAAGCAGAAGAGCGCCGATCCTTGGACCAACGTGGCCGGCAAATATCCCATCGGGACGCGCGTACGCGGACGCGTCGTGAGCCTGACGGACTACGGCGCGTTTGTCGAACTGGAGCCGGGTGTCGAGGGTTTGGTGCACGTGTCTGAGATGTCGTGGACTCATGAAGTGCGGCATCCCTCCAGAGTCGTTGCCGTCGGCGATCAGGTGGAAGCAGCCGTGCTCAACGTCGATCCGGCCAGCCGGAAAATTTCCTTGGGCATGAAGCAGACGGCGCCCAATCCATGGGACATGATTGAGAGCAAATATCCGATCGGCACACGGATCGAAGGGAAGGTGAAGAGCCTGACCGATTTCGGCGCCTTCATCGGATTGGAAGAAGGCATCGATGGATTGATCCATATCTCCGATATGTCATGGACGAAGCACATCAAGCATCCGTCGGAGCTGTTCAAGAAAGCGCAAAAGGTCGAAGCCGTTGTGCTGCGGATCGACAAGGAAAAGGAGCGGCTGTCGCTGGGCTACAAGCAGCTCACACGGGACCCCTGGGACGACGAAATTCCCGCGCGCTACCATGTCGGCGATTCGGTGACGGGCAAGGTGAGCAAGGTTGCCGATTTCGGCATCTTCATCGAGCTGGATGGCGGCGTCGAAGGCTTGATCCACATCAGCGAAGCCGGTCTCGATGCGCAGACCAAGCTGGAAGAGAAGTTCAAACTGCAGGACGATGTGACGGCCAAGATCATCAAGGTCGACCGGGACGAGCGGAAAATTGCGCTCAGCCTCCGCGAGCATCATCTCGAGACGGACCGGAAGCAAATGGACGAATACCATGCTTCACAAGGGGCATTGGACCAAAGTTTGGGCCGAGCAGCCAAACAAAGCCGGAAACGGTCCCAGTCCGACGACTAGACCGTCCGGCTTGCCGTTGATCGTTGTGGTGACGTGTCATGGCCGATGAAACCACACAACCGGAACGCAGCCCGAAGCGCCGTCCGCTCCGCACTTTTTTTTGGGTGCTGGGCATCGGCTTCGGGCTGCTCTTCCTTGTGAACATCTTTTTCCCCGACCTGGATCTGTCGACCGAGGATCGGATTGCGCTCATTCGAGTCGAAGGGGTGATTCTGGATTCCCAGGCGACGGTGGGAGAGCTGAAGCGTTTTAGTGAAAATCCTTCCGTCAAAGCGATCGTGTTGCGTATCGACAGCCCCGGTGGCGGCGTGGTGCCCTCTCAGGAGATTCACGATGCAGTCCAGCGGGTTCGGACAAAAAGTAACAAGGTCGTGATTGCATCCATGGGAAGCGTGGCCGCATCCGGCGGCTACTACATCGCCGCTGCGACAGACCGGATCGTGGCGAACCCCGGCACCTTGACCGGCAGTATCGGCGTCATTATGGAAACGGCGAACGTCGAAGGATTGCTCCAAAAGCTCGGTGTCGAAGGGGTGGTCATTAAGAGCGGCAAGTACAAGGACGTCGGCTCACCGCTGCGCAAAATGAGCGAGGAAGAACGCGGTTTGCTGCAGACGGTCATGGATGACGTGCACAAACAGTTCATCGAGGCCGTCGCCACCGGCCGCGCGCTTGAATTGACCGACGTGCAAGCACTCGCGGACGGGCGCATCTTCACGGGTCGCCAGGCCAAGGATGCCAAGCTGGTAGATGAGCTCGGAGATTTGGAAGACGCGATCCAACTGGCCGCGGACGTCGTGGGGATCGAGGGCGAGCCCAAAGTGGTCGAGCCGAAACGGCGGTTCTCGATTCGCGAACTGCTCGAATCGCAATTCTCCGGCATGTTTCCCAAGCTGGATTTTCATCCGGGTGTCAGCATGAAGTATCTCATGGCCTTTTAGTCGCGTCCGAGAGAAGGGGCGCTTGTCCACCAACGGAATGAAGGGGGAGCGGACATGACAAAAGCACAGATCATCGAGCGGGTTTCCGAGCAGGTCACAACCCTGACGAAACGGCAGGCGGAAGTGGTCGTCAATACCATTTTCGACTGTGTGAGGGATTCGCTCAAGAACGGTGACAAGACCGAGATCCGCGGCTTCGGCAGCTTTCGTCTGCGCGCGCGTCGCATGAAGGAAGGGCGCAATCCCAAGACCGGCGCCACCGTGGCGGTGCCTGCCAAGCGCGTCCCGTTTTTTAAAGCCGGCAAAGAACTCAAGGAATTGCTGAACCAATAGCCTGTCGTAAGGAGCGGCCATGTCAGCCTCAGACTCCGAGGAATCAGTGACGACGGAGATCCGTTGGACCGAGGGTGCCCTTAAACGCATGGAGCGTGCACCGATCTTTCTGCGTGGGATGGTCCGCCGTCTGGCCGAGAAGAAAGCGCGCGAGCTGGGCTATGAGGAAATTACCGAGGAGATACTCGATCAGTTCAAGGGCCAGATGATGGGGCGCATGGGTGGTGAAGCCGGCATGGCATCGGCCGCCGAAGACATGGCGCAAGGTCATCTTCCCTGGACTGCTGCGGCAAAGGAACGGCTGGCCGCCGTGCCCAACTTCATGCGCGGGATGATCAAGCAAATTGCCGAAGAGATCGCCAAAGAGCGTGGACATCTCGAAGTGAACATCGATCTGTTTGACAAAGTCGAGGCGCTCGGCGATCTTCAGGAAGCCGGCGGGCCTCCGATGGAATGGACCGAGGGCGCGCTGGCCAGGCTCCAGGAGAAGCTGAAGCAGTCGCCGCCCATTGCGCTCGAATTTGTGACCGACATGTTGAAGCGCGATAGTGAGGATCTGGCCAGAGAGAAGGGCCTCGCTCGTATTGACGAGAGCGTGTTGAAAGAACTCTGGGAGGCGCCGCAGGAACGAGTGGCTTGGACCGATGAGGCCTGGAAGCGGTTGCAAACCTCACCGGACTTCGTGCGGAGCGGGATCAGAAAAGCCGCTGAACGGCGGGCCCGCAAGCTGGGGTTGAAGGAAATTGACTCCGATCATCTTACGACGTTCAGAAACCAAGCCATGATGAAAGCGGTGAAACGCATCCGTTCGTTCGGTTACCAGGAACTGACGTTCGACGCCTTCGACACGGCCCTCCAAAAGACCAAGCGTCTGCAGGGGAACGATCAGGCGGAAAAGCGTCTACAGGAAATCCGCGGCCACTTTGCCGATCCCTCGACGAAGAAGCCTGAAGGGGGAACGCTGGGCGCTGATCTGATGGATCGTTTCCGGAAGTATCTCAAGGGCGAAGGGTCGCTGTAAGCGAGTTACCCCTTCTTTCCAACCGACACACGCAACGTCCATGTGGCGGAGTCACCGCACCTGCTCGTTGCATGTCAGCAATCAGAGGCCGGACATAGGCAAAACATCCGGAACCGCCGAGGCGGCTCCGGTGTATGGTCAATGGGTGACAGTCTGCTTGGGCCAGAACTTGTGGCGGATTTGGGGAAGCGGTTCGTTATCAAAATTCGGGATGTCATAGAGACAGCGATCGATGGTCGCCACTTCTTCTTCGGTCAGCTGCAGGGTGACTTTCTTCTTCCAAAACTGATCGAGGGTAAAATAGTCGGCGGACTGCGGCTTTTCGGCGAGCAGTTCCTGCATTTTCTTGAAGCCCGGGGTGTCCACACCGGGAATGCGTCCCTTGTTTCGATCATGACACCACATCAGGACCTCGGCGATGCCATACATGGTGATTTCAACGTTCACAATGTTACTCATGGAGCCCTCCTCAAAAAGAGCGCTCATTCTAGCCCAAGCGGTGGCAACATTTCAAAGGTTCATCCGCTCAATCTGATTGATTGCGACGGGAAAGAAGGCCTCTGTATACTGGTCTTCCGCCCAGCGTGATAGGTCTTTTGGTCCCACATGGTGTCAGCCGAGGACAAACGCGTGAGCCCGTACAGTCAGCGATGCATCAGGGATTCGATTGGGTGCGTGTGGCTGCTTGCGCTCTGTGTGGCCGGGATCCAAGCCTGTTCGAAAACCGATCCCTATAACCCGCCCGATATCTTTTATTACTTTGCCAGCTATAAAGTCGGCAAGAATCCAACCACCGTCACGACCGGTGATTTGAATCACGATTCCTTCACCGATCTGGTGACCACGAATATTTCCAGCAATACGCTCTCCATTCTCCTAGGCAACGGCGACGGCACGTTCAAAGACCAAGTGCAGCTCAATGTGTGCAAAGAGCCGCGCGCCTTGGTCATGAACGACTTTAATCACGACGACCATGCCGATGTCGTGCTGGCCTGCTCGGGCGGAGATGAAATCGCGCTCCTGTTCGGCCATGGCAATGGCAAATTTGAGGAAGGGCCGCATTATCCGGTGCATCGAACGCCGGTCGCGCTGGCGACCGAGGATCTGAACGGCGATGAGCACGCGGATCTGGTGGTCGCGCTGCGGAATGACAAGCTGAAAATATTTCTCGGCACCGGCACAGGAGAGTTTCGGCATGGCGCGCAGTATGAGTACGGCGACACGCCCACTTCCGTCGCCCTCTCCGACCTGAATCGCGACGGGAAGTTCGATCTCGTGGTGACCAATGGCGGACCGATGTCGAACGCGGTGTCGATTTGGCTGGGGAACGGGGACGGGACCTTCAAAACTCCCAAGGACTATCCCACAGGGAAACGGCCACTGGGCGTCAGTTTCGCCGATTTTAACAACGATCATAATCGCGACTTGCTGGTCATCAATGGCGAGCGGGACAGCTTCACCACGTTTCTGGGGAACGGCAATGGCACATTTCAGGCGGGCAAGGATTCCGGGGCCGATGCAGGACCGAACTTTGGCTTCGCCCGTGATTTTAACGGCGATCGCCTGATGGATGTCGCCATTGTCAATCTGCAGTCGAATGACCTTTCGATTTTGTTTGGAAAAGGCGATGGGACGTTTCATTATCCCCCTAGGAATTATCGAACCAAGGGAGGCCCTTTCGCCGTCTCTTCTTTTCGGGTCACCACCACCGGCATCGAAGAGCCGGGGCTCGCCATCGCCGACAATGGCGAGGGGAGCGTCTCGATCTTTTTGCACCGCGGCTTGAAGACCGCACACAAGCCGGACGCGAACGGGTGACCCGCGCATTCGTTCGGCTCGGGGAAAACGACGAACGCGCACATTCTTGACAGGGGTGGGACCCTTCGATAGAGTGGCCCACGGCGAGCCGGCGACCTCCTCTGAAACTCATGGCCCTTCGATCATTTGCATGGTGGTTTGTCATGGGTTCCCTCATGACCCTCTCCGTGCTGATGGTGCAAGGCGGTGTTCGGGATCTGTGGGAAGGCACTCTGCCGACCGGAGGAACGAACGCCGTCGTCTATTTTGGCACCACTATTTTCGGCGGTGGCCTGCTTGCCGGGTGCGTGGCGCTCGTGCTGAACCGCCTTCGTTAGGCGGGCCATCAGGTACCATTATGCAATGTCTCAAGTGCAAAGGATTCATGATGGCCGAGCGGCACTACACGCTCATGAATCGAAGGCTCTATGCCCGCTGCCTCAATTGCGGATTTTGGATAGACCTTGCCGACCTGTTACGCTTTTTCCACAAAGTGATTGATAGTGGGGTAAAAGGTGGTAAGGTGCGGGAATCCTTTACGCTCTGAGAGGCGGTAGGCTCATGAGACAGAAGCAGGCCGGTGATTCGATTCGAGAACTGTTCCGTCGCTTCGCGGGTGGCCTCGGAATTCTCCTCGTTCTTTCTTCCCTTCAGGCCGCCATCTCGCCATCTGCCGCGTCAGCGGGAGCCGCGCATCATGGCAAGCGCTCCGTGCAGACGGTGAGCCTGTCGCCGAACACGCTGCCCTGGCGCATCGCTCCGGCGCACAGCATCCTTCTCAAAGAACTGCGGTCGGGCCGAGTTCTCTACGAGCACGAGTCAGAGAAGCGCTTGTCTCCGGCCAGCCTGACAAAAATCATGTCGGCGCTGGTGATTCTTGAGAAGGGGAACCTGGAGGATCAGGCGACGGTCAGCAGGAATGCGGCGAGAGCCCATAAGACGCACCTCCGCCTGAAGGCGGGAGAAGTGTTTCGGCTTGAAGATCTGTTGAAGGCGATGCTCATCGTGTCGGCGAACGACGCGTGCCTCGCGGCAGTGGAACATGTCGGTGGGGACGAAGATCAATTTGTCATGTTGATGAATGCCAAGGCCGCGGCGTTGGGATTAACGGACACCCATTTCAGCAACGCCTGCGGATTCGATGACCCCGACCACTATTCAACCGCCGAAGATTTGGCCAAGCTGAGTGAAATGGCGCTCCAGAATGCCGTGTTTCGGGAGCTGGTCCGAGAAGAACGGGAAATCATTACGCCGATCAGCGGGCACCGCGCCTATGTGCTGCACAATACGAATCGGTTATTGGGCCGTATCCCCGGTGTGGAAGGCGTCAAAACCGGATTTACCTCCAAAGCCGGGCGATGTCTTATTGCCAAAGTATCCCAGAACGGCAGCGACCTGCTGCTCGTCATCCTCAATTCCAACCGCCGCTGGAACACCGCCAAGAGTCTGATCGACTACGGTCTTCGCGCGACCGAAGCAGTCAGGTAAACTCATTGCGTCGATGCAGGCATGCGCTGCGGGTTCCTCCGAGGAACCCGCCATCGGAACATCTTTAGAGCATTTGGTCTAAGGGCTTGGCCTTGCCCTCAGGCCAAGCCTTGAATTGCTGTTTATCGATGTTGAGCCTGCATGTCGGTCTTCAGTTCGTGATCGCGCATCTCGGAAAATCCCCAGATGAGCGAACCAAGCAGCATCACAACGCCGACACCCACATCATTGTTCTTCGCGGCTTCAGTGTTGTCATACCCGAGCACAAAGGGTGCCGCGATGAGCCAGACCGCGATGACGCCGGGAATCCATGGCATGTATTTCATGACGTGCTCACCTCCTTTCGCCTGCATCACGAACATATATATTCACGAGCCTTAGCCGGACGTCGGCCGCCCCTCTGTTGGGTGACGCATTCCTGCCTACCTTGGAAGGGCGATGGTTATGGCCGCTGGAGAAGGAAGGAGAACGCGAAGGGCCGGAACAGATGCTGCTCTGACAGCTGTGCCAGACAGTGGGCCCTTCACCAGGTCCATCCAGTCCAGCTGGTCAATCGCGGAGGGAATAACACCGGTTGCGGACGAGTCAAGAGGGGGAGATGGGGATAACGTCGAATTCCCTCTCGGTCTCACTGATGTCTACGGCAGGTATCCAATCAGCCACAGTCATCATTTCCTTGCCGTTTAAGCGCCGCGTCTCCTGACGACCGAAGATGCGGTTGAGTCGATCAGTCATGTCCTCCAGCTCACGAAGGGGATCCCAGCGTAATAGATTCATAGACAGCCTCCTTTCTGAAGTCGTCCAGTTTTCTGGATCGTCGCGTGGCTGTTCGGCTGCCCACCTAAATGTTTCCAGTCCACCCCTTAGCCGACAGCCAGAAGCACTCTTTTTGCGATTGATAATTCCGGTTTGGTGTCGGTCAAGGCCTCGGATCAGTGATGACCGCTCAGGACTTGCAGGGAGCCCTGACTGTATTATGGAAAGAATTATCGTTATCCGCGGCTGGTTCACGACACAGCGCCATGTCGATTGGCTGCGAGCGAATCAGGAGGTTTTTGTGAGAAGGATATTGAGCCGGCGATGTTGAGAGGATGTTATGGGATGCGAACGCTGCAATGGGTTGGTCATGGCTGTATCGTTTACAGGTGGCGATGACGCGCGAGCGGCGTGGGAGTATGACGGGTGGAAGTGTATGAACTGCGGATATATCACTGATCCGCTTTCCGTGAAAAATAGAGCCGCTCAGGCCCGGCGAGGGAACGCGTACCTGTCCGCTGACGGAAGGATGGCCAAGACCGATCTGCTGAGTCGGCAGGCTGCGTAAAAAATGAAGAGGATTGTCTGCAACAGCTTCTCTTGGAGAAGGCGGAGGGAGTGTTCGTGTGACTCACCGCTTGGAGGAGGCGCTACCTCCTTTTTCTGTCGATTTCCTCAAGACCGCTAGTGCGGGAGAGCGAACTCAATGTTGATGTCTTTGCCGAGATAATTCACTTGGAACCCTTGTTTGTCGTAGGCCAGCACGGCGCCCATCACGTTCTCATCGCCGTATTCTTCCTTGCCTAACAGCTTCCGGATGTCGTCCGGACTTTCGCTGTTCAAGACGTTGCGGAAGATGCCCCGGGTCTTATGCGCGAAGCGGTTGTTGATAAAGATCAGGTCGACTTTCCCGTCCTGTACACGCACCCCGGCCATCGGTCCGGTGGGCTTGCGCTGATCCAGCAAGAAGATGAAGGTGGCTTCCTGCTCCGCCTTGATCCCGGAAATCTTTTCGTTCACCAGGACATCGAGGGCCTTCGATTCCGGGTCGCCGAGCTTGACGCCGAACAGGGAGATGCTGTCGCTGGTGATGCCCTTGGGATCCATCACGTCGTTTTTGCTCAACTCATACGGCTCCGCATGCGCCAGGGAGACGAGTCCGGCGAGGGTTGCACCGAATATCCAGGCCAGCGCCGACAACCCACATTTCACCCTCATTGACTCCTCCTTCATCTCAATACCGTATGATTGATGATCGCCCTGTGGACGGTTCGTCCTTGGTAGGCTGAA
Source organism: uncultured Nitrospira sp. (assembly GCA_964398045.1). Lineage (GTDB taxonomy): Bacteria > Nitrospirota > Nitrospiria > Nitrospirales > Nitrospiraceae > Nitrospira_D. The sequence continues at coordinate 6,950 of CAYNLM010000061.1, read as the reverse complement.
TAAGCAATGCGCCATTCTATCCAAGAGGCGGTGAGACTTGCAACAAACCAAGGGGTTGGAGCCCCGCCACGAGCTGACGTCGGGATCACGAGGGACGCGCCGTCGCGAGCAGCAGCTCGCCGAGTTGGCGGAGCCGGAGAAAATAGGCTTGAAAATCTGTGTCCAACTCGGATGTCAAATCTTCCAGATCACAGACGCAATCCTTGACGATGGCAATGCGCTGATCGTCCAACCCTTCAGGACTATCCAGGTAGAACACGACGCAGCCGCTGATGACCGTATCGAGCGTCATCAGTTGGCCCTGGTGTGGGCTTGAAAATTGAGGCCAGCCTTCGGCGCAATGTTGCTCCCACGCTACTGCAATGGCGTCTCGGGTCATGCCGTATTCCATCGGGCTTGGTCGGCTACTCCCGACCGAGCCAGCCTAGCGCATGCAGAAGCAGCACCGCAAGCGTACAGAGGCCCAGTCCCCAAAAGCGATAATCCACATCCTCACGCCCCAAGAGCCACCCGACGACCCGTTCCCGCCAGGCGGTGGGCGCGCCGGCAAGAAAGATCCCCTTCAGCATCATCCCTCCCGCCGTACACATCCACAGCGGCTGATAGCGAAGGTCGAATCCCGCGACCAACAGCACGAGGCCCGCGACGACCGCAAACAATTGCCAGGGCCACAGGGCGGAATGGATCTGAATGGCGGCGCGCAGATTGTCGATGATGAAACGCGGCGCCGCCAGGAGCGCGATGCCGTCGGCCAGCCACATGCCGGCAATAATGGCCAACGCGTACTCTTTCACGGAAACTCCCTGGGGACGTGCGTGCCGGAAGGTTGAGTCACGGATAGAGGCCGCGTTGCAAATGGGCTTGAGCCACTTGATCGATACCGCTCATCAGCGCGGCCATGCGCATCGAGGTCCGCCGCTCCGTGGCGAAGTGCAGCGTGCGTTGGAAGGCGGAGGTGATGATGTCATGCAAGCGGTGTTGAATATCCGTTGCGCTCCAGAAAAAGCGCTGCAGATCCTGCACCCACTCAAAATAGGACACGATGACGCCGCCGGAGTTCGCCAGAATGTCGGGAATAATAAACACACCCTTCTCGGCGAGAATCCGATCAGCGTCGAGGGTGGTCGGTCCGTTGGCGCCCTCGGCGAGCACACGGCAACGCAGGCCATTCGCATTCTTGCCCGTGATCTGTTCCGACATGGCCGCGGGGACGAGGACCGCGCAGTCCAGTTGCAGCAATTCGGCGTTCGTGATTGCGTCTCCCAACTTGGTGTCCCGAAGCGATTGCCCGGCCGTGCGGTAACGGCGGAGCAGCTCGCCTATGTCGATTCCCTTCTCATTATAAATTCCACCGGAGACGTCGCTGACCGCCACGACGCGCGCTCCCTGCTGCTGCATAATGAGCGCCGTATGCGAACCGACATTGCCGAAACCCTGAATGGCGACGGTCGCCTTGTCGATGGGAATGTTCAGATGCCGAAGCGCCTCCAGCGTGACATAGACGACTCCGCGCCCGGTCGCTTCCTCACGACCCAGGCTGCCGCCCAGAGCAATGGGCTTGCCGGTCACCACGCCGGGCACGGCATAGCCGACCTGCTGGCTGTACGTGTCCATCATCCAGGCCATGACCTGGGCGTCGGTGCCGACATCCGGAGCCGGCACATCTTTGTCCGGGCCGATGAGCGGGAAGATCTCCGCCGCGTAGCGCCTCGTCAGCCGCTGGAGTTCCGAACGGGATAGCTGTTTGGGAGCCACTTTGACTCCGCCTTTCGCGCCGCCGTAGGGCAAGCCGGCCAGCGCGCATTTCCATGTCATCCACATGGCGAGGGCGGCCACCTCGCCGAGGCTGACATCGGGATGGTAGCGGATGCCGCCTTTGGATGGACCACGGGAAGAGTCGTGCTGGACACGGTAGCCGGTGAACACTTCCACATGGCCGTCATCCATGCGCACCGGAACGCTTACGACAAGAGACCGTTGGGGAAGTTTCAATCGTTCGCGGAGATTCGGATCGAGATGCATGGCCTCGGCGGCCTGATCGAATTGAGCGACCGCGAGACGAAACGTATGCGTATCAAGTTCCTGCATGAGGCCTCGACGGGCAAAAGGTGGAGGGATCAAGGGCGTCCGTCACGGCGGTGGACCAGCCGACGGAAAACACATCGGTGAAGTGGCGGGCCAGCTCCTGCTTGATCCCGTCAATGAGCAACGTGGTTCGAGTCAACGCGGCCATTGAGGTCACCCGGCAATCGGCGAATCCACACGGGTGAATCAGCTCAAACGGAGAAAGGTCCATGTCGACGTTCACGGCACATCCGTGCAAAGTGACCCCCTGCTCGATGCGTATGCCGACTGACGCAATCTTGGCCGGCTGAGAACCCATGACCCATACCCCCGGTTTTTTCTCGACCAGCCGGCCGTCGATGGCCCACCGTGTAAGCAAGCGAATGATGACCTCTTCCAAGAGCCGGACGAATTGTCTGGGCCCGGTCGCGTGCCGCGTAAGCCTGAGGATGGGATAAACCACAATTTGCCCCGGGCCATGGTACGTCACGGAGCCACCTCGGTTCACATGGTACAGGTCGGCCCCCTTCTGACGTAAGAACTCTTCGTTGCCTCCCCAGTGCGACGGGTGCGCGCTTCGCCCCAGCGTATACACGGGACGGTGTTCCAGGATCAGCACCGTGTCCGGTCTAAGATCGCGGATGCGCTCTCGGTGGAGGCGCGACTGGAGTTCCCATGCCTCGGCATAGGCCACCGGCTGTTGAATGATGTGGATCATGCCTGGGGGAGTGCGGCGTCCCTCGCAAGACGTGGGTAAAGCAAGAGGCTCAACGACAGGCTGACCCGTCACTGGCTCACCTTTTGGAGTGAAGGACGTTGCAGAGTTACCGTTGAGGTCCCACTCTTCCCTTGCACCGTGAGTTGCATGACCGGCGGCTCTCCTTCCCGCATCACGCTGTGCCAGAAGTCGCCCATATTATAGATCTGGTGTTGATCAAGGGCGGTAATGACGTCTCCGGCTTGCAGCCCTGAGAGCCCCCCTGCCTTGGACGGGTCGACATTGAGCACGAGGATGCCGCGATCCATTTCCAACCCGAAGCTGGCCGCCACACTCGGGGTGACCGTGACCGGAGTAAATCCGAAATCCGGCCTTATGACCGAACCACGGAGGATCATGGACTGGATATGGGAGTAGACCGACTCTAAGGCAATGGCATAGCTGATGGCTTGGGCCGACGGCGCAATCGCGACGTTGATGCCGACCACCTGCCCATTGAGATCAACCAGAGGACCGCCGCTGCTGCCGGGATTGATCGCGGCATCGGTCTGAATCAAGTCGTACAAGGTCTCGCCGTTGGGGGTGAGCACGGAACGATCCAAAGCGCTCACGACTCCCACCGTCACGGTCGATCCGCCCTTCAGCGCGAGCGGGTTTCCAATGGCGATCACCGTCTCGCCGATTTCCAGTTGCGCGGTTTGATTCAGGGTGGCGGGAATCAAGTCCTCCGCCGTGATTTTCACCAGCGCGAGATCGAGCAGGAAGTCGCGGGCGACGACCCGACCGGGTGTCAGCCGGCCGGTGTGGAGCCCGACTACGAGGCTCTTGACGCCTTCAACCAGATGATTGTTGGTGAGGATATACCCTGTCTGGTCAATGATAATTCCGGAGCCTGAGCCGGATTGAGTGGTATGTGGTGACGGACTGACCGGCACCCCCCTGGTCAAAATCGTGACCACGGAGGGACGGACTTTTGCCACCACCGCCGGAACGGACAGCGCCTTATTTTCCGCCCTGGCTAGGTTGGTCCATCCGGCGAGCGCAACGATGCCGATAATCAGTACGACATACCGCGGATTTGAAAGTTTGAACATGGGGTCTGGCTGCGGAGGGGACTGCCAGGGATGTGTACGCGGGTGCCGATTCCACATAGGCCACGCATTGTCGCATAACTGAACGAGATGGGAAAGCCGGGCACCGAGGATCTGCAGATCCTCGGTGCGGGAGAAGCGGATGGGTTACTTGATGGCTGCGAACAGTTCCTTGATCTCCGGCGTCTTCAGTTTTTTCAGCGCTTTCGCTTCGATCTGCCGGATGCGCTCACGGGTCACGGACAGGCTTTGGCCGACCTGCTCCAAGGTGCAGGCCTCATCATAGCCGATGCCGAACCGCAGCCGAATCACCGTCTGTTCTCTGGGGGTCAGATTGCCGAGGATGCGATCCAGCTGTTGGGTCATCTCGGTCCGATGCACATGGGCGTCGGGGGGCACCGCCTGCTGGTCGGGGATCATGTCCCCGAATTGCGTATCGCCGTCACCGATCGGATTCTCCAAGGCAACGGGTTCCTGGAAGGCTTGCACGGTCTCATGCAATCGTTCCGGCCTCATCCGCAAGACATGGGCGATCTCCTCCAAGCGGGCCGGCCGCCCAAACTGTTGTCCGAGCCGGCGTGTCACGCGCAAAATCCTGTTCGACGCCTCCGTTTGGTGCACGGGAATTCGAATCGTGCGCGACTGGTCGGCGAGCGCACGCGTAATGCCCTGCCTGATCCACCAGGTGGCATAGGTGCTGAACTTGAATCCCTTCCGATACTGATACCGCTCCGCCGCTTTCATCAATCCGATGTTGCCTTCCTGCACGAGGTCCAGCAAGGTCAGGCCGCGTCCGGTGTAATGTTTCGCTACATCGACCACCAAGCGCAAATTGCAGCGCACCAATTCGTCTTTGCCCTGTTCCAAGATCCGTCTTGCCGCCTGGACTTCAACCAGAAGCGTCTTCAGCCGTTTCGTCGTGGCCAAGGCGGGCTTCATGTCCCGAGTCGCCGGCTTGATCATCGCCAGCAGCGCCTGTTCGGCATTATCCAACGCCGTCGCTGAGAGACCGCTCAACCGTCGGACCACCTGGAGGGTGTTGACCGTCTCTTGTAACACCGGTGTACGTTTGGAGCGGGCCAGTGCCTTAACCGCGTGACGCAGGGCGACGCGAATACGGCGCGTGCCTTCATCGACTTTTTTGGCGAGCGCCACCTCTTCTTCGCGCGTTAAGAGGGCGCGTTCCCCGAAGGATCGGAAGTACAGAGATTCCAGCAAAAACGGGCTCGCGCCCTGGCTCGTCCGCATGACCGGCGGCGCCTTTTCATCGAGAGGCTCCTGCGCGCTGTCGCGGCCGATCACTTCAAGAATGCCGCTGGCTTGCGAGTCATCCGCATCCACATCCGGGATCACGGTCGTATCTTCCTGATCGTCGACCTCATCGGTCGCCCGAAGTTCTTCATCATTCATTGGGTCACCTTTCGTCTCGTGGTGTCTCATCTGTCCACTCCTGTTAGAGTCGCCGGACACACAGAGGATTCAACGAGATCACTGAATTCTGAGTATCTCTACGAAGCAAAACGGATGCTGGATTGAAGATGAGAACTACGCCCGGTGATCCAGTCGAAAATGCAGGAAGATTAGAAGAGGTTAATGAGGAACGGCGGAATAAAATGTCTCATCTGTGCGGCAACTATGTAGCATACGCACCAGCGTCTGGACCGATTTGCCACACACTATTTGTTGGTCAGCCCCTTGATGAAGGGAGCGAGTGTGTCGATCGGAATCGGGAAAATGGTCGTGGAATTCTTTTCGGCGGCGATCTCGACCAGGGTCTGCAGATACCGTAGTTGAAGCGCGGCGGGATTCTGACTGATCACATTCGCCGCGTCGGCCAGACGCTGCGACGCTTCAAACTCGCCTTCGGCATGGATCACCTTCGCCCGGCGCTCTCGTTCGGCTTCCGCCTGGCGGGCAATGGCGCGCTGCATTTCCTGCGGGAGGTCGACGTTCTTCACTTCCACCGCCGTGACTTTCACCCCCCATGGCTCCGTCTGTTGATCGATGATGCGCTGCAAATCCGCGTTGATCTGTTCCCGCTTGGCCAGCAGGTCGTCGAGCTGACTTTGTCCCAACACGCTCCGGAGGGTGGTTTGAGCCATCATCGAGGTGGCGTAGAGATAGTCTTCGACCTGCACAATCGCGCGTTGCGGATCGACGACGCGAAAATAGATGACCGCATTGACCTTCACCGTGACGTTGTCTCTCGTAATCACGTCCTGCGGCGGCACGTCCATGGCAACGGTCCGCAGACTCACGCGGATCATCTTGTCGATCAGAGGAAGGATGATGAGGACGCCCGGGCCGTTCCCGCCCACAATGCCCCGGGAGAGCCGGCCCCAGCGGAAGATGACCGCCCGCTCGTATTCCGGCAGTACTTTGAAGCCCATGAAGACGATGATCAGAAGAATGATCAGAAGCGTGAGCGGACTGAGCAGCATGGCTAAGCCTCCTTCTTGTGAAAGACCGGAGTGACGTAGAGCGTGAGCCCCTCGACGCGGAGGACTTTGGCGGACGTTCCCGGCTCGGTGGGAGTATCGCTGACCGCATCCCACAGTTCGCCATGGATGGCCAGTTTGCCTTGCGGGCATAACGCGGTTTTCGCGATGCCGATCGCCCCGATCATCCCCTCGCTTCCGGTTTCCGGCGGGCGGCGCATCGCGCGCACCCCCATCCCGATCAGAAACAACGAGACGCTCGCGGATGTAATCACCACGGGAATGATCACGGCCCAGGAGATCTGAAAGAATTCCGCATCAGACTTGATGAGCATGAGCGATCCGAAGATCATCGCCGCGACACCGCCCAAAGCCAGGAGACCGTAGCTTGTGACGGTCGCTTCGAGAACGAAGAAGACGATTCCCAGAATGAGCAGTAGGACACCGGCATAGTTGATGGGCAGCGATTGTAGGGAATAAAACGCCAAAATCAAACTGATCGCTCCCACGATGCCGGGGAGAATCGCGCCGGGATTGTAGAGCTCGGCCAGAATCCCGATCGTGCCGATGGTCATCAAGAGGTAGGCGATGTTGGGATCGCTGAGCGCTTTCAGCAGTTCCAGCCGAAGACCCATGGGG
>CAYNLM010000060.1:0-21369 GCA_964398045.1 uncultured Nitrospira sp. | reverse complement strand
ACACCGGGTCGCGTTCCACCTTTTCCGCGTCGAACCCTTTGATGGATTCCATGTCGAAGAGCGAAAAGCCGGCCCCTTCGACGACGGAGCCCGGAGAAGCCGGTTCTTCAGCCTGCAGGGATGGGACGGCGGAGACGGTCAAGAGCAGGAAGCCTGAGAGGATGAATGCGGACAACCGCGAAGAGCGCATGATGACCTCCTCAAATGAAGAATTATTTGCTCGTCATCGGCACATACGTTTCCGCGATGATGGCCTGGCCCGCGGGCGACAGCGCGAATTGGGCAAAGACATCGATCAAGGGATTCGGTTCTTTCCTCGACAGGAGCAATATCGGCCGGCGCAGGCTGTACCGCCCGTCTTTGACGGTCGGGATTTCCGGTTCGATTTTATCGACCGGCAGTAATCGCACGGCCACCCCGCTCGACACCACGGACAAGCCCGTGCTCAAGGAGATGTAGGTCACGGCCGAAAGCGGAGGCAGGGTGCCCACCACCGCCTTGACGACTTTGTCGTCCTTGCCGATGACCTTTGCGTTGTCGGGGATTTTACCCGTAATGCCGAGCTGGCTTTCGAACGCCTCCCGGATGTTCTGATTGCGGGGACGGTCGATGAGCAGCACCTTGGTTTCCGGCCCGCCCAATTCCGACCACTCTTTCACCTTTCCGGAAAACAGATCGGCCACCTGCTGTTTCGTGACTTCTTTGGTGAAGTTCGACAAATTGACCAGGATGCCGATGCCGTCCCATCCGATTTGCGTGGAGGCGAAGGCCGGATCTTCCGCTCCGGTGACGGCGATATGGGCTTGGCCGGTCTTGACCAGATCCAGCGGTTTGGAATGATCATCCCACAGGATGTCGACATAGACGCGGGGATTGGCCTTCTCAAAGGCGCGGGCCAGCGCCTCGATCGTGGGTTGCTCAGGCCCGTTGCCGGCGATGGCGAGACTGCCGGATACCTCTGCACAGGTTGTGACGGGGAGCGCCATACCCGCACAGAGACTCATCAGCAGGCACACCACGAGACCTCTCGCAGTCATGCGACCTCCCGGGACAGGAACGTTAAGAGGATAACCAAGCGAGGGAACGGGACGGGGTTCATCGCTTACGATCCAGAGCTGGGTCCCGTGATGGGGTCCGAGGCCGATGAAGTGTTGGGCGGCGGCACATTGCGCTTGGCGTTCAAGGGCGGCAGCTTGGCGAACTTTTCCATGCGCTCATTGTTCATGGCGTTGGCCTTGATTTCGGTGAAGCCGGGTTTGTGATCGCCCACAATTTTGGACGAGAAGGACGAGAGCAGTCGAGTCGCTTGTTGGGCATGACAGAAGGGGCATTCGGTGTCCTCCACCCGCGCATGCACCGATTGGGTGGCTTCAAACTGCTTGGAACATTGCTCGCAACGATACTCGTAGAGGGGCATGGCCAGGTATCCTTTGTGAGAGCCGGTTGTGCGACGCGGCGGTGCGGCACGCAGGTGAAAAATGCCTTCACGTACCCTTGACCGGCCCGCGAGGTTTCGCTTATTGTAGCACACTTGCCCAGTTGAACTGCCAGCGTAAGAGGAGGGGTTTCGATGTCCGTGTTGATTCGGCGGTATAAGGGAAACAACGGGGTGATGCAGGAAGAACGGATTGACGACGACGATCGGATTGAACGCTATATGCGGCTATTCGAAAAAGACGATGTCAAGAAGTTGGAGACCGGCGTCAAGGTGTGGATTGAGAAAGACGAGTGGCAACTCCTTCCATAATCGGTAAGGGGTTAGGGGTAGAGGGATCGCAGGACCGCTTCCCTTACCCCTCACGCCTCGCCCCTCACCGATTGTTATGACGTACTGGATTCACATAGCCCGGTCGATCGATCGGGTGACATTGCATCGCGATCGTTGTTCGGAAGTGCCGTCCAACTCGACCTCCAGCGACTTTTGGGAGGGCGGGTGGTTCGACTATCCCGATAAGGAACGAGCGCTTCGCGCGATGGAACAGGCCGGCACGAACGAGCAACGCCGCTGTCCGCTCTGTAAACCGTAAAACAATGATGGGTGATTGGTGATGGGTGATGAGCGAAGGGGATGATGACGGATCCCACGCCACTCCTCACTGATCACCCATCACTCGCTCCATGCCTCGCCTTGCGCTGCTCCTTACAACCTTGATTTGGGGGGCCACGTTTCCTGCCACCAAGGCGGCGCTTGACCAGATTCCCCCGCTCTCGTTTCTCTTTCTTCGGTTTTTGTTGGGCGCCGCGTTGGTGTGGATCTGGTTTCTGGTCGCGCGGCATCGACTCCATCGGTCCCGTGCGGTGCTCTACGCCAGCGCGGTCGCGACGCTCTTCCTCTTTCTCGGCTACGTGCTGCAAACCGTCGGGCTTCATTACACCAGCGCGTCCAATTCCGCCTTCATCACCGCCCTCTACGTCATCTTTGTGCCCTTGATGCTGAGACGGTTCGATGCGCGTGTCTTGTCGGCGACGGCGATTGCCACGGTGGGACTCTGGTTGCTCGTGAAGCCCAGCGCGATCGTCAATGTCGGCGATCTCATGACGCTCGGATGTGCGGTGGCTTTCGCGGGTCATATCGTCTGCCTCGAACGATTCACGCGGACATTCGATGCCCCGTCTCTGCTGGCCTGGCAGATGACGGCCATGACCCTGCTGTTCGTTCCGATCACCTATTGGGAACAGGCGCCGGCCAGTGCCTTCGTCCCGACTGCGGTTCTGCTGATCGGATTGTTCATCACGGGCGGATTGGCGACAGGCGCCTTTGCCGTGCAGATGTGGGCGCAGCAGATTGTCCCGGCTCAGCAAGTGGCGTTGGTGTTTGCTTCGGAACCGGCCTACGCCGCCTGGCTGTCGTGGTACTTTCTCGGCGAAACGCTGGACCTCCAGGGGTGGGTGGGCAGCGGGCTCATCTTCATCGCGGTGGTGATCGGCGCGTTTGGGGCTCTTGATGCACCGAGTCCTGTGAAGACAGTGGAAGCCGCATAGAGGAGGTGGCACGGTCCGATGGCACAGAAATTCGGCAACAGCCGTTGGGTGAAGGAAGGATTTTTGGATAATCGCGTGCCCGGCACGGTCGTCGGTAGAATGGTGTTCGCCGCCGTCGGACCGGTCGACGTGTTCCTGCGCGGAGATTTCAAAGGCGAGATCGCCGGGCAGGTGATTCAGTTTCACAACAGCCGCTTTGAGGATGAGGAGCTGGCCGGTCAAGTCATCGGCGATATGGAGAATCCTCAAATCGGGACGGTCAACCTCATCTCGTTCGATCCGCACCCGAACCTCGAGCCGCATCCCTACATCGAATGGTTTTCGCTGCGGAAGAATCACTATCGGATCGAACTCACGCCCGGCGACGCATGGATCGTCTCCGGGGCGGAGCTGGGAATTCTCGATGAGGAAAGCCGGAAGATTCGTGAAGCCTTGGCCGATCAGGCGGCTGACCGGCCAAGATCACATGAAGAATCGGATTGGGTGTGACTGGGAAATGTTCGATTTGGTGATCTAGTGATTTGGTGAATGTCAGACATTCAATACATTACCGGATCATGAAATCACCAATTTCTCGTTGACGGCCACCGCTTCGTGCTTGCTCTTGCCTTCTCGCACATAGACCGGCACATCCTTGATGTCCCACACCAAGCCGAGCTGCTCCATGGCTTTCAGACAGTAGTAGGTCATATCGATTTCCCACCAGTAGAATCCCTGTCTCGTTGACGCGGGATAGTAATGGTGGTTGTTGTGCCAGCCTTCGCCCATCGTGATCACGGCAAGGATGAAATTGTTGCGGCTGTCATCGCCGGTCTCATACCGTTGAGAGCCGTAAACATGCGAGAGCGAGTTGATCGTGCAGGTTCCGTGAATCAACGCGACGGTCGAAATGAAAAATCCCCAGATCAACATCTGCGGGCCGTTGGTGCCGAGGCCGGGTGCGTAGGCTTCCAGCAGCTTGCCCAGTCCGAACATGCCGAATCCGGCCAAGGTCGGAACAAGAATGTCGAAGCGATCGAGAAACCGCAGCTCCGGGTACTTCGCGAAGTCGGCGATGGCCTTTAAGCGCGGAGCAAAATGGGTCCGTGACGTGAACCAGCCGATGTGCGACCAGAGAAAGCCTCCCTGCCGCGGCGAGTGCGCATCATCCGGCGTGTCCGAGGCGATGTGGTGATGGCGGTGATGGCCGGCCCACCAAAGCGGGCCGCGCTGCGCGCAGGAGCCGCCGAGGACGGCAAAGGCGAATTGGACGGCACGCGAGGTCTTGAAGGTTCGATGCGAGAAGTAGCGGTGATACCAGCCGGTGATGGCGAACATGCGGACGAAATAGAATGCAACGGCGACCGCCACAGCGGTCCAACTCCACCCCACCCAAATCACGCCGAGGCACATCAGATGCACGGCGATGATGGGCACGCAGCGGAACCAGTCCATCTTCGGCGGTCCCTCCACCTTCATGTACTCGAGTCCGGCCCAGGAGTCGAACCAGCGGAGAAACGTAAACAAGAGATCCTGAGCTTTCGTCGGCTGAAGTGCACGCACGTCGGACATTACAGTTACCTCCAAGGTCAGGGATCGGCGATGTTCGTTCAATCGTGGATGGCGCCGGGGTCCCGATTAGACTGAGTGATCCCGCGGCGCTTGGATCGTACGGATGAGTGGAGCAGGCCGCAGAGACTGAATCACATGTGTGATCGTGTATGATTCAGCCATGTGACGGGACCACATTATACACACAACTCTTCACAAAGTGAAACACACTCTGATGGAAGCTCGTTGCTCCTGCCACGATTGTACCGGAATGATCGGGACTGTCTATCTTTTGCCGGAGTTGTGTCGAGTAAAGTCCGGCGCGTCTCGAATGCCGGTCGGAATTTGACACCCTCGCCGCGGCGTCTCTACAATGCCGCACCATGAACGATCGTTTTCTCAAAGCCTGTCGCCGCGAACCGGTCGATTGCACGCCGGTCTGGTTCATGCGCCAAGCCGGACGGTATATGTCCGAATATCGGACCCTGCGGGCCAAGCACGCGATCCTTGAAATGTGCAAAACCCCCGAACTTGCCGCCGAAGTCACGCTGCAGCCGATTGAGCGGTTTCCGCTCGATGCCGCCATCATCTTTGCCGATATTCTGCTTCCCTTGGAACCGATGGGGATCAGCCTGGAGTTTGCCGAAGGGGAAGGACCGGTCATTCACAATCCGGTCCGCGACCGCGCCGCGGTCGGTCGGCTGAAGGTCGTCGACGGCGACGAGCTGGAATATGTCGCGGAAGCCATCCGGCATGCGCGGCGCGCGCTGAACGGTCGCGTGCCGTTGATCGGATTCGCCGGCGCGCCGTTTACGCTCGCCAGCTATGCCATCGAAGGCGGCGGGTCACGCAATTACGTCCATACCAAACAGATGATGTACGGCGACCCGACGGCCTGGCACAAGCTGATGGACAAATTCGCGCGGGTCATCACCGCCTATCTCCGACGGCAAATTCACGCCGGGGCGCAGGCGATTCAGTTGTTCGACAGCTGGGTGGGATGCCTCTCGGCGGGCGACTACGCCGAATATGTGATGCCGCACGTGCAGCTGATCTTCGACGGATTGAAGCGGGAAGGCGTGCCGATGATTCATTTCGGCACCGGCACGACGGCGATTCTGCGACAGATGCGCGAAGCCGGGGGAGACGTCATCGGCATCGATTGGCGTATTCATCTGGACGAAGCCTGGGCGATGGTCGGGCACGATCGCGCGGTGCAGGGCAATCTGGATCCGGTAGTTCTCTTTGCACCGCTCCATGAGATCGAACGGCGCGTGGAAGACATTTTGCGGCGCGCCGGCGGGCGCCCCGGCCACATCTTCAATCTCGGACATGGGATTCTCCCAACCACGCCTGTGGACCACATCGCGGCGACGATCGATATGGTGCACAAGCTAAGTACAAAGTAAAAAGGTAAAAGGAAAAAGTTCGGATGCCCTAGGTCAGTCTTGAGTCTTCAACTTTTACCTTTTCACTTTTTCCTTTTTACTTAGAGGAACCCAATGCCGCCACGTCCCACAGCCATACTGTTGATGATCATGGGGGGACCGGACTGTCTGGAAAATGTCGAGCCGTTCTTGCTCGATGTGCGGGGCGGCCGTCCGACGCCGCCTGAACTGGTCGAAGAAATTCGTGAGCGCTATCGCGCGACCGGCGGCAAGTCTCCGGCCGTCGGCATCACCAGGGACGTGGCCAAGAAGCTCGAACGGCGACTCAACGCATCCGGTGGTGATCGCTACAAGGTTTACGTCGGTTTGCGGCACTGGCATCCCTTTATCAAGGAAACCTACGCCGAGCTGCTGATGGATGATCCCGAACAGGTCATCGGCCTCTGCATGGCGCCGCAACAGTCATCCTTGAGCACCGGCGCCTATCGGAAGAAAGTGGAGGAAGCGCGGGCTGCTCTCCATAGTACCTGCCCGGTCAGCTATGTCGGGAGTTGGAATCGGCATCCCAAATTGATTGCGGCCATCGTCGAGAACATCACACACAGCTTGCTCAGGTTTCCCGCCGACGTTCGCGATACGGTGCCTGTGCTCTTTACGGCGCACAGCTTGCCGGAGCGAATCGTCGCCCTGAAGGATCCCTATCCGGACGAAGTGAGAGGCACGGTCGAGGCCGTGACGGCATTATTGGGCGATCAGCCGACGCGCTTTGCCTATCAGAGCCAGGGGCGATCAAGCGAGCCCTGGTTAGGGCCGACGGTGGAGTCCGCCGTGGAAGCCTTGCATCATGCTGGCCACCGGCACGTGCTCGTCGCACCCATTGGCTTTATCTGCGACCATGTCGAAACGCTCTTCGACATCGACATTGAATTGAAGCAGTGGGCCACCAGCAAGGACATGCAGCTTGAGCGCATCGCCATGCTCAACGATTCGCCGGCATTGGTGGAAACCTTGGCCGACGTCTTGGCCGCGCACGAATCATCCCTCTGCATTCGGTCGTGAGCAATCCCCGCACAGTGGTCGTCGTCGGTGGAGGCATCTCCGGCCTCGCGACGGCTTTTTCATTGCAGGAACAGGCCGCCGCAGCCGGCGTGCCGATCCGCTGCCTCGTTCTTGAAGCCGGGTCGTCCTGGGGCGGCAAGATCGTCACGCATCGTATCGGCGACCTCGTGACCGAAGCGGGGCCCGATTCTTTTCTCTCGCAGAAACCGGCCGGCCTTGAACTCTGCGCCAAGCTGGGACTCGCCGAGCAGCTCATCAACACCAACGAGACCGGCAAAAAAGCATTTGTGCTGTCCGGGGGGCGATTGCATGAGTTGCCCGAAGGGCTCGTCTCCTTCGCGCCGAAGCAGTTGGGCCCGTTTCTCCGCAGCGGTCTGCTCAGTTGGACCGGGCTGGCGCGCATGGGACTGGATCTAATTGTGCCACGCGGGTCGCCGCAGGACGATGAGTCGCTGGCATCGTTTTTTCGCCGCCGATTCGGCGCGCAAGCTTTCGATCGCGTGCTGGAGCCGCTCATGGCGGGCATCTATGCCGGCGATGCCGAGCAGATGAGTCTCAAAGCGACGTTCCCGCGTTTCTATGAGCTCGAGCAGCAGTACGGCAGCATTATCCGCGGCATGATGGCGGCCAGAAAAAAGGCGGCCTCACCGTCGCCAAGCGGTCCCAGGCGCACCATGTTTGTGAGCCTGAAAAACGGCTTGGGCGATCTGGTCACGGCGTTGACGGCGCGTCTCACGCGGCAGGGCGTGGAGTTGCGTCTGGGCTGCCAGGTCGATGCGCTGCGAGTGCGGTCCCACCAGCTCGGCCGCTGGATGTACGATCTCATCCTCAACGATGGATCGGCGCTCTCCTGTGAAAGCCTTGTCCTTGCCACACCCGCCTACGTCTCAGCCGAATTATTGCGCCCCCTCACACCGATTGCCGGCGGGCTGCTGGAAATGATTCCCTATGCCTCGACCGCGACGATTGCCCTGTCCTATCCGGCCGGTGCCGTCGCGGGCGCAGTGGAGGGGTTCGGATTTATCGTGCCTCGGAAGGAAGGACGCGACCTGATCGCGGCGACCTGGACCTCGTTGAAGTGGCCGCATCGGGCTCCCGCCGATCAAGTCCTCATCCGTTGTTACGTCGGCGGCGTAGGGCGGGAGGCCATTCTGCAACTCGATGACGATCAACTGGCCGGCAAAGTTCGCGCTGAGTTGTCCGCACTCTGCGGGATCCACGCGGAGCCGAAGTATCTGGAGGTCAATCGCTGGTGGAAGGCGATGCCGCAATATACGCTGGGGCATTTGGATCGGTTGACGCAACTCGATGCCGCCTTGAGCCGCTACGGCGGGTTGGTTCTGACCGGCGCAGGCTATCGCGGCGTCGGCATTCCGGATTGCATCCGAGACGGCGCGGCGGCTGCCGGACGAGTGGTGCGGTTTCTGGCAGGACAAGGTCAGTCCTCGTAAGATGCCCTTGTCACACCATTCGACCGGGTCCCTATAGTACGGTTCCTGTTGTGAAATCGTAGGAGTGAATCGGATTATGCAAGCGATGGACAGCAAGCTCACCATTTCCGATGTCAGCGGCCCTTTTAGAGAGCCGCGGGCTTGTACGACCAGGCGACATACATCTACGACGACCTCGGCCGTCTGTCGCAAGTGATTGACGGGCAGGGAAATGTCGCGACGTATACCTATGATGCGGTCGGCAATCTGCTTTCCATCACGCGCAACACAGGGCTGAATTGATGAACTGCCTAATGAGACAAGTACTATGGATGGCAGAGTGGGGGCAGTCGCAGAAGGATGCCCGTGTGGAGGACTTCTGCCAGAGCGAGAGCCTGCCGTGCCTCTGTCATGGACGGTACGATGGCGTCGCCGGGATAGCGGAATTCCCATGCAAAAACGGTGAGCGGCAGGGCGGGCTGTACGACATCTTTCAAGGTGGCATCCACCTTCAGGCAGGCGCGGCCCAACTCGTCGAGGCCGTGCGTTTTCTTGAAGGGCGTATCGTGCGCAGTCAGGAAGGCTTTCAGGGTTTTCTCCGCCGCTTGCTGACAATGGAACAGCGCATCTTCAATCAGCGGGGATCAGCATCCAGGTCAATGCAGGCGCCACGCAGATCGTTTGCCGCCTTGCTCAGCCAACCTCTGACGGTCGCAGCCTTGTCAGGCTGCATACAGGAGCACTCCTTCTCGCTCGACGGTGGCGGGTAAGGAACACACGACCTGTCGTTGCCGCTCGAACTCATCATGCGTTAAGACCAGCACGTCTTTGGAAACGCCGATGCCAAGGAGTGCGTCAAAGGCGGCTTGATCACGGCGGTATCGCGGCAGAGTCGATGTGGGAATCACAACCAGGAGATCGTAGTCGCTGTCCGGTCCGCTATCACCTCGGGCTTGCGAACCAAAGAGGTAGATACGTTCCGGTGCGAGTGCTGCGACAAGACGCTGGACCATTTGCCCAACCACGGAATCGCTCGTGTGAATCGCCATACTCCACGTTGCTCCGATGTGCGCTGATTATACCGAGGTGTATGTGTCATGTCTAAGGTTCTGCGACGGATGATTCTCAATGGCCGCCTGATCGCCATCGTGGGCTGCATGCACGATCACGGGGATTGCTCCGAATACTGGAAGTGTGGGACAGACGGTCGCCATTGCGATCGCCGGTCAAAATCTCCAAGGCGCGCCACGACCGTGACGGTGATGACGACATTTTGCGGCGGGGTATGTCCTCTGCCGTCCGTCAGCTACTCCTTTGTAACGGCACCCCTTGTCATCCTCCTAACCAGGTCCCTATAGTACGGTTCCTGTTGTGAAATCGTAGGAGTGAATCGGATTATGCAAGCGATGGACAGCAAGCTCACCATTTCCGATGTCAGCGGCCCTTTTAGAGAGCCGCGGGAGCCCGTGTTTTCATATGACTATTCCATCCAGCGGCCGACCTGGGCCACGCCGCATGGATTACGCGTGAAGGTCTCCATTCCCGATGAACTCGATCCGTTGAAGACCCACTTGCTCGGCTCGGTGACCGGCACGGCCGGCCAGCAACTCGTGATTTCGAAAATTCTTTCTCGCACGATTGCCGACTGGAAACTTCGGATCGCAGACGCAGAAGGGATGCTGACGGAGCGGCGCGACGTCATGGTGGGACCGTTTACCGGGCCGCTCGCGCATCTCTTTCCGAAGTTGCAGACGCTGTTCGACCAAGAACAGGCGACGGTTCGCGAGGAAATCAAAAAGCGGGTCGGAATCTAGCGCTCACCCCCTCCTTCTTCCTATCGAGGATTCTCTTAGAAAATGCGGCGGAAGTGCTTGGAGTGGACGCCGGATTCGTCGGCCAAGCCGAGCGAGCCCTTGTCTGGATTGCCGGTATCGTGCAGGTCGATCCGATAGTGCCCCCGTACTTCTTCCATGGCCACTTCGAAGGGGATGGCTTGCGGGTAGAGTTCGCCGGGAGCATGGGCGCCTCGGGCCAGTGTGCGAAGGGTGTCGGCCTCGGTGTACTTCTTGTCGGAAAAAATATAGATGTCCGCGATCGCATGGTCGCCGAGTTTGTGGCCCGGGGTCGTGGCGGGAATGTGATCGCTGAGACTGCCGGCCAGCCGCTCTTGCTTGAGTCGTTTCAAGAGGCCGATGATCTGGCTGTCCGTGGCTTGAGGCGGTACGACGATCCCGATGGTGTTGATCTCGGGGAGGGTCGTCTGCACCTTGAACAAAACCGGAGCCGCTTCAGGGTCCTCGACCACCGGGGCCGCAGCGCCTTCCGTGCCAGTCGCCTGCTTATTTTTTGAACTCGGCACGATGAGGGCGATAAACAGCCAGAGTCCCAAAAGAATGCCGAACACGACGACGAGCGGATGCGCGCCGGCTCGCTTTCCTTCTTGATAGGGCTCCTGCTTCTCGCTCATCGCGGGCCATCCATGTCGGGGGGTAAGGAGGTCTCTTGCAGTGAAGGGCTTCCGGTTTCGCGCAATCGTTGTTTCGCCCGTTCCCACAATGCGTCCATTTCAGGAAGCGTCATATCGGGAAGCGAGCGCCCCTGTTCTGCGGCCTGCGCTTCCACCAGGTGAAACCGGTCGATGAAGCGATTCGTGGAGCCGCGCAGCGCCTCCTCGGGATTGACCTTGAGAAAGCGGGCCAGATTGACGAGGGAGAACAGGATGTCTCCCAGCTCCGCTTCGATGTTCCCATGACCGGCAGTTTGAGATGAGGTGGGCTCGCCTGTGGTCTGACTGTCCGAAACCGCTTCGCGCAGTTCGGCCATTTCCTCCGCCACCTTCCCGAAGATCTGCTCGAGCCCGGATTTGTTATGAGGCCAATCGAATCCCACGCGCGCGGCTCTGGCCTGCGTTTGATAGGCGCGTAACAATGCGGGCAAGGTCTTCGGCACCCCGTCGAGCGCCGACTGCGTGCCGCCGGCGGCTGCTCGTTCCGCACGCTTGATCTCTTCCCATTGGCTGAAGACCTGTTCGCCGTTCGCCGGCTTGGTCGTTGCGTC
This sequence comes from uncultured Nitrospira sp., assembly GCA_964398045.1. Taxonomy (GTDB): domain Bacteria; phylum Nitrospirota; class Nitrospiria; order Nitrospirales; family Nitrospiraceae; genus Nitrospira_D. The sequence goes on along the minus strand of CAYNLM010000060.1, from coordinate 9,923 downwards.
TCCGTTGCCGAAGACGTGGGGATGGCGGCGAATCAGTTTCGTGGCGAGCAGTTCGAGCACGTCGTCCACGGTAAAGCTTCCCGCCTCGGCCGCGATTTGACTGTGAAAGAGGACTTGCAGGAGCACGTCCCCTAATTCTTCCCGCAGCTTGGCGGCATCCCGTTGATCGATGGTTTCGAGGACTTCATAGGTTTCTTCCAACAGATAGGGCTTCAAGGATTCGTGCGTTTGCTTGCGGTCCCACGGACATCCATTGGGAGCGCGCAGAGTCGCCATCAGTTCGACCAGTTTCGAAAATCCTTCAGACATATCCCTCCTCTGAAGCGGCAACGTGATGGATCCGCCACCCAACTCTATACCGAGCACTGCCATCGCTTCAATGTCGGGTCCCTCGCTTGCGAGGCCCTAGGCCCTAATGGTAGGGTACCGGTCACAGTGAAGTGACGGAGGGACGAGCGCCCATGGCAGACCAGGAGCAGGGATTCGTCATTCGAGATCGCCGGGGAGGTGGCGGGACCGAGAGCCCCTCCGCTCCATCCGCGGCACAGCAATCCACGGCATCGCCCTCTGCTTCGCCGGCCGCCTCGTCGAAGGAATCACCGGGTCTTCCCGTTACCTTCTCCTCTTTTGTGATCTCGCTTGGCTCTTCCTCACTCATGTTGATGGGAGAGCAGTTGGACCCCCAGCAGGCGGCTCTTCCCGTCAATCTGCCGCAAGCCAAGGAAATCATCGATCTCTTGTCGGTCTTGGAAGAGAAGACCAAAGGCAACCTCACGTCCGAAGAGCAGACGGTGTTGCGCGACATGCTGTACGCGCTTCGCATGAAGTACGTCACGCTGGCATCGCCGAAGTAGCGTCGGGTCGCGCGCCGGATTTCCTCTCTCCCACGGCCGATAGGTTTTGAGACTGCCTCGTGATTCCGCTATAGTGAGTCGCTCATTCCCCGGCACGATGGATCCGCCCAGGGGCCGATTGAATGCCTGATGCGAACCCGTTCAAACCTCCGTTAGGGATGGCCTCCATGGGAACGACAGACTCCGCGAAACTCACGGGGGCAACGCGTGACGCCCAGTCGGAGCCGGAGCGCAAGACGCTCCATCTGCGTCCCGTCTGGATCGTCCTCATTCTCCTGATTCCCTGTCTGGCCCTGACGTTCTACTACTCGCAGATCGTGATGCCGGCCGGCGAGGAGACCGATTCCTTCCTTCCGACCACCAGCTACGCCTTCGTGCTGCTCCTGCTCAATCTCGACCTGATCGGGTTTGTCGTGCTCACGCTCTTGCTGTCGCGCAATCTGATCAAGGCCTACTTCGAACGGCGGCACCGTCTTGTGGGGTCCGGGTTTCGCACCAAGCTCATCGCCGCCTTTATCGGGTTTTCGTTGATTCCGACCGTGCTGTTGGCGTTGGTGGCCAGCGGGCTGGTGAATAAAGCCGTCGACGTGTGGTTCAACGAGCAGATCGAAAAAGTCATGAAGGATTCGTACGAGGTCGCGCGCATGCAGCACGCCGGGCATATCGCCCTGGCGGTCAACAGCGCGCGCGCGATCGGACAAGAACTGTTTCGGGAAGACCTGCTCCTTCCCGAACAACGGGACCTGCTGGTGGCCACCATGGCGAGAAAACGCATGGAATACGGCGTGGCGGGCATTGAAGTCTTTTCGGCCAAGATGGAGACCCTGACGAAAGCTCTCGATACCGAAGTGCCGGCCGGGGTGCTGGACCTGCCGATCAGCCAACTGGTGCTCCAAGTGATCAACGGCAAGCAGGAATTTACCTCCGTGCAGGAAGCGCAGACCGGCCGGCTGGTGCGGGCCGGTATTCCCGTGGCTTCCAGCAGCCGAGGCGGTGACTTGGAAGGCGTGGTGGTTGTGGAGACCTACGTGCCGGAGTCATTGCTCACGAAGATGGAAGGCATCGGCCGCCAGTATGCGGAATATAAGCAGATCAAGGCGATGAAAAACCCCATCAAGGCGGGCGCGTACCTTTTCGTCGCCGTGGTCACGGTGTTGATCGTCTTCAGCGCGACCTGGTTCGGATTTTATGTCGCCCGCAGCATTACCGTTCCCATCCAGAAGCTTGCCGAGGCGACCGAAGCGGTCGCCCAAGGCGATCTGTCAGTGAAGATCGAGGCCAAGGCCACGGATGAAATCGGCACGCTGATCGACTCCTTCAACCGGATGACGGAAGATCTCCAGGGGAGCAAGTCGAAACTCGAGGAAGCGAACCTCTCACTCCGGAACACGAACCTCGAACTGGACCGCCGCCGCGCCTACATTGAAACCGTCGTGGACACGATTGCGGCCGGGCTGATGTCCATCGATCGTAACGGGATGATCACCACGTTCAATCCGTCGGCGGAACGGATTCTCGGGCTGGCCGCCGACCGGTTCCGAGGCCGATCGGCCAACGAAACGTTCAAAGAGTATGGCCTGGATCTGTTCCAGACGGCCTATGACCGCATGTTGGCCGATGACCGCGACGATCTGGCGTTGGAAGGGCAGTTGGACATGCAGGGCAAGCTCATGACGATCGGCGTCAACGGGTCTCGGATGCGCGACGAGGCCAACAAAGATCTGGGTTTCGTGTTGATCTTCGAAGACTTGACCGAACTCATCAAGGCTCAAAAGACGGCAGCGTGGCAGGAAGTGGCCCGGCGCGTGGCGCATGAGATCAAGAATCCTCTGACGCCGATCCAGCTGTCGGCTCAACGGCTGCGCAAGAAATTTTTCGAGAAGTCGCCGGATCTCGAGCAGGTGTTCGATGACGCGACGAACGTGATCATCAACGAAGTGAGCAGCCTCAAACAGATGGTGGACGAATTTTCAAAGTTCGCGCGTCTGCCTGCTCCGCAAATGGTGCGGCAATCCCTGCACGATGTGATTCAGGAAGTGGTGACGCTGTACCGTGCGGCGCACAAGGACATCGAATTGCTCGTCGAACTCGACGAGGACCTGCCGCTGATCAATTTTGATCGGGAACAGCTGAAACGGGTGCTGGTCAATCTGTTCGACAACGCGATTCAGGCCATGAACCAGAAAGGCCGGTTGTGGGTCGGCACCAAATATGACGCCAAGCGCAAGCGCGCGGTGGTGACGGTGGCCGATGAAGGTCCCGGCATCGCGCCGGAAGATCAAGAGAGACTCTTCGTGCCGTATTTCACGCGTAAGAAAACGGGGACGGGGTTGGGCCTCGCGATCGTGCGCCGGATCATCACCGACCATGAAGGACAGATTCAGGCCGGGAACAACCAGCCCAAAGGGGCGGTCTTCACATTTGATTTGCCGGCGTAGGGTAGAGGTCACTCGTCACTCGTCACTGGTCAATCGAAAGAGGGAGTGAGTTCTCATCAACGTTTGACGGTTGACGTTTCACGTTTTACGGGGGGACGCATGTCAGCATCGATTTTGATCGTGGACGATGAAGAGGCGATTCGTACGTCGTTGCGGAGCATTCTGGAAGATGAAGGCTATGAGGTGGCGGTCGCCAGCAATGGAAACGAAGCGTTGAAACTGTACACGACCGATCCGCCGGATCTCATGATCCTGGACATCTGGATGCCGGAGATGGACGGCTTGGAGACGCTGCGCCGGGTGAAAGAGTTCGTGCCGACCGCGCAGGTCATGATGATGTCCGGCCATGGGTCCATCGAAACAGCCGTGAGGGCGATCAAACTGGGCGCCTATGACTATATTGAAAAGCCGCTGTCGCTGGAGAACGTGACACTTCGGGTGAAACATGCGCTGGATCAATACCGACTGGAGCAGGAGAATCGATCACTCAAGACCAAAGTCCAGCGGAAATTTGAGTTGGTCGGGCAGTCGCCGGTCATGCAGCAACTGCGTCTCTTGATCGAAACGGCCGGACCGACGAACAGCCGGGTGTTGATCGGGGGCGAAAACGGCACGGGCAAGGAATTGGTGGCGCGCGCCATCCATATGCACAGCACCAGGGCGGATCATCCGTTCGTGGCCGTCAACTGCGCCGCGATTCCGGAAACGCTCATCGAAAGCGAATTATTCGGCCATGAAAAGGGCTCGTTCACCGGCGCCACCTCCATGAAGCGCGGCCAGTTCGAGCAAGCCGATGGGGGCACGCTGTTCCTCGACGAAATCGGCGACATGAGCCTGAACACGCAGGCGAAGGTGCTGCGGGCATTGCAAGAGCAGCAGTTCACGAGAGTCGGGGGCAGCAAGCTGATGAAAGTGGATGTGCGGGTGCTGGCGGCGTCGAACAAGGATCTCGAGAAGGAAATCGAAAAGGGGCAGTTTCGGGAAGACCTCTACTATCGGCTCAACGTGGTGCCCATCATCGTTCCGCCGCTGCGTGAACGGCGTGAAGACATTCCCGCGCTCGTGCGCCATTTCATGAAGATTCACGCGGAAGAGCAGGGGCTGCGCATCAAGGAAGTCTCGCCGGAGGCCATGGCCGTCTTTCAGCAGTACGAATGGCCGGGCAATATTCGCGAGCTGAGGAATTTGATCGAGCGACTCATGATCATGGTGCCGGGACCCGTCATTGAAGCTCAGCAGGCGACCATGTCCTTGCAGGGACGTGCCGGCAGCCCGGCGGCGACCCCAGCCGTTCAGGCGGCCAGTCCGCTCCTGACCAAGTCCTATGATTCGTTGAGAGACGCGCGGAATGCGTTCGAAAGGGAATACATCGCCCGCAAGCTCCGCGAGCACCATTGGAATATTTCCCGCACGGCGGAAGACTTGAAGATCGAACGCAGTCATCTGCATCGGAAGATTAAGCTGCTTGAAGTGGAAATGCGGCCGGAGAGCTAGTAAGGCTGCTGAAAAAGGTCCCCAACGTCGTTCTCGGCTCGACAAAATCCTCAACGTACCCCAGAGGGTACGCCTCCGGTTTTGACTCGCCTGCGGTCTTGTTGGATGACCTTTTTGAGCAGCCTGCAAAAGCCGATGCGCATGTATGTCGATGTTAAACGAAATAGACGATGTGTTCGGTGGATGCGCGCAGTGAGAAACGACCGGCCTTCCCTCCTCTTGGAGAGAAAATGAAGAGACGGAAATAGTCTAATAGACAGTGCATTCCTTCCGTTGACCCTCGATGTAGCCCTCCACTAAGATAGCGCGCCCATGACCACCTATAAAGATTCAGGTGTTGATATCGATGCGGGAGATGAATTTGTCGATCGCATCAAGCCGCTGGTCCGGTCGACGTTTCGTCCGGAAGTGCTGACTGATCTCGGAGGATTCGGCGGGCTGTTCGGATTTCAAGCGAAGAAGTATCAGGACCCTGTGCTCGTCTCCGGCACCGATGGGGTCGGAACGAAGCTCAAGATCGCCTTCATGATGGACAAGCACGACACGGTCGGCATCGACCTGGTCGCCATGTGCGTGAACGACATCGCCGTGAGCGGGGCGGAACCGTTGTTCTTTCTCGATTATTTTGCCACGGGAAAATTGTCCGTCTCGAAAGCGCAGGAAGTGGTGAAAGGCATTGCGGAAGGTTGCCGGCAGGCCGGCTGTGCGCTCATCGGCGGAGAGACGGCTGAGATGCCGTCCTTCTATCCCGAGGGGGAGTATGACCTGGCCGGGTTTGCGGTGGGCGCAGTCGATCGGCCGAAGATCATCGACGGCAAGACCATCAGGCCGGGTGATGCCGTGATCGGACTCGCTTCCTCGGGGCTCCATAGCAACGGCTATTCGCTGGTCCGCCGCGTGTTTTTCGATCAGGCGAAGCTCAGCGTGAACAGCCGATTGCCTGAGTTGGATCGTCCGCTCGGTGAGGTGCTCCTTACACCCACGAGAATTTACGCCAAGCAGATTCTGGCCTTTGTGCAGGAGTTTCCCATCAAAGGGATCGCACACATCACCGGTGGAGGCATCACGGAAAACCTCCCCCGCGTGTTCCCGGAGGGAATAGGCGCCAAGATCCTGCGCAAGCAGTGGTCCGTGCCGCCCGTGTTTGCTGCGCTGGCACGTCTCGGCCAGGTTGACCGCGAAGAGATGTATCGCGTCTTCAACATGGGCATTGGATTGATCATGGTCGTCCCGGCTGCTGCCATGACGGACGTATTGGCTAGAGCTGCGGCGCTGGGCGATCAAGGCTGGCACATCGGAGAAATCGTAACGGCCGATCGGGAGGCTCCGCAGGTCACCTATGTCGACTAAGCGAACTACTCCCTTACGCGTGGCGGTGCTGGCCTCGGGCCGGGGATCGAATCTTCAAGCGGTGATCGACGCGATCGAGGCGGGACAGGTCCAGGCGCAGATCGTGGCGGTAATCAGCAACAAGAAAGAGGCGCCGGCGCTGGAACGGGCCAGGAAGCACGGCATCGAGGATCTGTTCCTTGACCCCAAGCCCTTCGCCGGGAGACCCGACAGCCGCGAAGCCTATGACCAACTCTTATTGGAGACGCTGCGCCGGCTCGACGTGGAACTCGTCCTGCTGGCCGGCTACATGAAAATCGTCACCTCGGTGCTCGTGAAGGCCTTCGAGAACCGGATGATGAACATCCATCCCTCGCTGCTGCCGTCGTTCCCCGGTCTGGAAGTCCAGAAGAAGGCAATCGAGTGGGGATGCAAATTAGCCGGATGCACGGTGCATTTCGTGACAGAGGGCGTCGATGAAGGGCCGATCATCCTTCAGGCGGCGGTGCCGGTTCTGGACAGCGATACGCCGGAGACCCTTGCGGCTCGCATTCTTGAACAAGAACACAAGATCTACCCCCGCGCCGTGCAACTCTTTGCCGAAGGGCGGCTGAGGGTCGAAGGAAGGCGGGTTTACATCGAGGACGCCAAGCCGGGCGGGGAGGCGATTGTTAGTTCGTCTTAGATGGCCTCTCTGACCGGGATTGAGTGGGTAATTTGGTGGACCCTCTTGAACGAAGTTCGAACCTACTTTGAGCGCCAAGGATGCTGAACGTCGCAGGCTCGGCCACCCTGCGGCCTCGCCCTGCTTCGTGAGCAAGCGCGCCCGCTGCCTTCTCCGTCGGAGTCATGCGGCTTGCAGTGTCCCTGTTTCCGCCTGCGCATCGGTCGCGGGGTCGTGTGGAGCTGGCCAGTTCATATCTCATTGGGCCGCCGCTCGGCCTCTGATCCGACGCAAGAGGGTGCCGCCCATGCTTCTGCCCCGCCTGAAGAATCAAGCGGAAGAAATCGGCACAACCAACTCGCAGGAGACTGCCTTCGGCAGATTCCCACTCTTCGCCCTCTAAAGGTGTGGCTTCGTGGCTGGCGCCACCAAGCCAATCTTTCACCCCAGGACCCCACCCATTCGGCTGTCTTAGTCGGGCAGCTTCATCCGCCATCCAAATGGTCACAGCGGACTCCGCTCGCACCATTGATGAGCCAGCCAACCATGAAGTAGTTCTCGATCTGCAAAAAAATATCGTAAGCCATTGACTTAGAATAATATTTAAAGCACTTAAAATATTTTTACTGTTCATCACTTGACTTATCAGTTGTACAAAATTATGTTATCATTCCATCAAGCGAGGGATGTCAGATGACTCCACACGAACTCGATGTTCCGGGGCTCCTGAACGAATTGCGGTCGCGACTCGGTGTCAGCCAGGAAAAACTCGCTGCGCGACTGCGTGTTTCGCTGCCAACGATTAATCGATGGGAGAAGGGCAAGACGAAGCCCGACGCCCTTGCCCTCCACGCGATTGAGCAACTCGTCAAAGGTCTGGGCTCCAAGTATCTCGATCTCTATGAACTCCACTTCGGCCGTCATGGAGAAACCTCTCATCCCACAGGAATCGCCGTCACTTCACGCCGTTCCCGCCGAGGAACCAAGCTGCCATCCGATGACTTAAGCACAGCAGTACTCGACACCAAGTCCATGGAGGGTCTGCTCTGGAAGGCGGCCTGTTCGATCCGTGGCGAGAAGGACGCGCCGAAATTTAAGGACTACATTCTGCCGCTGGTTTTCATCAAGCGACTTTCCGATGTCTTTGAGGACGAAGTTACCCGTCTCACAGAAACGTATGGCAGCAAGGAGACGGCGCTAGCTGTCCTCGAAGCGGATCATAGTCTCGTTCGCTTTTACATCCCGCCGGAGGCCACCTGGCCGGTGGTGAGCGGCCGGCAGAAGTTCGAGTGGCCTGAAGGTAAGAAACCCAAGACCCTCGGTGAGCAACTCACCGCCACGGTCCGGGCTATCGCCCGCGCCAACCCTTCACTCCAAGGTGTCATCGACATCGTGGATTACAATGAGACCCGTAACGGCGAGCGAGAAATCAGTGATGATGCCCTGTCCCGGCTGATCGAACTGCTCAGCGCTCCCCGGTACCGACTGGGGCTCGACAACGTAGAGCCGGATTTCCTCGGTCGCGCCTACGAGTACTTGCTGCGCAAGTTTGCCGAGGGTCAGGGACAGAGCGCCGGCGAATTCTTCACGCCGAAAGAAGTGGGCTGGCTGATCGCGTACCTGATGCAGCCCAAGCAGGGGGAAGAGGTCTATGATCCCTGCGGTGGGTCGGGCGGGCTACTCATCAAATGTGAACTGGCTCTGACTGAACGCGAGCGCACGATCGCGCGCCCGCTCAAGCTCTATGGACAAGAACTCACCGGCTCTTCGTTCGCCATCGCCCGGATGAACATGGTTCTTCACGACATGGAGGGCGAGATCGTCCGTGGCAACACGATGACCAATCCCAAATTCCTCGACGGCTCCAGCCTGAAACAGTTCGATGTCGTGGTAACGAATCCGATGTGGAACCAGGACAACTTCGATCCGGCGCTCTACGAGAACGATCCATTTGAGCGATTCGCGGGTCGTGGCGGGTTTGCGCCGGCATCCAGCGCCGACTGGGCCTGGCTCCAGCATGTTCTCGCTTCGCTGAATGACCCTTCGACAGGCTCAGGGGGCCGGGCCGCCATGGTCATTGATACGGGCGCAGCCAGCCGGGGCAGCGGGAGCCAGGGGGAGAACAAAGAGAAATCCATTCGCCGATGGTTCGTAGAGCAGGATGTCATTGAGGGAGTAATTCTGCTCCCTGACAACCTGTTCTACAACACCACCGCCGCCGGCATCATTATCCTGCTCAATCGCCGAAAGCCGCAAGACCGTCAGGGCAAGCTCATCTTGGTCAACGCGAGCAACGAATTTCAGAAAGGGCGACCCAAGAACTTCATCCCGGATGCGTCAATCAAGAAAATCGCCGAGGCGTTTCATGCAGGCAAGGACATCGAGCGTTTTGTCAAAGTCGTCTCCCGAGACGAGGTCGTCAAAAAGGACTATAACCTGTCTCCTTCACGTTATCTCGAAACTGCCGCGGCTACGGAGCATCGCGACGTGCAGGCGATCCTGGCCGATCTGACCAAACTGGATACTCAGTCAAGAAAGTTGGATGAGGAATTGAAGGAAATCTTCACTGGGCTTGGCTACAAGTGGGGAACGCCGTGAGTGGATTAGAAAGGCAGATTGTGTACCCGGGACAATACTCAGGTGGAGCAAACTTTCCAACCGATTGGTCTGAGCGAAATCTCGGCGAGCTGGAGGAGCGAAAAATTCTCCTCATCAAGAACGGATTCTCCTGCGGGACTCACGAATTGAACGGGCAGGGAGTTCCACATCTGCGCCCGTTTAACGTCACGGAAGAGGGCCGACTTTCTTTAGGAGAGGTCAAGACGATCCCTCATCGGTCGGGGTTAGAAGAATATGCCCTACAGGCGGGCGACATACTCTACAACAACACGAATAGTGAAGAATTGGTTGGAAAGTGCGCGTTCTGGCCTGGTCGCGATGACCTACATGTCCTGTCCAATCACATGACGATCATGAGGGTTGCTGATCCTCATGACATTTATCCTCGGTTCCTCGCCCTGTACCTATTTTGGTTCTGGGTAACTGGCTCGGCTCGAATGATCTGCCGGCGCCACGTCAACCAAGCTAGCATTGGCCTGGAGCGCATGCGAGAGATCGTTATTTGTTGCCCTCCAATAGCAGAAC
>CAYNLM010000059.1:0-21965 GCA_964398045.1 uncultured Nitrospira sp. | reverse complement strand
CGTCTGCCTACGCGGCGGTGAGCCGTGTGGGCAGGTTGTCAACATACACTCCATTAGGGGGAGGCTACAGCAAGTAGCGGTCGATGTTGAGTGCCCCGTGGAAGACGCCGAGTATGTCGATCGCTGCTGGGTTCTTGATCACGTATGCGATTCGATAGTGCCCGTGAAGAAGGATGCGGATGTGCCGATCCGGTCGCTGCCAGTAGCGGTAGCCTGATTCGGGGAACTCTCGGAGGATCTCTGTTTTCTGGTAGAGCGCTTCGACGGTGCGGGTTGCGGCGGCGGGGTTATCTTGCGCGATGTAGTCGTGGATGTCGCGCAGCCATCGCTGGGCTTCGGCTGTCCAGGTCAGCTCCGCCATGTCTTGATGCGGCGCCCCATTTCTTCGTGGCTGGTCGTTCGTCCTGCATCGGAGTCAGCAAGTCCTCTTTCGATCATGCGCGCGAAGGCCAACTCCCGAAGAATCTCGTCGTACGAGCTGTCGTCCGGCTGGTCTTGAAGGATCTTGGCGATCTGTTCTTTTGCGGAAGGCATGGTCACCTCGCTGTGCAGGGTGTCGATCGGCAAACCATATGCCTCGTAAGAATAGCGGCAAGGCCATTGATTTACAAGCGACCGGCTGGATGTGACGGGCAATTTACAAATGACGAGATACGAACGACGGTTTTTAGCCGAAGAGGTCCATCTGCGCCGGCTGAGGTGGGTCGATCTGCAACGTCGGAGCGGTCGGAGATGAGGACGGGGTCGGCTCGGCGGGCTTGCTATGCCGGTCGAGGAATTCTTGCAGTTTTTTGAAGTCCTCTTTCAGCGTGTCCAGCAGGTTGCCTTGATGGAGAGCGGCAGCCGGGTGGAGGAGGGGGAAGATCACGAAGTCTTTCATGTAGAAGGCCTGCGCCTTCACTTTCGTAATCCCCACCTTGCGTTCCAGCAACGTTTGCGTGGCCCAGTTTCCCAGCGTACAGACGAGCTTGGGGCGAATCATCTGAATCTGCTGCAGGAGAAACGGCTTGCAGGTTTCGACCTCATCCGGTTCCGGGTCGCGGTTGTTCGGCGGCCGACACTTGATGACGTTGGCAATGTAGATTTGATCGCGCGATAGACCAGCCGACGCGAGGAGATCGTTCAAGAGTTTGCCCGCCGCGCCCACGAACGGCTCGCCCTTCTGGTCTTCGTTGAATCCCGGCGCTTCGCCCACGAACATGATGCTGGCATGAGGGTTCCCCACGCCGAAGACGACCTGCGTGCGCCCCAGCTTGGCCAGTTTGCAGCGCTGGCAGTTATGAAGGGATTTCGCAAGGTCTTGGAGAGGTGTGGTGGTCATGATTGAATGGAATCAGGTGAAAATTTCCGGTATCTTAGGAGGGCTTTAGCCATGTTGTCAATGCGAACACCCAGCTTCTTGATTCCGCTGTGCCTGGTTGCTGCCACAACTGCAGGCGCGGCCTCTGTCGAAATCATGGCGGGAAACGATCGGCCGTTCTGCGAGAAGGTGGCGAAGTTCTTTGGGGAGCGCCTGATTCCTGACGCCGATTTGCTGAAGACGGTCGAGTGGAAACCGGTCGAGTTGAAGGGGCAGGGGCCAAAGATCAGGCGCTGTTCGAGTATCGACCAGGCGATCGTAGATCTGGATAACGACGGGCACCTGGATCTGGTCGTCAAGACATCGTTCTGCATGAAAGGCGCGCCGAGCGACAGCTTGTACGTATTTCCTGCAAACAGTCCTGTGCTGGACCAAGCCAGCTGGCAGGACATGAGTCCACTGTTGGCGACTCAGGATAAGTTTGAACGCACGGGAGGAACGTATCCTCTGACCTCTCTTCCCACGGAGAAAGTCCCGCCCGCCTTGACGACGCTCTTTGCGATCCAACCGTTTGTTGTGGATGGCGTGACGTATGTCAGCCTAACGGACGCACGGCGCGAGTGGATGGTGATTGCGAAGTATCTACGAGGCGAGCAGTTCGAGGATCAGTGCTATCTGCGGGCGGCAACGTTCTGACTGCGCTACCTGATAGTCTTTGGCGGCGTTGTCAAATGGATGTGCCAGTGATGATTTCCACGCAGCGGCGGGCGCTGACCAGGGCGCTTTCCAAGTTCGCGGGCCATCCGGTATCGGTCCAGGCTCCGGCGACGAGAAGATTCTGAATGGGGCTCTTTTGAATCGGCCTCAGCCTGGCGACGCCTGGATGGAGCGAAAGCGCGGCATGATCTTCCCGATACACTTTGATCGACTGGAGCTCATCTGCATCAATTTCCGGGAGGACGCTGCGTAGTTCGGTTTTTCCCAGCTCAATCACTCGTTCGTCATTAGACGCGGCCGATGGCGGAATTCCAATCCCAGTCAGCCGGCACCGGGCTTCGTGGGAGCCACGAGCGGTCATCGTCAGTTGGTGGAAGAGCGACTCAGCGCAGAGGAGCAGGCGAGGCTTGGTGACGATCGAGCGACAGGTGAATTGGACCGTGATCTCAGGGAGGACGGTCAGCTCGGCGATCTGCGCGAAGTAAGCGTAACGGGTGAGGAGCCGTTCCGGAAGCAGGGCCGGCACGTGCTGGGGCGCGAGGGCCGCGAGATACCAATCGGCCTTCAGGGGGGTACCGTCTCGGAGCCGCACCTCGGCGAGCCTGCTTTGCTCGAACCGCAAGTCCGGTAGTTCCGAAAGGGACTGGATCGCGACGCCGGATCGTTCCACTGCGCGCCTTAATGGTGCGAGCAGTCTCTTTTCCAATGAACCCTGCAGAGAAGTAAGCCTGGCATCGGAGGCCCGGCCTAGAAAGACCGTGGTAAGCGCCTGCACCAAGACCGCGGCGGAAAGGCGAGTGACCGGGTTGCCCGTCAGCCAGAGCGCCAGTGGACTCCAAATCTGGTTTCGCGCTGTTGGGCTTTGTCCGATCGAGGCCAGCCACTCCTCGGCGAGGCGACTATCCAAGTCCGAAGGAAGAGACTCCGCCTGTTCCCAGATCTGTTCCAGGCGAGAGAACAGTTTCCAGCGGTCATTCCATGTCAAACCCGCAAATCCTAACAGGCCGACGATCCACTGAAGCGATCCGGGGAGACGCGCGGGACAATAGGAGGTGATGCGTCCATCGGACAGCCGAAATTCAAGCGGAAGGACCACGTCGCTGTCTGTGGGCGTCTCCGCGTCGAGGGCGCGAAGGAGGCGCCATGTTTCTTGGTGGCAGCCCAAGAGCATGGCCGGAGCATCGACATGATGAGCGGGGATTTCATGGCGCCAGTTGGGATGATCCAGCAGGGTGACGCGATGGCCTTCTCGGCCCAGATGATAGGCGGCAGCAAGGCCGGTCAAGCCGGCGCCGAGGATGAGGACGGATTGAGAGGAGCGGGCGGTCACGCGAACCGGGAGCGGAGCCAGATGCCCAATGCGATCGCCAGCCGATGTGAGGTGGAGAGGCTGATGCGCGGTCCGAAGACCTGATAGTCCGATTGCTCGATCTTGTCCAGGATGCGGCTGTAGATGCCGCGCATGATTTCGGCGACGGTGAGCGCGCGCCGCTCGCGACGCGACAACCCCATCAGAGCCGCTTGGGCCTTGTCATAGTAGTGATGCGCCCGGGCGGTCTCCTGCTGCATCAATGTTTTGAACTCCGGCGAATAGGTCTGCTGCAGCATGGCCTTCTCGGGATATTTGCAGGCGCGCAGGTCGTCGAGCGGCAGATAAATGCGGCCTTGCGTCGCATCGGTCCCCAGGTCGCGGAGAATATTGGTGAGTTGGAACGCCATGCCCAGATCGACGGCATAGTCTTGCGCGCGCGGCGAGGTCACGCCGAAGATGTGGAGACAAATGAGCCCGACGACGGAAGCGACGCGGTAGCAATAGAGCGACAGCTCATCGAATGTCACGTAGCGGTTGTTGAAGAGGTCCATCTCCACGCCTTGATCAGCTCCTCGAAGTAGGCCTTCGGGATGGAGAGTGCCTTGACGTGATGCGCGAGGCTGACGGTGATGGGAACAGTCGGCGTGCCGCGATATACGGCGTCGAGTTCGCTCCGCCAGCGCTTCAACTCCTCCTTCGGATTGCTGCCGGCCGGCGGCTCGTCCACCGCGCTGTCCACCGCCTTGCAGAAGGCGTAGACGGTGTACATGGCTTCACGCCGCGGTTTCGGCAGGAACAGGAATGAGTAGTAAAAGTTGCTCCCGCTCTTCTTGGTGTAGGCGGTGCAATAGGCTTGGGCTTCGGCGGCGGTCATGATTTGAATCCCATCGCGAGCGCCGTGGCCTCAAGCCGTCTCGCTTTGGCCGGATCGAGCGGACGGCTGCGGCGCGGATGCAGGATCGCGGCCAGCAATTCCACGCCGTCCAGCAGGCGAGGGCCTGGACGACTGAAATACGAGGCGGCATCGACGACGTATGTCTGCGGCCAACGATTGACTGCGCGCGTCCATTCCTCATGGACCCTGCCGGGTCGTGCAAGTTCTTTGACGGTACGATCGATGGTATAGCCGCAGGGCATGAGCAGGACGATATCCGGTCGCGCCTCTTGCACTTCGTTCCAGGTCGTTTCGCGCGATGGGTCATCTGCCGACCCGAGCACATCCTGGCCGCCGGCTTGTTCGACCATCTCGGGAACCCAGTGGCCTGCCAGATAGAGAGGATCCAGCCATTCAAGACAGACCACACGAGGCCGAGATGACGCTGCGGCCTGTGCGCGGACCCTCGCGAGCCTCTCACGGAGAGATTGCACGAGCGCCTGTCCCTTGTCCGTCCGACGAACCGTCTGAGCGATCCGTTCGATGTCGGTGATCATGCCGTCAAGCGACGTGGGGCCGAGCGTCAATACGATAGGTTGGCGCGGCAGAGATCGGATCGCGCCGGTGAGCTGATCCGGGGTGACGGCGCAGACATGACAGAGATCCTGGGTCAGAATGATGTCGGGTTGTGCTTCACGAAATGCCTGTTCCTTGAGTCGATACAGCCGCTGTCCGGCTGCCACGAGGGCTTTCACCTTGCGATCGATGTCCAGGCTGGACGCCGGTTCTGCGCCGACTAACGGCTCGATCATGACGGGGACGTGGCGCACGGATGAAGGAAAGTCGCATTCATGGCTGATGCCGACGAGCTGGTCCGCCAGGCCAAGAGAGGCGATGACTTCCGTAGCGCCGGGAACGAGCGAGCAGATTCTCATAGCGTGGTCGTCGTTCATGAGGGCCACAGGCGGGCTCGCAGGTCGGCGAGATTCGTGTCGGTCAGGCTGTGGCTGATGGCATGGGCCTCATGCAAATCTTGCACGGTGTGAGTGTTGGCGATGGCGAGCACTTTCATGCCCGCCGTCTTGGCCGCTCTGATGCCGGGCAGTGAATCCTCAATCGCCAGACAAGTCCCCGGTGTAAGAGGGGATGTCCCCGCCTCATGATTCAATCCGGCCAACGCATGCAGGAAGGGCTCGGGATTCGGCTTGCCGTTCATCACGTCTTCCGCGCTCGTGATATGGCGGAAGGCTTTTCGGATGCCGGCTTGTTCCAGGATCAACTCGATCTCCGGCCGCAGGGCCCCCGATGCAATCGCGATTGGGTAAGTGGCGGCGGCTTCCTCAACGAAGGCCCTGACCCCCGGGAAGATGACGAGGTGATCCTTGATCGAGGCCAAGTAGGCCACGGCTTTCTTGTGCATCAAGTCCTGGACCAGCGGGGCGGTTGCCGGACGCCGGTTGACCCGGAGGGCTTCCAGGATACAGCCGCGGTCGTCGAATCCCAGATAGTTGGCGTAGTAATCGGCCTCGGTCAGCGTAATGCCGATGTCGGCGAGCGTTCGGCGCAGCCCTTCGAAGTGCAGGGGCTCGGTATCGGCAATGACTCCATCAAAATCGAAGATGATGGCGCGCATGGATTCGTTCATGGTTTTCCACGGACCTGTAAAGAGGGCGGCATTATAGCACAGAGGGCGGCGGCACTGGCTCGTGCCGCCGCCCTCTGCCCTGTCAGGGCCTGGTTGATTGCCGACGAAGAGATTACGGTTTCAACATCAGCCGCCTCTCGGCGATCCACCCCTTGGCGCCATCGTCGCTGCGAACGGAGTACACCCATCCGCCGGCCTGCAGATCGCCGTCGAGAATCGTCAAGGTAGTTCCCGGACGAATCGCCGGACCTGGTTTGGTTTCCGCCGGGTCCTGCATGAGGGTGACCATGTCGCCGGGGGCCGCCGGATTGGCCATGACCGTGACCTTCTGTCCCTCACCAAACAGGGGAGAAGGCGATGCGGTGGCCGGAGGCGCGACGGCCGGAGCCGTGGGACTCACCGGCGCAGTTGGAGCGGGTACCGCAGCGGTCGGCGCGCCGGGCGCCGGCGTCGGCACCGGTGCGGGCACGGAAGCTTGTGGTGACGAAGGAGCGGCAGGCGCTGGACTGGCCGGTGCCGGTTGCGCCGCAGGGGCGCTGGGCGTCGGCACGGGGGCCGGTCTGGCGGCTATGGGCGGTTGCGGAGCCGGCATCGGTGATTCGCCAAGAATCGGTTCAAGCAGGTCGGCGATCATTTCGGGCTCCATGGCGACATAAGCGCCGCCGCCGACCAGGAGGAGCAACAGAATCCACAAGAGCGGACGACCGCCCGACTTTTTCGGCGGCTTCATGGGAGAGGACGATCGAACGTTCGTTGTTTGTTCCAATTCCTCTTCGGTGAATTCCAAATCCGGTTCCGGCTGACGGGCGAAGAGGAGACTCCAAGTCAGAGGACTCCCGGCGAATGACGGGCCTCCAGCAACAGCGAACATCTAGCACCTCCCTGTGGCGATCATTTTTCTTGGTGCAACCTGGGAAAGTACTTATCACCAACCCCCGGAGGAGTCAATTTTATGAAAGATTTCGGCGACATCGTTCACGGTGATCCGGTGCTCAACATGACTGCACATGCGAGCAGGCGAGGACTTGATGCTCACGGCTCCCGGAACGATAGACCGTCAGGCCCTTGCATCCCAGCTCATGCGCCAAGAGGAACGCGGCGGCGACGTCTTTCGTCGTGGCGCTAGCCGGCATATTGATGGTTTTCGACACGCCGCTGTCGCTGTGGCGTTGGAAGACCGCTTGCATCCGCACATGATGTGTGGGGGAAATGTCATGGGCGGTCACAAAGAGTCGCCGCATATCCAACGGAATTTGTGTCAGGTGCTGGATGGATTCACTGTGGCCGACTTCGCGGCGCAATGTCGCGAGCGGGAGGCCTCGCGCCCGAGCCTGTTTGAGAAATTCCGGATGAAAACTCTCCAGGCGAATGTCTTCCATAATCGTGCGTGTCACGCTGATTCCGTACAACGGTTCGATCCCGGCGGAGCAGTCGGCGATGATGCTGATCGTGCCGGTCGGGGCAATGGTCGTGACGGTGGCGTTGCGGCGTCGCTGACCCTCGGCCTGAAGGCGGCTGCCTTTGTAGGCGGGGAAGACCCCCCGCTCCTTGGCTAGTTCACGCGAAGCGGCATGGGCATGAGATTGCAAAAAACCCATCAACTGATCGCCGACCTGCAGGGCCTCGTCCGTATCGTAGGGGACGCCGAGTTGAATCAAGAGGTCGGCGAATCCCATGATCCCGAGGCCGATTTTCCTGGTCGCTTTCGTGTGCCGGTCGATGGCCGGAAAGGGAAAGCGGGTTCGGTCCAGCACGTTATCCAGGAAGCGCACGGTGAGGGGCACGACGGCGGCGAGTCGATCGTAGTCGATCGCTCGACGGCGGCCCTGCCTCGTCACGCACCGCGCGACGTTGATCGATCCGAGGGTGCAGGATTCGTAAGCCAACAGCGGCTGCTCGCCGCAAGGGTTGGTCGCTTCGATGGATCCAAGCTGCGGTGTCGGATTGGCCTTGTCGATCGTATCCAGAAACACCACGCCCGGTTCGCCGGATTGCCAGGCCGCTTCGACCAGGCGATCGAAGACCAGCAGCGCAGGCAGCCGCTTCACCGGTTGCCCTGTGCGGGGGTTGATCAAGGCATAGCGCCGGCCGTTTCGCACGGCTTCCATGAAGCGATCCGTCAGTCCGACGGACAAATTGAAGTTGGTCATTTCAGCCGGATTCTGCTTCAGCGCGATGAAATTGAGAATGTCCGGGTGGTCAATACGCAGGATGCCCATGTTCGCGCCGCGCCTGGTCCCCCCCTGCTTGATGACATCGGTAGACATATTGAAGACGCGCATGAAGGACACGGGCCCGGAGGCGAGGCCGCTGGTGGTGGCGACACGGTCGGCTTCCGGACGGAGGCGGCTGAATGAAAATCCTGTTCCGCCGCCGGACTGATGGATGAGGGCTTGATATTTGACTGCGTCGAAGATGGATTCCAACGAATCATCGACGGGCAGCACAAAACAGGCCGAGAGTTGCTGCAGCGGCCGACCGGCGTTCATCAGCGTGGGCGAATTCGGCAGGAACGTCCGGGACGCCATCAGGTCGTAAAATCGGCGGGCGGCATGGCGTACACGCACGCCCGGCGGATAGAGGCGTTCGGCTTGCGCGATGTCCTCGGCGACGCGCTGAAATAACTCCGTCGGTGATTCCCTGATCACGCCGTCGGCGTCGCGGGCCAAGTAGCGTTGACGCAACACGGTGAGCGCGTTCGGCGTAAGGTGGGGCGGTGCCATGTGGGAAAGCGGCTTGCCCATGGTGGAGTCATTATAATCTTTTGCGAGGCGGCGTACAGCTCCGGACATGAGCCCTCTTGAATCTTGCGGCGACCAGTAGGCACAATGCACTCCTCACAGACGTGCCTCCATGAAATTCTATCGCGAAGAACTCTGGTTCGAAACGACTACGCGACGAGCCTATCTCAACATTACGCCCAAGGTCGAAGCCGCCGTGAGCAAGAGCGGGGTGAAGGAGGGCATGGTCCTGGTGAATGCCATGCACATCACGGCCAGCGTCTATATCAATGATGACGAGCAAGGGCTGCTGCGGGACTATGACGACTTTCTCGAACGGCTGGCTCCCCACGAGGCCCGGTATCGGCATAATGAGACGGGCGAGGATAACGGCGATGCGCACATCAAGCGGCAAATCATGGGACGCGAGGTGGTGCTTGCCATCACCGACGGCAAGCTGGATTTCGGACCGTGGGAACAAATTTTTTACGGTGAATTCGACGGGCGGCGTCGCAAACGCGTATTGGTCAAGGTGATCGGTGAATAAAAAGGCATCGGGAAAGCAAACCGCGTCTGTGGTACCGGGAACCACCTTCCTGCTTGCTCAAGGTCTGAAAGTTTGGCAACATGGATGGTGTGCGACGCCGGGGTGTGAAGCTTCGGCTCAGAGGGAACCTCGATGCTAGCCTGGTCTCGTCCCGATCCTCTCACGCGGGATCTCATCCATCTCATCAATGCGCGTCGTCACGATCACGGCGATACCGATGCCGCAATCGACACGTTGCAGGCCTTTCTGGAACAGGGGCGCGAGCACGATCTCTTGACCGTGTTGGCAGCGTTGGACGAAGAGATGGCGGAATGGCTCTTCGATCTGGTGGCCGAGGCCAGCTGCACGTTGTTGTTGGACGGACCGGACGACGAGAAGCCGGCGTATGCCACCATTGCCGCCTTGGAATTGCCGCTCCAAGCGAATCTCACCGCTCCGCTGAAGTTGAAAATCGATCCGATCGCGACGGCTGATCTGCTGCATCGCCATCTGCAGCTGCCGGCCGGGACAGTGGTGCGCGTCGAATCTCGCCTCTTGACCGATGCCACTTTGGAAATGCTCAATCTGCAAATGCTTCACGATCACCTGGCGACGGTGGCCGATTCCCGTCGCGCGCAGTCCGTGGCGGCGCGCGTACATCCGCCGGTGGAAAATACGGCCTTTCTTCTGTTCGAGTTGATCGGAGCGCCGGACCCCGGCTTGCCCGATTCGTGGGAAGATCGCCATCGCCGCGCGATTCTCGAAGGACTGGTTGAGCAGTGCCCGGAGCTGGCGCGGGCTCCCGATACGATCGAAGCGCCGGTCTATGCGGCGTATGCCATGTTCGATGCGCAGAATGCCGTGCGTCTGCACCATTTGGCCGACGAAACGGCGGCGGTGTGGAGAGAACTGGACCCGCTGGTGCGGTCGCGCACCATCGTTCATCTGCACACGCAATGCGGCAACGGGGTCTATATGCCCGTATGGACCGACTTGTTCGATCCCGAACTGCCGGAAGAGCACGGCCCCGTCTGGACATCGCCCGATGTCTGGGTGTTCACCGCCGACCTCCCCATTGAATGGCCCGGCGAGATGCTCACCAATCGTTTGCTCGCTGAAGGTTGCACCAGATTCGAAAACCACATCGTCGAAACTCCCGAGAACTAGTCCGCCGACTCTGCGCCTGAAACACACGTTTCCGTGATTTTTTGTCGCCTTTGTCCTATCTTCAAACGGAGATGAAACCAGCCACTCAACCATCGTCATCCGGCAAAGTGACGGCGAGCGTCGTGTCGGTGCTTGGCCTGATCCTCGTCTGGGGAATCGTGTGGGCCAATCTGCCGTCCAAGGGCGAGCTGTTATCGTCGCAGTCAAAGGAGCGAGGGACGGCGCCGGCTGTCCCCGCGTTGGACCTGAGCATTCCCGGCGTGCCGGCGACACCGCCGTCTGGTGCGTCTGTTCATCAAGACGGAACAAGGCAGAGAAGGGCCGCCGCATCAGAGGCCTCAAGTGGATCTGCCGGCGGAGATTTTCGCGCGCGCCAGATCGCCGAAGTCAAATGCGAAGCGGACGTGCAACAGATATGTCCCGATTCATTGACCGGAGGGGAGCGTCGGCAATGTGTCGCTCAGCGCATGAAACAGTTCTCTCCTCTCTGTCAGCAGATCGTGCGACAGCGGATGGTGCGCTGGAAGGAAGCCGAGGGGTACAGGGCGGCTTGTGCCGACGATGTCAAACGAGTCTGCCGCGGAGTGGAGCCGGGGGAGGGGCGAATCTTCCAGGTTCTTCAGGAACCTGCTCAGGACATTTCCGAGGGGGTCTACCAGAGTTTGCCCAAAGGGCAGCTTCTCTTGAGAAACTAGCCCAGCCCTTCGGTCATGACGCCTTCCGGCCTGATGCCGTTCGAAACAGCAAGGTCGTACCCGCGACCTCAATGCGGTCTTTGTCCTTCAGTTCTTGTTCAGCGCCCACTGCGTGACCGTTCACCAGCAGTACCTTGCCGCGACGGGCATTACTGACAAAATAGCTGTGGTTGCGGCGCGTAATCAGCGCAGCCGTCCCGGGCGCAAACCAGCCTGTGAGCTTGACGTCGGCTTGCCCGTTGGAGCCGATGGTCGTGATGTGCTTGATGAGGAGATAGTCCTGTTGATCGGTTTTTCCCGACAACACTCGGAGACTCGCCGGGGACGCGGCGGGATCCGGCCGAGTTGCTCTGCCGGTGAGAACCACCGTGTGATCGAGATCGTCAGCCGTCGTCCTCGCGGTCGCCGGCGCCGCTGAGCCGTCTCGAAAAATAATGCGGTGCCGTCCGATCATGATGACATCGGTGTCGCGCAGCTGATGGCGATCGATCCGTCTGTCGTTCACGAAGGTGCCGTTGGTGCTCTTCAGGTCTTCAATGAAATAGACCGCGTGTATTTTGGTCACCCGCGCGTGATGGCCCGAGACGGCGGGATCTTCTATCGCCAAGTCGTTGTCCGGCTTGCGCCCGATGGTGAATACCTCTTGAGACAGTTCCTGTTCTTGGGATGACCTCTCATGAAGCTTGATGAGGAGGGTTGCACGTTGGGTTGTCGTATCCTGCATGGTGTCCTCCCGAATCTGTGTCGTTAGATCGCCAACCCCCGGCGTAACCGCTGCCAGAGCCCACAATCTTCTGGCTCGCGAACGGCCAGGACAATGACCGTGGTGTTGTCCTCGCCCCCTGCCTCGTTGGCCAGCGCGACCAGGCGTTGCGACAGGGCTTGGGCGTCATCCGCATCGATCGCATGGTGAAGGATGCGCGAGGCCGGCACACCTCGTGTGAGTCCGTCTGAACAGAGCAGCAGCCAATCATTCGGAAAGAGCGGAAGTTCTCCCACCGCGACATCGACGGTCGCCTCCACGCCGACTGCGCGGGTGACAATGTTGCGGCGCGGCGACCGTTCCGCTTCATCTTCATTGAGGAACCCATGGCGCACCTGTTCGGCCACCCACGAGTGGTCCATGGTCAAGGGCTGGATGGTTCGATCGCGGATGAGATACAGGCGACTGTCGCCCACGTGGGCGAAGGAGAGCCGCTGGTCATGCACCTGCACGGCGACAACGGTCGTGCCCATGCCGGACCATTCGGAACGGTCCGTTGCAGCCC
The DNA here is from genome assembly GCA_964398045.1 of uncultured Nitrospira sp. Classification (GTDB taxonomy): domain Bacteria; phylum Nitrospirota; class Nitrospiria; order Nitrospirales; family Nitrospiraceae; genus Nitrospira_D. Next base: position 9,741 of record CAYNLM010000059.1, on the reverse strand, counting down.
GATAGATCCTCTCATTGGCGAGTCTGATCGCGCTGGCCAGACGATTGGTGCAGGTCGAGACCGTTTTATCCGGCGTGCCGATAAAGTCAAGTGCGGGATTGGCCGCGGCTTCGGTGATGTGTGCGCGGATGGTATCTGCCGCCAGCGTGCTCGCGATTTCTCCCGCGTTCCCGCCGCCCATGCCGTCGCACACGGCGAATAACCCTCGGTCGGGGTCGACGAGACAGCGATCTTCGTTGTGCGGCCGTTTCCGACCCACATCCGACAGGGCTCCATGATGGATGGCGAACGCCATGGGCGTCTCCCGCTATGCGGCCAGCCCCTGAAGGCAAGCCCGAAGTTCCTGGGCAAATTCATGGGCGCGCCGATAGCGCTGGACGGCATCTTTCTGAAGGGCGCGGCTCAACACGTCTTGCAGTAGGGGAGGAAGATCCGAGCGGAATGCGGATAAGGCGGGCTGGGGCTGGTGGGCGATCGCAAAGAGCAAGGCCGACACATTGTCGGCGGTAAACGGAGGGCGGCCGGTCAGGAGCTCGAACATGACGACGCCGAGCGAAAAGATATCCGAGCGGCCATCGACCTTCTTGCCGGCGATTTGCTCGGGCGACATGTAGGTCGGAGTGCCCAGCACGATGTCGGTCTGCGTTTTGGAGGACGACGCCATCTTGGCGATGCCGAAGTCCATCACCTTCACGACCTGATCTTTGGTGAGCATGATGTTCGCCGGCTTGATGTCGCGATGCACGACGCCTTGTTGGTGCGCATAGTCCAGCGCTTCGGCGACGGTGGCGAGGGTGGGGATCAGCTTGTCCGGCGGCATCAGATTGGGTTTGCGCGACCATTGTTTGAGCGTCGTGCCTTCGAGGACTTCCATCGCAATGTAGCCGAGGTCCTGTTCTTCCCCGGCGTCGTAGATCGTCACGATGTTGGGATGTGACAGCCGGCCGGTCGATTCGGCCTCCCGGAAAAAGCGGGCTTTCACTTCCTGCAATTTATCCGCATCGTCGATGGCGTCGAGGCGCATGGTTTTGATGGCGACGAATCGCTGGATCGTCGGATCTTTCCCAAGATAGACGACGCCCATCGCTCCGCGACCGATTTCCTTCAAGACTTTGTAGCGGCCGAGCGTGGCTGGTGGGCCTCCATTATTGAGGATCACGGTGGCGGACTGAGGCTCGTCGGTCTTTTCCGGCGAACGGATCTCATGGCTGTCCCCGGCGGCCGGCGCCGGCTTTTTCCGGCGAGCGGGTTCCGGGGAGCGTGCAAAGAAGCGGTGGAGCGCATCAAGATTGAGCAGCCACGCGGCGGAGATCCAGATGCCGGACAGCATGAGACCGGCGGTGTACACCATGGTATAGCGTTGCGGTCCGAATCGATCGATCAGCGACAATCCGACGACCCGCAGCGTCTTGTCGGTCACAATCAACACGAAGAGGCACGTCACCGGCAACACGAGTCGGCGGACGAAGGAGAAGCCTTTTCCGTTGTCCGGCATCAGCCGGAACGCGCGGAGCGAGAGGGTGCATAGGATGACGAGGCCGGTTTCTTCGATCACGAGACGGATCGTCTGTGCACCGGTCAACCCGAAGAGCGTGATCGGAAACGCCTGCGCCGCCGGGAGCTTGCTCAGCAGGGGACCCGCGAAGAGCGCGACGAGCGCGACGATCAGGAATTGGAGGACCCAGCCGGCTGTGTTGGTCATGGACGTTCGGATTTGAAGAATGGACAAAGTCTAGCGGATGACGGAGCGGAGTCAACGAATAGCAGGAAATACGCAGGTGAAGGTCAGAGCCGCGCCGCGGCGTGCTTCAGCTTAGGCAGGAGCGAGTCCGGGACGTGGAGCGTCCCTCTGCCGATGCCGACCTCGATATCCGGTTTGGTCACGCCGTGGAAGTCGCTTCCCCCCGTCACCAAAAGGTTCACCTGTTCGGCGAGACTCAAGTATTCGCGGGTCTGCCGAGATGTGTGGGTGCTGTAATGGACTTCAATTCCATCGAGGCCGTCGGCTTTGAGCTGCCTGACGAGATCCGTCAATGTGCCTTCCGTGGGGTTGACCCAGGTCGGATGGGCCAAGACCGCGAGCCCCTTGGCGGCTTTAATCCACTGAATGGCTTCAGCGGGAGACGGCAACTCGCGGGGCACATAAGCCGGTTTGCCGTTCGCCAGGAAACGATCGAACGCTTCCTTGGCGGAGGCCACCACCTGTTTCTCCATCAGGACACGGGCGATGTGCGGGCGGCCGACGGAATCGGTGCCGGCCAAGGTCCTGACTTCCTCATACCTGATGTCGATGCCCAGCGCCTGCAGTCGTTCAATGATCTGAGGATTGCGGCGATGGCGGCTTTCACGCAAGGTCGTGAGCCGCGCGCCGAGCTCCGCATCCTGCCAATCGAGAAAGTATCCCAGGACGTGCAGTTCCGATCCGCCATACTGCGAGCTGATCTCAATCCCGGGAATGATTTCGATGCCGAGCTCTCGACCGGTCGCGATCGCGTCCGGGATGCCGGTGGTGATGTCGTGATCGGTAATGGCGAGGGCCGTGACGCCGGCTTTGTGCGCCAGGGCGATCACGTCGGCCGGAGACAGGCTCCCGTCCGAGTGGGTGGTGTGCAGATGCAGATCGACGCGGCTCATGGAAGCGCGCTCGAATGTGACGGCTTGCGCGCGACGAGTTGAGCCGTGTAGACGGATCCTTGCCCCTGCCCGCCCTCATGCGCGCCTTCGTCGTAGTGCAGCACTTGCAGACATGATGTAAGCCGCAAGAGTTCGTTGTGCGCCAGGCAGAATTCCCACCGCCGGGGGTGTTTGTGGTGAAAATAGTTGTCGATGGTGAAGGTTTCGTAGATCAAGACGCCGCCCGGCTTGAGCGCGTCCATGAGATAGGGAAACAGAGAACGGTAGAGATAAAAGAACACGATGATCACGTCATAGGTTTCTTTGCCAAGGTTTGGTTCGTAGGGAGCGGGTTGTTCAAGGTCCATGGTTGTGGTGGTGACGGTCGTGAGCTTCAGTTTTTTGGCGGTCGTGGTGAGTTGTGCCAGCGCCTCCGCGTCGCGGTCGAGGGCCTCGACGTGATAGCCCTGCGCAGCCAGGAACAGCGAATGGCGGCCTCCTCCCGCGGCCACATCGAGGGCCTTTCCTTTCGGCAGCCGATGCAGTTGCTGAATGAGAAAGGGGGCCGGGGTCGGGTCCGCCTGTTGGAGTCGTTGCGCGAGCCTGGTCCGCTCCAGCGTCACGCCCACCGAGCCGGTGACATAGATGAGGGGCGGGTGGAGTTTTCGGACCCAGAGTTTCGCGCGATCGATCGGGAACTCCTCAAAGAGCATGAGGAACAGTCGTTCGGCCATCGTTTCAAGCAGGTTGCAGTCCTTCTCTGTTCCGACTTCCACAACGCGTCGAGCGATCTCGGCGTAGTCGATGGTATGGGTGAGATCATCGGACCGGCCGGCCGATTCGAGCTTGCAGTCCAGTTCCAGATCGACCGCCAGCGGCTGAGGCCGCGCGCGTTCCTCCGGCGTCACGCCAACCCGGCCCCGAAACTCCAACCGCTCGATAAAGACTTTCCCTGACATGCAGGCATTGTCGAGGATCGGATTTCCAGGTGTCAAGCAAGGAGGGGGGGAGTCCAAGAGGGCGGCGGTGGCGATCACCCGTTTTCCGCGCGACCCTTCCGGGCGGGTCTCGCGGAACCTTCCGGAATTCCCGCAGCCGCGATCTGATGATCGCGGTGCTTTGGTCAGTTCCGGCTTTCCGCTTCAACCCTGTCTCGATGGGTCCCCGCGCCTCTCAACGAGGTGATTGCCACGGCTACTCTCTCGGACTCGTGGAAAGGAGAAAAGCAGAGGAAAGAGAAAATCGGTGGTGGTGCTCGGTCAATGTGCGCAGGGAAGACCGCGCAGACCGCAGCCCAGGGGAATGGGGAGAGAGAAGATCAGTTAGGTTGATGGGCTTTAGAGATCATCGAAGACCGAACTATATTGCTGCCACTTCGAGGGAGGTTGTTGCTGGGTGGGTCTGGTCCATGTCGAACAAAGAACAGGCGTTCCGTATTTCAACGGGGAGGAGTGTCTTGAATAGCCAGTGGAAGTCGGCGCACGCGAATGCGGTGGTCTTCGATAGTCACGAGCGCTCCCTGCCGTAGGTCATATTCCGACACGGGGAGTGTTCGTTGGAGGACGGTATTCACGAACTCGATCCTGACTGAGGAAAGGCGAAGTGTTACGAGTGACGGATATTGGCGTCTCGACAATGCAATGATGGCCGTCATATCGAGGTCCTGGGTCAGAATAATTCGCTGATCCTGGGCGGCACGTTCGACAATGATCTCGTCGGAGGCGGTCGCGGGGAGGAGGTCGGTCACTCGCAGAACATCGTGGCCTAGTGTGCGAAGGAACTGAACGGTTCGGGGAGCAATGTGGAGATCGGCCAGCAGCCTCATGAAGCAGCGGACGTGTGCTCGCCTGCCAACCAGGCGCCATACCTTGCCGCCTGATAGACATCTTCAAGGACCAATTCGGGATATTCCTTCACGATTTCAGCTGCCGTATAGCCATCTCCCAGCAGCTTCAGGACAAAATCCACCGTCATGCGGAGACCGCGAATCGTCGCTTTGCCTCCACAGACTTTCGGATCGATGTGGATTCGATCTAAAACCATGAGGTAAGCCTAACCGATTCACGGAACTGCTGCAAGCAAGAAGCGGACGGGTGCGCCCGGATGAGTTTCTGGCTCGCTGAGTCCCACGATGAAACGGCGGTCGGTCAATGCGCGCAGGGAAGACCGCGCGGACCGTACCCCAGGGGAGGGAAGGGCAGAGAAGAATCGCTAAGGGGTGCGCAACATCTTCAGAATACGCTGAGCGAGATGCTCGTTGATTTCGGTGTGTCGGGGAACGGGTTGGGATATCTTCGTGGTGGGGTTGTGATACCAGTCGTGCTTCCCACCGTGGCGAACAAGTACGCAGCCACTCGCTTCGAGTTGCCGGATCAGATCTTTCCGCTTCACTGAAGCGACAGTTCAGCGAGCTTGCGAATCCCTGGGATCTCCCCGCTGGTCAGGTCTTGGTACAGATCGCGCAGGTGGGCTTGCAAGTCTTCGAGCGACTGCCCCTGAGTCCAATAATCGGGATAGTCTTGTAGATAGCCGAGCCAGACACCTTGGTCTTGCCAGTAAATGTATTTTGTCGAATCCATGGCCGTCATTATACCGTCACCCCTACCACTTGCCAATGGAAAGTACTTGTTACCCTTCCCCGCTTTCTAAAAGACCGCCGCCTGTGAAACGTGAAGCGTGTTTCGCGAGCCAGGAAACATGATCGTTTGCGAACGACGAGATGCGAGAGACAAACGACGAATCAGCAGGCAGACCAGCCGCGCGCCGCGAAATGTTGGATTGCAAGACCCGACCCCAATTCGACGTTTCAGCGGGCACATTCTACAAGCGATTCGATTTCCTTCCATCACCTACCGACCCGCTGCATCTTCTGCTGCTCCTCAAAGATGTACGAAAACTCGTCACCTGAACTCTTATGCAGCAACAGTCCGCCTTCGGGTGGATGTATCTTCTCAGAACGCCTGATCGTCCCAACGGACTTCCCGAAGCGCTGACGTCAATAGGCCTGCTCAAGCACAATGCTGTTCGCCACTTGATGACAGAGCGGTCGAATCCGCAGGAACGCCTCGTGAGACTGCTCCTGATCACTTTCAGGTCCTCCCGCCTGGCAGAGAAGCCCAATGGCCTTGCCGCGAAAGTACACTTGATACATCAGGGCTTCCATCACGAACCTTGACCCTAGCCGCTCAGTTGGAAGGACCATGTGGATCCAATAGCCTGGGCGACTTTCGAGCGTGAAGGTGCCCGACTCAACATACCGAGACCCAGGTGGTACGCTACCCCTCACCTCACCGGATCTAACGAAGTTATCCATATCCTGCGGCGAAGGGTTATACGACCCTACATCCCGGACATCCAACATGAATACATTGAGTCCAGTCCCGTTTTCGCTGATCCACTTATGAACGATATGAGGCCGCTCTCCGTCTTTCGAAGCCCATGAGCGGGGGAGTTGGAGTTTCATTTTAATTCCCTGCGCTTTCCCTGTGCCGTCAGTCGCATAGCGTTGCCGAAAGCCATCCGTGAACTCAGCGACAGGATAATTCGCATACTTGACCGCGAGTAGATATTCCAACACCGGGCTCTCGATGTCGCCTTGTGCTCGGGTCTTGACCTGTTCGATAAATTGTACGACCGCTGGTCTTGTGAGCTGTTGGCTGGCGAGGGTGGTGGAAAAGTCGGCTCGTAGCTTCGCGGTCAATTGTTGGACGAAGTCTTGGCCCATGGCATGTCGGAGCTGCGTCTCAAGTTTCGTCCCAATCTCCGGAAACGATGCATCGAACGTGGACTTGGCGACCCCCACCTGCATGGAGAACTCGGGCCACTCTTCCTTGATTCTGGATAGCGTATAGTCCTGGCCCTTCACGAAACCGTACGCACGACTCATGCCCTTCACAGACAAAGTATTTGTATTCAAAGGAACGAGTTCTGGCGAGCCACCGAAGGCAAGAGAGCCGCACAAAAGCAGCGGAATCATGACAAGTCGAGGAATCCTACTCGCAGAGCGAATGGAGCGCCGGAACACCATCAGTGCGCGGGACCAAAAGCTGGAGTTCACCCCGAGCCGCTGTCGTAGTTCTGGTGAGTCTCTCCTGTTACAGGACATGCTGGGATTGGGCATCTTCCAAAAACGTCTTGATATTTTTGCGCAGTCCCTCATTCAAAACGGCGGTGATCTCCATCGTAGTCCATTTGCTCGAACTATGGACGCCCTCATGAACCTTCTTATAGACCTCTCGAAATGCCCCTTCTTGTTCCCTGGTAATCGTCCATTGGATACGGGTCTTTACGTCCACCGTGGTCACACCGACATAATCACACGAGTACTCTTCAATCTGGCCAGCAATCACTAACGGAGCTTTGGGGTCCAACTTATACCCAATGAACTTCAACTCTTTTTTCACTGCATCACTGACATAGTCCTTGATCGGCATCTCTGCATAGATCGGATTCAATCCCATGCCGGTGTCTACCTGATTGGCTGCCAGGTTTCCCCCATCGTGAGGCACATAATTAAATCCGCCAACCGTAATATTCCCTGTGCCCTCCAATAACAACGAGGGGGAATAGGACACCATCTGAATGGAACACCCAGTCAGAGGCAGAGACAACAGAGCCAGCATCATCCAACGAATCATGCATTTCCCCCTTTATTCCGCCACCCCACTGAACGGACCCTTCATGGCTCTCCAACGGTAAATGAAAAATGTGTATCCAAGTACGGCTCCGTGATCTCCGGCGGAAATGCCGGCAGGGGCACAGCCGAGACGACGGCTCGCTTGGCGGCCAGATCATAGTATTCATTTCCCGATGACTGCTCGATCCTCACACCCGTCACCGTGCCATTTCGATAGAGGCGGAAGGTGATTTCCACGACATAGCTTTGCGCGGTCACATCAACCGGGGGCGCGGACCAGAAACTGGTGATCCGCTGCCGGACGCGGCCGAGATACGCATTCGACCCGGGCGACATACCGGGCACTGTCAGTGTGGTATCCACCGTCTTCACGCTCGGAATCTTGGCTTCCAATTGCGGCGGCTGAGCCTTCTGAGACGAAGATTCCATCGACGCCGGTTTCGGCAGCTCCACCTTTCGGATTTTCTTCAACTCCTCATCCAGTTCCCGGTTGAGGGCTTCCGTCAGAGACGGACGGGAGGAACGGGTACCACCTTTAGGCGTAGATGATGCCGACGACGCGCGGAGGGATTGAATCGCGCCTTCAACGGACACGACGTCACTCACCCGCTCGTGTGGCACTTCTACTGTGATGGCAGTTTCAATGTCCTTCGTATTCGTGATGGACTTGACGTCATACCAACAAAGATTTTTTTTAAAGCTGTGAAACCCAGGCTTCGCGGCGCTGTACCGGCTTCCATCCTTTAAGGTCACGTCCACCCGCAATCCCAATCCGTCAATGGCCGACTGGAGCTTGGTGCAGTCAGCATCCTCGAGTCCATCCTGGACTCGCGCCAACTCTTGAAGCGCCGCCTTCCCGGCCGCCGAGATCTTGGCCCGTGCGCTAAAACTGAGCCCGACCGTCGGTCCGTGACTCTCGACCGTGGGCTTCCCCACATCAAGGTCATGGCCGTCGGTCTCGATGGTGGCCATCAGGCGTGTCAGGGCCCGTTCCGCCTCGACGCGACGCCGAGCTTCCTTTTCTCGGCGGATCCGATCGATCTCGAGTTGCCGTTGAAGCTCCGTCGCCAGCTCCTCGCCCGACAAGATTCGCTTATACAGGGTTTTCTCCGAGCTTTGGGTCTGACGGAATTCTCGTTCGAGGACCCGAATTTTTTCCCGCACCTCTTCCAATTGGGCATCGGACTGTGGCTGAGATTTCGCTTGCAACGTCGCCACCAACTGCTTCAGCTCGTCCAGGTCCTTTCCCTGCCTCGCATACTGCTTCTGCAGACGCTCATACTCCTTCGGCATGGTCGTTCCCCGGATCCGATGTACCAAGCTCTCCATGTTGTCCGTCTCGACCACGGCTTTGATCTGCATATCGAAGCGGACCCCATCCCCGACCAGCGTCCGCTTGACGCTCACGACTTCCGTCTTCATGACGCCGCCGGCGATCGTCTTGATCTCTTCAACGGACAGGTCCTGATTAATTGCCCTCGTGTAGGCCTCGACATAGGTTCCCGCTTCTTCCAGCGCGCGTTGTTTCGCTTTTTGTAATACCATCTCTTCGGCAAATGAGGCCGTCTCCCCGTCCCCCATCGTATAGCTCGCCTGGCTAGCAATGACCTTCGTCTCCGCCATGGCAGATCCAGGGTAAGCGAAGACACTGACTGCCAGGAGCAGCGCTATGATAGGAGTGGTACCGCTAACCACCGTCTTATCTCCTCCTTGGACATAAAATATGGGGACAGGCTACTTTGTACTCCGGGACATAAAATATGGGGACAGGCTACTTTGTACTCCGGGACATAAAATATGGGGACAGGCTACTTTGTACTCCGGACATAAAATATGGGGACAGGCTACTTTGTACTCCGCGTCGGCAGGGGGAGTCGATTGCCACTCAGCCACCGTAAAATATGGGGACAGGCTACTTTGTACTCCGCGTCGGCAGGGGGAGTCGATTGCCACTCAGCCACCGGATTTGGATCGAAAAACCAGCCTGTCCCCTTAATCCTCCCCCGGTTATCTTGACACCGAGCACATTCAACGCGGGATCGTAGTCTTTGGGTGTCACAACAAACGGTTGAGCCTTCATGGTGTTATTACCTCCGGTGGATAAAATGAGTGATTAAATTTTTCTGCCTAACGTGAAGTTAAGGGGCGCCGCGCTTTTGCGGCGTCCCTCTTGAACGCAGGGTTAGAACGCAGTGGTGCGGCGAATGATGAACATGAAAAGAACCCGACACTTGGCACCCCCCGCTATTTTTCAAACCTTGGATAGGATTACTGTACTCGAACCTTTTGCCGTTGAACAGCGCCCGTGAGCTTGTGTTATCTGATGAAGCTGAAAAAGCACCTTATGCTCGAAGTCATTCATGTCATTGATGATGGGAAGGGTTATACCTCTGGAATCTTGCCAACATGTTTGAGGGAGACAAAACCTAATGGCGGTCTAACGAGCCTGTAGAAAAACCACCTTCGAAACGCTAGCGGATGCGCGCCCGGCA
>CAYNLM010000058.1:0-22029 GCA_964398045.1 uncultured Nitrospira sp. | reverse complement strand
TCTTGTTACGAACCATTAACACCAGTACGAACCCCGCCCCTGACCCTGCTACCGCTAAAATACCCATCGAGTCCGCCGGTATTTGGGCATGCCAGCCGACTGGGATCACGAACGACGGAGTCCCTTTAGGAATGCGCAACCTGGTTCCAGCCTCATAGGTCTGGCCAGGCTGCATCTCCACGGCAGGGGACGACTGCGTCCTGGTGAGGGGCGACTCTGCCTGAGCCTCAGTTGCCGACCCGCTGCAGCTCCAGAGGCTGAATAAGAGGAGACCAAGTGGATCGGTGAAGCCGTGCATGAGATCATCGGCACAGCGGCTTGGCTACGACTGATACGATTCCATGGGAGGACAACTACAGACCAGATGGCGATCGCCATAGGCTTCGTCGATGCGGCTGACGCTCGGCCAGAACTTATTGTTCTTGACCCACGGAGCAGGGAACGCCGCCTGCTCGCGGCTGTACGGGCGATTCCAGTCGTTCGCCGAGACAATAGATGCGGTATGGGGCGCATTCTTGAGCAGATTGTTCGTCCTCGGTTGCCGGCCGTCCGCGATCTCTTGGATTTCGGCACGGATCAAAATCAGCGCGTCGCACAACCGATCCAGTTCGGCCTTGACCTCGCTTTCCGTCGGTTCAATCATGAGCGTGCCGGCGACCGGGAACGAGACGGTCGGCGCATGGAATCCATAGTCCATCAATCGCTTCGCGACATCCATCGCCTCGACACCGGCGCTTTCCTTGAACGGCCGGAGATCCAGAATGAATTCATGGGCGACGAAGCCCGTGCTGCCCGTGTACACAATGGGGAAATGCTTCTCCAGCCGCTTGGCCATATAGTTGGCGTTCAAAATGGCGACTTCGGTGGCCTTGGTCAAGCCGTCGCGACCCATCAAGGCAATGTAGATCCAGGAGATCGGCAGAATGCTCGCGCTGCCGAACGGCGCGGCAGAGACGGGTCCGATGGCCTCCGGTCCGCCGAGCTTAGTGACGGGATGACCGGGGAGAAAGGGCGCCAGATGGCGAGCCACGCCGATCGGCCCCATGCCTGGCCCGCCGCCACCATGCGGGATACAAAACGTCTTGTGTAGATTGAGATGGCAGACATCCGCGCCGATGTCGCCGGGACGGCAGAGCCCCACCTGTGCGTTCATATTCGCTCCGTCCATGTACACCTGCCCGCCGTGCGTGTGCACGATCTGACAGATACGCCGCACGCTGGCTTCAAAGACACCATGCGTCGATGGATAGGTGAGCATGAGCGCCGAGAGCCGGTCTCGGTGTTCGGCCGCTTTCGCTTCGAGATCGGCTAGATCGACATTCCCTTGGCGATCACAGGCCACCACGACCACCGTCATGCCCGCCATGGCCGCGCTGGCTGGATTGGTGCCGTGGGCGGACACGGGAATAAGACAGATATCCCGATGCCCTTCGCCCTGCGCCCGGTGATAGGCCTGAATCGTCATCAGGCCCGCATATTCGCCCTGCGAACCGGCGTTGGGTTGGAGCGAGACCGCGGAGAATCCGGTGATTTCCGCCAGCCAGGCTTCCAGTTGTCGAAACAGCTCCTGATAACCGCGCGTCTGCTCCGATGGTGCAAAGGGATGCAGCTTGGCAAATTCAGGCCAGGTCACGGGCAGCATCTCCGACGTGGCATTGAGCTTCATCGTGCAGGAGCCCAAGGGAATCATCGAGTGGACCAGCGACAAGTCTTTCGCTTGCAGGCGATGCAGGTAGCGCAGCATCTCATGCTCGGAGCGATACCGATTGAAGACCTCATGGGTGAGATACTTGCTCGTCCGGGCCAATGCTTTTGGATGGCTCGGATCGACGCCGGCGGCGACGTCCGAGATGGTGAACGGCAATCGGTCATGGCCCACAAAGATCTCCAGAAGGCGACGCACTTCCTTCTCGGAACTGACTTCGTCGAGCGAGAGTCCGATGGAACCGTCTTCGTGGCGCCTGAGATTGATGCCGTGTTCATTGGCTCGCAGCAGAATCTGATCGGCTTGGGCGCGGGCGACCGGTACGCGAATCGTATCGAAGAACACGTTCGGCGCGACGTCGAATCCCAGCCGCCGCAGCCCTTCCGCCAAAACCAGCGTCAGCCCATACACGCGCTCGGCAATGCGACGGAGCCCTTCCGGACCATGATAGACCGCGTACATGCCGGCCATCACAGCCAGGAGAACTTGAGCCGTGCAAATATTGCTTGTCGCCTTTTCGCGCCGAATATGTTGCTCGCGTGTCTGCAGCGCGAGCCGACAGGCCGGCTTTCCTGTGACGTCCTTCGACACCCCGACGATCCGGCCCGGCATCTGGCGCTTGTACTCTTCTTTGGTGGAGAGAAATGCCGCATGCGGCCCGCCAAAGCCGACCGGGACACCGAATCGCTGGGAAGAGCCGACGGCTATATCGGCCCCGAATTCGCCGGGCGAACGGAGCAGGGTGAGCGCAAGAAGATCCGTGGCTACCACGACCAATATGCCGGCCTCATGCGCCTGGGCGACCAACGTGCTGTAATCCCCGACGTACCCGTCCGTAGCCGGGTACTGGAGCAGCAGCCCGCAGAGCCGATCATTACGCACATTGATCGAGTTCGTCGTGCCGACGCGGACCGCGAGGCCGAGCGGTTCGGCTCTCGTCTGCAACACGGCGATGGTCTGAGGGTGGCAATCCCGGGAGACAAAAAATTCTTTGCGTTCATGGCCGGCGCCGCGAACAATGGTGTGACACATGGCCATCGCTTCCGCCGCCGCCGTGGCTTCGTCCAAGAGCGACGCATTGGCCAATGGCAGACCCGTCAAATCGGCAACCATGGTCTGAAAATTGACCAGTGCTTCCAGGCGGCCTTGGGCGATTTCCGCTTGATAGGGAGTGTACTGGGTATACCAACCGGGATTTTCAAGAATGTTTCGTTGGATGACCGCGGGCGTCACACAATCGTAGTACCCCATGCCGATAAGGGATCGATATACTTGATTCTCCGACGCGATCCCTTTCAGTTCGGCCAGCACCGCCTGTTCGCCGCGGTTCAGAGGGAGGTCGAGCGGCTTACGAAGGCGAATGTCGCCGGGGACCGTCGCATCGGCAAGCGCCTCCAGCGACGGCAATCCGAGCGTCGCCAACATCTCTTTGATGTCGGCGTCACGGGGACCAAGGTGCCGGTGGACAAAAGCATCGGTCGGTTGCAAGAAGTTTCGTGTGGTCATATCGAAAGTGTATCGCGTGGATGTGCCATCTGAGAAGGTCACTCAGCCGCCGGAAGAGTACCACGACAATCGCGCATTTCCAAGAATGTTGTGACAGGCATGCGACTGAACCCGATCGAGCCGGTTTGGTTGCTTTCCCCACATATTAGGCTATGGTTGGAGTAGTCCATACAATACAATCCAAACAATCCAATGGAATGTCCTCATGGCAGCAGCGAAAAAGATTCCCGTTGAAGAACGTCCCCTGCGAGCGGTCAAGCCATCGATACCCTCCGGCCGTCCCGCACGCCTGGCCATGGCCGTCGCGTTGTCTCTGGGATTGATCGCCATCAGCTACGCGCTGTTCGCTGATCGGATTCCGGTCCACCTCTTTCCCATCCGCTCAGTCAGTGCTACAAAGGATCCCGTTCAGCCTGACCCGACGTCGAAACCGGCCAAGCCCGAGATTCGCCTGAGCCGTGAAGCCATCGACCTGCTGCTCGATAGCCTGGATCAGGCCAAGCGGCGCAAAGATGCCGACGGAATACTCCGGCATATCGCCCACGATGCCATCATCACCATTCATATGAAGCAGGGATCTCAGCAGCAAATGACCACGTTGACGCGCGAGGAATACCGCACCACCTTGAATATGGGCTTTGCCTTCCCCAGCGCGAACGACTACACGCGCGTCAGCACCAACGTCACTCTCGCGCCGGATGAACGGAGCGCCAAAGTCTCGTTCAAGTCCACGGAGACGCTCCGGCAAGAACGGCGAGAACTCAAGGTCGAGGGGGAGGAAACGCTGATCTTCCGCATTCGAGATGACAAGCCGATGATCATCTCCCTCGAACAAGTCGTTCCCGGAGATTCGACCTGACGCATCCTCGTCGATTTTTCCTCTTCTCAAGACAGGCCGACGGACCTAGGAGATCGCGGCCCGCGTCACCGTGCAGGACAAGGAGCAGACGTTCCATACAAACCCGATCCAGTCTCTGGAGCTGCAGTGTCTCGCAGAACTGGCCAAGGCAATTGTTGCCGGAGCCCTCGCATGTGAAGAAAGCCGCGGCGCGCACTATCGATCGGATTTTCCCTGCTGCAACGATGCCGATTGCCCGTGCCATACGCTCGCCCGCCGATCTCCCGGCGGGCTGCGGATCTCTTATGTCCAGGTGACGATCGGCAAGTTCATTCCCCGATGACCTCAAATAGTTGAATCAAGTATTTCGCTATCACAGCAACGCTTTCTTAGACGATTAGAATTGCAAACAATTTCATTGCAATAGGTGTCCCTTGCGGATTGATACTTTTCAGATATCCTTTTCTCGGAACGAGATTTGTACCGATCCGTCCTGCTTGAAAGCGTAGGAGTTCCTGTTCGTGACTCCGTTGTCGCCTGATCTGACAGAAACCTGTGCTGCAACCGCGAGCATAACCTGCCATCTCTGTCAAACTCCTCAGCGCTTAAGTGCGATTCCTCCACCAGCGTCTTTCCTTCAAGTGACCTGTGTTCAGTGTGAAGTGACCCTCGTCGTTGTTGAGCCCAGGGCCGCCGAGGGTAACGAACCGTCGGTCTCTCGGGCTAAACCGTGCAACCGAGCAGAGTCTCCGAAGTCAGAGGAGAGATTCCGAGCGATTGCTGCGGCAATTTTGTTCTTTCTGGTCAATGCAACGATGCTTTGCGGATTCGCCTACGTGGCACTCGAGTCGCTTCACAATACCTACGATCCCCTTGACGCAGAAGATCACCCGTACGCGCCGCTGTTGCTCAAAGCCTTAAGTTGGCCGGCACTGCATATTGCGGTGGTGCAAGGCGATGAAGAAGCAGTTGCTCGATTGCTGGGTCAAGGGGCAGACCCAGAGGAAAGAAACCATCGAGGGAATACCGCGCTTCATGAAGCAGCAAAGAGGGGGCGGGGAAGAATCATCGACCAATTGCTTCAACGCGGCATTCCTGTCGACGTGCGAGGAGTCAACGCGATGACTCCGCTCCATCAAGCGGTGTGGTTTGGACATGTGGATGCCGCGAAGCGTCTGCTCGCCCACGGTGCGTCGCTCTCGCTCAAGGGAACGCCGCAGGCCAGTACGGCCCTTCACCTTGCGGTCGACCGCGCCGATGCGGACATGGTCCAACTTCTCCTGGAGTCAGGCGCCAACATTCATGATCGAAATAGAAACATGGAAACACCCCTGCATGTGGCTGCATGGCAGCGATGGAACGATAACACCGAAGTGGCCGAACTGCTGCTTGATTATGGGGCTGATTTGGATGCACGAGATGATTTGGGATTTGCCCCTCTCAATCGGGCAGCTCGAGAGGGAAGCACTAAGCTCGCGTCATTGCTCGTCTTGCAAGGAGCTGATGTCGAATCCCAAACGATCAAGGAAACGACCCCGCTGTATCAAGCAGCGTGGGCGGGGGATATCGCAACTGTCCGTCTGCTCTTGGATCATGGTGCAAAGGTCAATGCGCGCAACATCGATCGCTACTCCCCGCTCAAGATTGCGGTATTGCAAAATCACGTCGAGGTTGCCCGGCTTCTTCTGGAACGAGGGGCTGATCCGAGTCAGAAACTCTTTGGGTTGTATGCGTGGCGTGATGCGGAGGGGAACGGGCGGGAAGAGATGTTACGCATGTTGACGGAACGAGGAGCCAGGATCTATCCGTCCCATATGGTGTCATTCAATTTTCTGCTCGTCAGCGGATCGAACGCGCACAAACAGGGGCTCTATCAACAGGCCCTTGAATCGTACAATCAGGCAGCAGCTCAGGACGCGGGCGATCCACAGCTCTACTATCTACAGGCGGAGTCACTCATTGGTCTTAACTCTTTCGCGGAAGCACGACGGGATCTTGGAAAAGCCATTGCGCTGGAACCGACCTACTATGAGGCCTATCGGAGCCTAGCGGGGACTTTCCAGAAGGAAGGCAATTGGAATGAGGCTATGAAGGTCTGGAATCGACTGATCGCGTTGTCGCCCAAACATGCCCAAGCTCACTATGAACGAGGGGTTATTCGTCTCGAACAAAGACATGCATCGGCGGTAACTGAAACCCAGGCGATCGAGGATCTGACTCGTTCGTGCCGATATGGATTTCAGAAGGCCTGTGCATTGCGTATGGAAGTCCTGCAACTGGTGCCATCATGACCGCCGCAGAAGCTACTCTAGAGTGTACGGGATGTCAGACGGTCTATCGTGTCCGAAAACCGGAGCGGTTAAAACCGAGCACCCGCAGCACTTGCCGCACCTGTGGGAGAGGATTTGCCGTCGTCGAGGGTCCTGTTCATTCTGCGACAATCTCCCGGACAGGCCAAGCCGAAGAGAGATCATACATCGGTCAGTTTGCTTTTCATGGCAATGGGAAAACCCTCTGCGGGATTCACTTCGTCAATATGTTTTTTACGCTGGCCACGATGGGGCTCTATCACTTCTGGGCCAAGGTCAAGATGCGCCGGTATCTTTTTAGCCAGACTTCGTGCGCGGGAGATCGCTTTTCCTATCATGGAAATGGGAAAGAGCTCTTTGTCGGCTTCTTGCGTGCCCTCGTCCTGTTCGGCATTCCCTACGGCCTCTTGACGGTGGTGCCAGAATTTTCTCCGGTGTCTCCTTGGGTGAAAGTCGTGACAGGCTGGTTGGGTGCGCTGCTCGCCATGATCTACATCCCGGTCGCAGTCGTTGGGGCCAGGCGGTATCGCATGAATCGGACCACCTGGAGAGGGATCCAGTTCTCCTTTCGTGGGCGTGCCTGGAGCCTTATCGTTCTGTCGTTCAAAGGGTATCTGTTGACTGTTTTGTCGCTCGGTGCATACTTCCCACACTATCAGGCCCAAAAATACGCATTCCTTGTTTCGAATACGTTTTGGGGAAACACTCGTTTCAAGTTTGACGGGAATGGGTGGGGCCTGACTCCGGTATGGGTTCTTTCGTGGGTATACGCGATACCGATCCTGGCGCTACTCGTCGTCACAATAGGAGCTGGTGGAGTTAGATCGCGGTGGGTCTTGGTCTCGCTATGGTTCGTACTTCTCGCAGGCCTTGGACAACTGTGGATCAATTACCAAGCGAAGAAGCAACAATTCTATTGGAATCACACGATTTTTGCTGGGGCACGGTTTCGGTCTACGGTTGAGTATGCAGGACTGAGGAATCTGTACATGGTAAACGCGGTGTTGCTCATCGTGAGCCTCGGCATGGCTTGGCCGTGGGTGATGGCGCGAACCACGTCCTATTACCTCGCCAACCTTGCCCTGCAAGAGAGTCCCAACCTCAGTGACATCCAACAAGACCCTAGAGGCACTTCGACCACAGGCGAAGGGCTGGCCAATTTCCTAGATGCCGGGTTCGAGCTCGACTAACCAATAATGGTACACAAATGGCACGCCCGATATTTCGACGGTCGAAGTGCAGCTGTGCATCAAGTTTCGATAGAACTTGGTGCGACGGGGCTCCACATCCGTGACGGCGACGGCACAACGGCGACATGGCGCTATGACCACATCCGGTGCACTCAAGGAAAGTACGATGGGGAACAGGTACGTCTTGAGTATGAGGGCAATCCCACCAAGTCGGTGGTGGTGAATGACCAACGTTTGCTAACGGCGTTGCGGGCTCGATCTCCGAAGCTGCTTTTTTCGCTACACGATCCCGGCAAGCGGGCAATTCGCTTCCAGCTTACAGTTCTGGCTGTGGTGCTGACGGTACTCCTTGGGGGCGCACTGTATCGCTGGGGAATCCCAGGGCTTGCTGCCGGCATGACCCCATATGTCCCAATTTCGTGGGAGCAAGCTCTTGGCGAACAAGTCGTCAACGAGTTTGCCAAGGAGAAAGACAGGTGCGAGAACCCTGCCCGGCAAGCAGTGCTCGATTCGCTCGTGACAAAGCTCGCCTCATCTGATTCTCACAACCCCTATGGGGGCATTCACCTTCACATCGTTGATCGGCCAGTTGTGAACGCGTTTGCTGCACCGGGCGGCTTTATCGTGGTCTACCGAGGCCTCCTAGAGAAAACCGAATCCCCGGAACAATTCGCCGGGGTGCTCGCCCATGAAATTCAGCATATTCTGAAGCGACATACCACGAGAACGCTGCTGGAACAGTTTTCGACGAGTCTACTTGTCACTGCTCTTTCAGGAGATTTTACAGGTGTTTCGACATTCGTTCTCAGCGGGGCGCAGCTGCTCGGATCGTTGCAGTACAGCCGGGGCCACGAGGAGGAGGCTGATACTGAGGGAACAAAAATGTTGATACGGGCTGGAATCGATCCAAGCGGTCTGGTGGAATTTTTTAGGATAATGGGTAAGGATGAACATGGGAATGCGGGAGTGGGGACCTATCTCTCGACGCACCCTTCGCATAAAGATAGAGCCAGCAAGCTGTCCAGCCTGGCTAGTGAGGTGCCTGGTCTGAAGTACCGATTGTTAGCTGAATCCGAGTGGACCACCGTCCGTGCCATCTGCCAGCATCGAAAGCTTAAAGAAGCGACCGAGGATGCCGGTGCCTCTGTCCGAGAACGATGAACGACCGTCAAGCCCATGGTAGAAACTGGTCGTTGATTCGGCGGTAAGGGGCGCGTTGTCGCTTCTTCTAGGCTGAAACCGCTGTCGTCCCCGTTCTCCGCCTTTGGTATAATCCCTCTGCTATGCGCGTGCTGGTCATTGAAGACGAGACCAAAGTGGGGTGCTTCATCAAGCGGGCGCTTGAAGAAGAAAGCTATGCGGTCGATCTGTGCGAGGACGGCGCCAAAGGGCTCGAGATGGCGCTGGCGACGAACTACGATTTGCTCGTCGTCGATTTGATGCTGCCCTCGATGTCCGGCCTCGACGTCCTGAAAAACGTTCGCCGTGAACGCATTCAGACACCCATCTTGATTCTCTCGGCACAATCCCAGATCGACCAGCGCGTGAACGGGCTCGACGCCGGCGCCGACGACTACCTCACCAAACCCTTTGCGATCGACGAACTTCTGGCGCGCGTGCGGGCCTTGCTCCGCCGGGGCGCAACGGAAAGTCCCGGGATTCTCCAGATCGATGACTTGATTTTGAATCCGGCCACCCGCGAAGTCACGCGGGGAGGGCAGCGCATCGACCTGACCTTGAAGGAGTACGCGCTCCTCGAATACCTCATGCGCCATACAGGACGTGTCCTCACAAGGCCCATGATTTCCGAACACGTGTGGAACCACGACTTCGACACCTTCACCAATGTCATCGACGTGTACGTGAATTATCTGCGCAATAAGATCGACCGTGGCCGGCCCCGCAAACTGATTCATACGATCCGGGGCAGCGGTTATATGCTGAAGGCCGACTGATGCCGCTGCGCGTCCGGCTCACACTCTGGTACGGCAGCGCGCTGGCGACCGTCCTCATCATCTTCTCGATAGTGTTGTATGCCATCACGGCGCGCAACCTTCGCGACGCCGTCGATCAATCCCTGGAGGAAACCGCCGCAACGGCCGTCCGCTCGCTCGAGGAACGCGGCTTCTTGCCCCTCATCGACGAAGAAGAACTGCTCTCACAGTTTCCCGAATTGGCGCGGATCGATAAATTTTTTCAAATCTTCAGTCCCTCCGGGACGATCACCATCCGCTCTCCCAATATCAAACAGCACGAGGTGCCGCTGAGCCGGGCCGCGATGGAAACGACCTTCAATGGGAAGACGATCTTCGAATCGGCCAAGTATCCCAACGAGCCGCCCCTCCGCCTGATCTCCGTGCCGATCATCTATCGAGGCAATCTCCTCTATATCGTGCAGGTCGGGACCTCCATGGAATCGATCGAGGATACGCTCCGGCGGTTTCTGGTCCTATTGACCGTCGCCATCCCCATCGCGTTGGCCGTCTCACTGGCAGGAGGGTGGTTCCTGGCGGGGCGGGCCTTGCGTCCGGTCGATGCAATCACCCTGGCCGCTCAACGCATTGCCGCAGGCGATCTCGGCCAGCGCCTCACCATGTCGGCGGCGCCCGACGAAATCGGCAGGCTGGCCGGCACGTTTAACGACATGATCGGCCGGCTGGATGCTTCTTTCCGACAAATCCGCCAATTCACCAGCGATGCCTCGCACGAGCTGCGCACGCCGTTGACCGTCATGAAAGGCGAGACCGAACTTGTGCTGCGACGCCCACGACCGCTTGAAGACTACCAATCGGTGCTGGAAAGCAACCTTGAAGAAATCGACCGCATGACCCACATCGTCGATGAACTGTTGTTCCTCTCTCGCGCCGACATGGGCGAGGTGAAGATGGAATCGCTCCCTGTGGCGCTGGAATCCCTCGTAGAAGACATTTATCGCCAAGCGACGTTGCTCGGACAGGACCGGAACATCGAAGTCGTCTTGGGCACCGTCATGCCGGCCGTGGTGCAGGGCGACGAACTGCGGCTGCGTGAACTCCTGCTCAACCTCGTGGAAAACGCCGTGAAATACTCTTACCCCGGCGGGAAAGTGGAGGTCGCTCTTGTGACTGACGGCCGGCAGGCGCGTCTTTCGGTGACGGATCAAGGCATCGGCATCGCCAAGGAAGATCACAAGCGGATCTTTGACCGCTTCTTTCGCACGGACGACGCGCGCGCCCACACAAAAAAGGGCACGGGTCTCGGGTTGGCCATCTGCGCCTGGATCGCCGAATCCCATAAGGGCCGCGTCGAAGTCAAAAGCGACATCGGGCATGGCTCTACCTTCACGGTCGTGCTCCCGCTCGCCCGTCCCTCGGCTTAGCCACTTTTAATACCCTCCTAATCCTTCTCTCATCGCCGGTTGTTAGAGTTTCTCGTACTATCCAGTAGAGGTCGCGACCGCTCGACGGAATCAACCATGTCGCTGTGTTTTCACCGCAACAAGGAGGAGAGTATGCCAGCACGCATGCGCCGCACTGTCGGTTCAGCTATCGGTATTGGTCTCGTGAGCGCCGCCCTGATCTGGGGTGGTCAATCGCTCACGTGGTCACATGCATCCAGTTCAGCGTCGCCGGCCGCATCGCCCGCGGTATCCATGCCCGCCGCGCCGGCGAATGGCTTCACGGATGTGGCCAAGCTGGCCACTCCGGCGGTCGTCAACATCACGACGGTGATGACCGAGAAGATTTCGGACGGGCAATCCCTGCCTGACGAGTTGCGCGAACGCATGGAAGAATTTTTCGGTAAACCGTTCGGCCCGCGGGGGCGGGGGCCGCAGGGTCCAGGGGAACAGCGTGGGCCGAGGGGGGGAGGTCAAGGCTCCGGCGTGATCGTCTCACCGGATGGCTACATCCTGACGAACAATCACGTGATCGATCACGCCCGTGAAGTCACCGTCACCCTTCCCGACAAACGGGAGTTCAAGGGCAAGATCGTCGGCACCGATCCCAAGACGGATCTCGCGGTCGTGAAGGTGGAGGCGCACAACCTTCCCGCATTGGCGTGGGGAGATGCCTCCAAGCTGCAGGTGGGTGAATATGTCCTGGCCGTCGGCAATCCCTTCGGGCTGAATTCCACCGTGACCCTGGGCATCGTCAGCGCCGTGGGGCGGGGCCACATGGGCATCACACAATATGAAGACTTCATCCAAACGGATGCCGCCATCAACCCGGGCAATTCCGGCGGCGCCCTGGTCAACACCAAAGGCGAACTCGTCGGCATCAATACGGCGATCTTCTCACAGACCGGAGGCTATCAAGGCGTGGGGTTCGCCGTCTCGACGACAATGGCCAAGCCGATCTATGAAAGTCTGGTCAAGACCGGAAAAGTCGTGCGCGGGTATCTCGGCATCGGGATTCAGGATCTGAATCAGGACCTGGCGAAGTCCTTCGGGATCAAGGACACGAAGGGCGCCTTGGTCAGCGACGTGAAGGACGACAGCCCGGCCGACAAGGCCGGACTCAAACAGGGTGATATTATCACCATGTATGAAGGCACGCCGGTCGAAGACGCGGTGGTTCTCCAGCGCTTGGTCACCAAAACCACGGTCGGAAGCAAAGCGACCATCAAGGTGATCCGTGATGGTCACGAGAAGGAGTTGACGATCACCGTCGGCGAACAACCGGACCAGACCAAAATCGCCAAGGCGGAATCAGATGAGACGAATTACGCCTTCGCCGGCGTGGCGGTTCAAGACTTGGATCAGGAGACGGCCAGGGAGCTGGGCCTCAAGGGCAAGCCGCAAGGCGTGGTGGTCACGAAAGTCGAGCCGGACAGCGGAGCGGAGAAGGCCGGCCTGATGCCGGGTGACGTCATCCGGGAAATCAACCGGCAGCCGGTCAAGTCGGTGAAGGATTTCGAGAAAATGTCCTCGGGAGTGAAGAAAGGGGACAACGTCTTGATTCTGATTAACCGGCGCGGCAATTCGCTGTTCCTGTCAGCGAAAGTCTAGGCCGGGAAAGAAGAGGGAGCGGGTCGGATGACCCGCTCCCCTGGATCTTACTCGCTCGTGTTACTCAGTCGAAGACGACGGTCTTTCGTCCATAAACCAGCACCCGCCGTTCGATGTGGCGGCGGACGGCGCGGGCCAGCACAATCTCCTCCAGATCCCGCCCCTTTCGAACCAGATCCTCAACTGTGTCTCGATGGCCCACTCGGATCACGTCCTGCTCGATGATCGGTCCTTCGTCCAGATCCTCGGTCGCATAGTGCGCCGTGGCCCCGATGATTTTCACGCCCCGGTCATAGGCCTGCCGATAGGGGTTGGCGCCGATGAAGGCGGGCAGGAAGGAATGGTGGATGTTGATCACCGGACAGCCCACCTGCGCGAGAAAGTTCGCGCTGAGAATCTGCATGTAGCGGGCCATCACCACCAGCTCAACGCCCTGCGCGTTCAATAGCGACAAGACTTGCTGCTCCTGCTGCGGCTTCGTCTCTTTCGTGACCGGGCAGACCATAAACGGAATCTTGAACAGCTCGGCCCAGCTCGCGCAGGTATCATGATTGGAAATGATGATGGGAATGTCGATATGCAGCTCGTCCCGCCGATGGCGCTGCAGCAAGTCGGCCAGGCAGTGATCCTGTTTTGACACCAATATACCGACCCGCGTGCGCCGGCTGGACAGGTGCACCTCATACCGCATATCGAAGACTTTTGCGACGGGGGCGAAGGCGGCCGGGATTTCCTCGGGCGCAATCTGCAATCCCTCAGTCGCAAATTCCATCCGCATCAGAAAATCGTTCGTCTCTTCGTCCGTATGGTGATCGGAGTCCAGAATATTGCCGCCGAAGTCATGGATAAAGCCCGAGACGCGGGCGACGATACCTTTCCGGTCCTTACAATGGATCAGAAGAACCACGGACTCTCGTCTCTGCGCCATAGGTCTCGTTTCCCTCTGCGACTGGTCTTAGATAGCAAAGCCTGAGGGAGCTCCGATGGAGGAGTTATGAAATGATGTGGCCGACGAGGTCGTACGTCGCCGCGTCAGTGACCTGAACCGTGACGAACTCACCCGCCGCCGCAGTCCCATCATTGATATAGACGACGCCGTCGATTTCCGGCGCCAGCCCTTCATGCCGGCCTTCGAGCAACCATTCCGTCTCTTCAGACACTCCCTCAACCATCACGTTCATGGTGGACCCAATACGAGCCCGCCCCCGGGCTGTCGCAATACATTCCTGAACGGCCAAGAGTTCGTTGCGGCGTTCGTCCATCACCGAACGCTCGATCTTCTCATCGAGATCAACCGCCGAGGTGTCATCTTCATCGGAATAGAGGAACACCGCCACCCGCTCGAATTCAGTCCGTTCTACGTACGTCCTCAATTCGTTGAAGGCCTCGTCGGTTTCGCCGGGGAATCCGACGATGAAGGCCGTCCGAAACGCCACCCCGGGAATGCGCCTGCGAATTCGATCCACCAAGGCTTCGATGGCGGCGCGATCGCCCAGCCGATGCATGCGCTTGAGCATCCGATCGTTGATGTGCTGGAGCGGCATGTCGATGTACTTCGTGATCTTCTCCTCGCCGGCATAGAGATCGAGCAGTTCGTCGGTCACCTGCTGCGGATAGAGGTAGAACGGCCTGACCCAGCGCAGATCTTTCACCTTCACCAATTCGCGCAGCAAATTGGTGAGCCCTTGGCGCAGTCCCAGGTCTACGCCGTAATTGATCGTGTCCTGCGAAATGAGATTGAGTTCTTTCACACCCTCCGCGGCCAATCGTTGCGCTTCCGCCACGATGGATTCGATCGGCCGGCTGCGCTGCTTCCCCCTCATGAGGGGAATGGCACAAAAGGCACAATTGCGATTGCAGCCTTCGGCGATCTTCACATAGGCACTGTGCTGCCTGCCGAGTCTCAGCCGGGGGGCCAGTTCGTCATAGAGATAGGGCGGCTGGCTGATCCACAGACGCTGATGCCGCTTCTTCGGCGCCAACAGATCGCGGCAGATCTCGGCGATCTTGCCGAATTCGCCTGTCCCGACCACACCGTCCAATTCAGGCAATTCCTTGAGCAAGTCCCCTTGATACCGCTGGGCCAAACAGCCGGCGGCGATGAGCACGCGGCAGACCCCTTTGTCCTTGAGCTTGCCATGTTCGATGATCGTATTGATCGATTCTTGCTTCGCTTCTTCGATAAAGCCGCAGGTATTGATGATGACCACCTCGGCCTTTTTCGGATCAGCGGTCAATTGAAAACCGTCATTGACCAGCGTGCCCAGCATCACTTCGGAATCCACCTGGTTTTTCGAGCAGCCGAGATTCACGAAGCCGATGGTGGTTTTCTGGGGACTGGCTCCGACCGCAGGTTGGTGCCTGTCCCCTCTTTGAAGCGCCGGTTTGATCAACGGCTGATTCATAAGGGAGTCAGTCTACGGGACGGTCAAAAAGCCTGTCAATGAGACCCTGGCGGACACTTGCGGGTGATGGACCGATTCCCCTAGAGTGCGTCTTGTGATTCGGACTTTCCAAGGCATCACCCCGACAATTCCCCGGTCCTGCTTCATCGAAGACACCGCAGTCGTGATCGGCGACGTGGTCATGGGCGAACACTGCAGCGTGTGGTTCAATGCGGTCATCCGGGGCGATGTCCATTATATCCGCATCGGCCATCGGACCAACGTGCAGGATCTCTGCATGCTGCACGTCACCCACGATACCCATCCGCTCATCATCGGCAATGAGGTGACGGTCGGCCACAGCGTGGTCCTCCACGGCTGTACGATCCACGATCGGGTACTCGTCGGCATGGGCGCGATCATCATGGACGGGGCGGTGATCGGCGAGGATTGCGTGGTTGGGGCCGGAGCCCTGATCACGGAAGGAACCATCGTCCCTCCCAAGAGTCTGATCTTGGGATCTCCCGCCAAGGTGAAGCGGGCCGTGACGGATAAGGAGCTGGCCTGGATCAGGGAGTCGGCGGACAATTATGTGACGTATGCCCGCCAGTATCTCGGCGAGCCCTCGAAAGGAAAGACCGGTTTTCGTATCTGATCCTATCTCTTGCTCCTCGATCGTGCTCTCTTCCCGACTTTGATAAAGCAGATCGGATCTCCCACCAGCGCCGTCTGGTGTTGTCGTCGCTCGACCTGGTACGGAATCTTTTTGCGGTGGCACCACTCCGCGATCCAGACCACTTCCTCAGTGGAAGTCGTCACTAATCCAGGCAGGCTGAGCTTGGGCATACACCGATTGACGATGGATTGTACGATCCGACGTTCCCGCTGAAACTTCACCGGATCGAACGTCACCGGATCGGCGTTTCCATAAGACAACGGCGCGAGGCGGGGAAATCGCTCGGGATCGTTCAACACACTCACGATCCAGAGATGATCAAAGGTACCAGGTGCCGATGAGGCATCGCGCGCGAGAAATGTCACTGGCAGCGATCGACAGGCACGATTGAGGGCGCCGACTTCCTTCCGGCGAAGATTATAGGGCTGAACCTGGCGCTGACGATCGAGCGCTTCAGCCAATAACGGAGGCAGCTCAGCAACTCCAGCGCCAACATAGAGACTTCGCCCACCTCGTGGCAACTTCTTGAGGAGGGCTTCGGATATTTTGATGCCCAATCGCTGACAGGGTTTGCGTTTCGTCTGCCAGAACTCATCCCCGCCCTCGTAACAGTACACGCGGCCGAGCTTCGTGTAGTCGAGGCCGTCGAAGACACGGCGGATCTCGCGATGAGTCTTGGTTGATAATCGAGATGTGGCGGTAGGAATGGGCGTTCTCCTATCTTGACCGGGTCTGCGTCGAGGTCTATAAGGTACTCATCATGCCCAGGAGAAATCCAGCCTTCGCACGTGAAATCGATGTCCGTGAGTTGCCTTCGTACGGTATTACCGAAGCAGCACATTACCTGCGTATTCCCCGGACAACCATTCGAGACTGGGTGACGGGACGGTACTACCACGGCATGGGTGGCCGTCGGTTCTCAAAGCCGATCATCCCCATGGCAGACCCGAGAGCGAGATTGCTGTCCTTTATGAATCTTGTCGAGATTCACGTGCTCGATGCAATCCGCCGCGAACACAATATTCCTCTCGAAAAAGTTGAATGGCCGTCACGTATCTGTCCAAACAGTTTCCTTCCAAACACCCCCTGGCAGACCGAGAATTCGAAACAGACGGCATCGATCTCTTCATCCAGAAATTCGAGCAGCTGATCAATATCTCACAAGCCGGGCAACTGGCGATGAAAGAGGTGCTCCAGACTCATTTGCAGCGCATCGAGAGAGACGTAGCAGGGATTCCGGTCAAGCTCTATCCATTCACCCGTAAGCGAGATTCGCGAGAAGAGCCCAAGACATCTTCAAGAGTGTTCCCTGGACAGCGGTGCGCCTGGCCGGAGAATGCAATCAGAGTCGGTCTTTGAAACCGGTCCCCTGGGGGCGTTCCAACGGGGGCAACGACTCCGGAGGAACGATCACGGTGATGCTGTAGTGGTGGAGGTAGGCCAGAAATTGGCCCTGCCGGGCGGTGTAGGCCGGGTTCATTCGCCTGCCAGCTCCGTTTCGAGCAACCCGACATGGTCCCGCAAAGCATCGCCGTAACCCCAACCGATGTGGTCGGCGTGAGCTTCCAGCCGCTGAATCCGCTCCCGGAATTGCGGATACAACGCCGGACCGTCCTTCCGCAAAAGCTGCGTCATCTCACGCAAGACGGATTCGAGGCTGTTGTAGTAGGCCTCGTTGATGTCGCCGTAGTCTCGCGTGAACTGCGTGCCGGTCTCCACGTAGGTCAGCATCAGTTCGATTGTGCCTGCCAGATTACCCGTGGCCCGTCGGTAATCGCGGATGGCCTTGCGCGCCTCAGCCAGTTTGAGCTTTCCGAATCCTCGTGGGGGATAAAACTGCTCAATGATCGTGCGCCGGTACTTCTCCAGGGCCGTTCCGTCGCCGGCCTCGACCTGAGCGCGGGCGTGCAGGAAATCGCGATTACTGGAGGATGCGTCGTAGAGGTCTTTGACCAGCGCCAGCAGGGCCGGTTTCGGCTTCGCGTTCAGATAGCGGCGAATGGCCGACCAGCCGGTGGGCTTTCTTTCGCAAGTCATAGTTCTCCCTGGAAGGCGCGGTGGAGCATCGAATGGAAGAGGTCGTCCAGCCGGCGGCGGCTTTGTGCTTGCTGGGCTTCCATCGCTCGAATCTCGGCGACGCGGGCGGCGAAAATTAGATTGGAGATAGATCCGACGTTCAGGCAAGCGTGGTGACTTCAACCTGTAGGCGCTTGGCTTTGGCCTCGGCGACGATCGTTTCCAAACGAGCAGCCACATCATCCTGAATCCAGTCTGCGCTGCACAGTGCGCACACCAGAGCGGGGACATTTCTGACGACCACCACACCGAAGTCAAAGTCGGCAGTGAAGGTCGTGGTCCCGGCTTTTTTCGCGCCACCACAGAGAGGACATCGTGAGGGTTGTTGGCTTCTCGTCATCGTGGTTTCCGTGTTTTGAAGTCCGCCTCGAAATGATCGAGATCAGGTCGATAGGTAGTGATAATGTATGCTTGCTGGGTCGTTGAATCAAGCGCAACCACGACATGAAGCGGGTCTCTCCCTTTCCATCCCAGGAAGAGGGCGCTGGGGAACGGAGTGTCGTTCGGGTAGTCCTCAATCTCCTCGCCGGAGAGCAACACCTCGAAGACATCGCGCCTGGAAACGCCACGTTCGAGCATGCGTTCCAACGAATGGCGCTGCCACTCCACGTGTCCGGCCTGAATTGCCGCTCGTAGGCTATCTTGATTCAGAGCGCCCTCCTACAACAGGTTGGAAGCGTGGTCATAATTCTCCCTGGAACGTGCGGAGACTTTTGGCGAATTTCAGGTTGCGGAGGTGATCACAATTTGTGATCACCTCGGATTTCTCGCCGGCAGTGAGCCGAAACATGAAATCTTTGGGGAAACGATTGGCATTGCGCTTTACCGCTTGGTTCAGCGTTCGCGTTTCGACGCCATAGAGGGCGGCTAAATCGGCGTCGATCATCACCTTGTGGCCGCGAATCGTCAGAATCAGGGATTCAATGGGTTTGGATCGCTTCATGGTATCGGCTTCCCAACGCGCCGCGTCTCGCGGCACTCCCGTTCCGCTTCGAGCCAGTCGAGGCGGTCAAGAACCTCCTCTGGAAGCGGACTCGGCGAACCAAGCAACCGGCGCAGTCCGCGTTTCTGAAGGTAGCGGCGCCACACCGCTTCATCTTCATTGAAACGGCGGGCGAGTTCTTGAGGATCAAAGGACGGTTTCATGACAGCTTGTTCTCGTAAGAAGATCCACCGGCGGGGAAGTCTAGCTAACTTGAGGACGGAAATCTATGAGGAACCCTGATCGGCCAATTCAACCACAACAGCCGTCATGGCATCAGCCACAGCAGCCATAAAGTCGAGATTCAACGTATCGAGCGTATCGCTTGGCTGGTGGTAGTGGGGATTGCGAAAATTAGCCGTGTCGGTCAGCATCACCGCTGGAAACCCTTGTTCCCAGAATGACGTGTGGTCGCTCCGTCTGGTATCCGGTAGTAGTTCGCC
Organism: uncultured Nitrospira sp.; assembly: GCA_964398045.1. Classification (GTDB taxonomy): domain Bacteria; phylum Nitrospirota; class Nitrospiria; order Nitrospirales; family Nitrospiraceae; genus Nitrospira_D. The sequence continues at coordinate 2,933 of CAYNLM010000058.1, read as the reverse complement.
GTTGCCCGGCACCACCAATGGAACCACCGGCAGATGAGGCCTCATCGCATGATCCACTGCCATCGTCAGGGCCTGTGAATCCTGGTTGCCGATCACAGCAAGAAAGTTTCCCACCGTCGGAACCGATACCGGCACACCCGGCGGGATCTTCTGGGATCCTTCCTCGTCAGACGCATACCCCACGCATTCCAGAACGATCGCGCCAAGCACCGATTGCTGCGTAGAGATCAGATAGGCGGCATAAGCACGACTTCCCAACAAATTCTCTTCTTCGAGGCAGAAGGCAATGAATTGAACCGGCCTCTGCAGGCGCCTTCCTCTCAGCTGACGAGCGACATCCAGAAGAACCGCCAATGCGCTGGCATTATCGTCCGCCCCGGGAGATCCCAAGACCGTATCGTAATGAGCCGCGAGGATGAGCGGAGAGCCTGTGCCGCCCGATAGAGTACTCGCGATCAGGTTGTCGTATGTTCCAGCCAATGCTGAAAAACTCTGAACAGTTGTCGTGAGGCCGAAGCTCGCAAAGCGTTGGGTGAGATACTGCGCAGCCTTCCGCAGAGCGGCAGAGGAGGACTCCGGATGCCGTTCTCCAATCAGATGGTGAAGATCGGGAATGAAGCGATCGGTATCGGCAGGCACTCAGTGGTTCCCTGGAAGCAGAGCCGTCAAGTGACGATCTCGGTCCCGATGCCCTTGTGCGTAAAGATTTCGAGCAAGATCGCATGGGGAATACGCCCATCGATGATGTGGGCCTTCCCCACTCCGCCGGCGAGGGCATCCAGGCAGGCATGGACTTTTGGTAACATGCCTTCGGTAATCGTCCCTCTTTTCACCATGCGCTGAACGTCTTTGCGTGAAACGGTGGACAAATGGCGGCCCTGGGCGTCGCGGATGCCTTTGATGTCCGTCATCATGACCAGCTTTTCCGCGCGCAGAGCCGCAGCCACGGCGCCGGCGACGAGATCCGCATTGATGTTGTACGTATTCCCTTCGCGGTCTGTTCCGATCGGGGCAATCACCGGGATGTAATGGTCGCCCTGGAGTTTATGCAGCAGACTGGGATCGACTTTCTCGATATCGCCCACCAGACCGAAGTCGCCCTCGCCGTCCTCGCCGTCCAGGTCGCGCTCCAAGCTTTCCGCCCAGGCCTTGGCCGTCAGCGGTTTGCTCAGAATGAGTCCGCCGTCTTTTCCGCTCAAACCCACCGCGCTGCCGCCATGCCGGTTGATGAGATCGGTGATCTCCATGTTGATTTTCCCGGCCAACACCATTTCCACGATTTCCATCGTGGCCTCATCCGTCACCCGGACGCCGTGACGGAACTTCGCTTGGATGCCGAGGCGATCCAACATCTTGTCGATTTGAGGTCCGCCGCCGTGAATGATGACCGGATTGATGCCGACGTATTTCAGCAACACCACATCCTGGGCGAACCGCTCCTTGAGCGAAGGATCCGTCATCGCGTGGCCGCCGTATTTCACGACCACGGTCTTGCCGCGAAACGTCCTGATGTAGGGCAAGGCCTCGATCAGGACATTGGCTTTCTTGATGAGTTTGTTCATCCCTCGCTCCTCGTTAGAGAATGTAGCGGCTGAGATCCTGGTCCTTCACGATATCTTTTAAACGCTCCTGCACGTAGGCCGCGGTAATGCTCACTGACTTGTCCGGCCACTCCGGCCCTTCGAAGGAAATCTGTTCCAGCAGCCGCTCCAGGATGGTGAAGAGGCGGCGCGCGCCAATGTTCTCCGTGCGCTCGTTCACCTGCACCGCAATGTCGGCGATGGCTTCCAATCCCTCTTGCGTAAACTCGACCGTCAGACCTTCTGTGGCCAGCAAGGCGTGATACTGGCGGACGAGGGCGCCCTTCGGCTCCGTGAGAATACGCACAAAATCCTCTTTGGACAAGGGGCTCAGCTCAACGCGAATCGGAAAGCGGCCCTGGAGCTCAGGAATGAGGTCCGACGGCCTGGCCACATGGAAGGCGCCCGCCGCGATGAACAAGATATGGTCAGTCAGGACCGGCCCGTGCTTCGTCGTGACCGTACAGCCTTCGACGATCGGCAGCAAATCGCGCTGCACACCTTCTCGCGAGACATCCGGCCCCATCGTCCGTTCTCGGCCGGCGATCTTGTCGATCTCGTCGAGAAACACAATCCCCGTCTGCTCCACTTTGGCAATCGCCTCTCGGACAACGTCGTCCATGTCGATCAGCTTCTGCGCTTCCTCCTGGGCGAGATGCTTCAGGGCCTCGGGCACTTTCATCAGCCGTTTCTTTTTCTTGCCCTGGAACATCCCGCCCAACATGTCGCGGAGATTGCTTTCCAAGTCGTCCAGGCCGCCGACGTTGGAAATCACGCCGACGGGCAGGCTCCGCTCCTTGACCTCCATCTCCACCGTTCGCTCATCCAACTTGCCTTCCCGGAGCTGCAAGCGCAGCTTCGATCTCGTGGTGTCGTGCGTATCGTGCGCCTTCTGAGCCGCCGCATCGCCGGTGCCCTCCAGGAATCCTGGTCTTGGCGGCGGCGGCAACAACAAATCGAGGAGTCGTTCCTCGCCCTGTTGCTCCGCTTTTTGCTGCACCGCTTCCAGCCGCTGGGTCTTGACCATGTTGATGGCGAGTTCAGTCAAGTCACGAATGATCGACTCCACATCGCGCCCGACGTACCCAACCTCGGTGAACTTCGACGCTTCAACCTTGATGAACGGCGCCTGGGCCAGCTTGGCCAGCCGTCGCGCGATTTCTGTCTTGCCCACTCCGGTGGGCCCGATCATGATGATATTCTTGGGCATCACCTCGTCGCGCAAGTCGGGCGAGAGTTGCTGGCGCCGCCAGCGATTGCGGAGCGCAATGGCGACCATCCGCTTCGCCTCCTTCTGTCCGATCACATAGCGATTCAGCTCCTCGACAATCTGGCGCGGCGTCAGGCTATTGA
>CAYNLM010000057.1:0-22116 GCA_964398045.1 uncultured Nitrospira sp. | reverse complement strand
ATCCTGATGTTCGAGCACCTCGAAGAGAGTCACGGCGTCGAAGCCCTCACCTCCTCGAGCAGCCGCAAACTCTTCTATCGATTGCGCATACAGATGAGTCAGGCCTCGGCATCGGCGCCCGAACTCGACCGCTCGAACGTCCCAATCCAGCCCCCAGGCGTCCAGACCAGCCCGGTCGCGGGCCAAGGACAAGAACAATCCGTGCCCACAGCCGATATCGAGCAAGCGCCCCGATCGAATCGGGGGCTGCGCCAGGAAGCGTCGATGACCGGGCCGCACCAAGGAATCGCACCAGTCGGCCGTGGTCGTGCCGTGAGCCGCGTACCATTCGGCGCTGGCCCCGGCAAGAGGCCACCAAAACTGCAATCCGCAGGATCTGCATGCCAGGCGGTGGGAGGCGCCGCGCGACTCCAGATGTTCACAGAAAACCTCGGCTCCACATCCGGGACAGGTGTGAAGGCGCGCCGGCTCACTTGGCCGGGCGGAGTCCCTCGCCGCGGTCTCTCCCGCCACGTCCGGCATGAGGGCGGTTGCGCCTCCCTGTGCCATGATGACCCTAGGCATGTCCTCGCCCCTCATCGCTGAAACTCGGCGTATAGAAACTGACCCCAGGGACGGCAGAGACGGCGCAGCCATGCCGGCGTGCCGTCGCCCGCGGCCGTCAGACTCTCGCTCACGCGCCGATGAAATCCGAATCCGGCCAGCAACTCGGACAGTTCTTTGTGCGAATATTCTTTCCAGTGGTGGAACAAATTCCCTTCCTGCACCAACTCGGACACCGGTATGTAGCCGCCATGGCCGGTGAGAAAACGGCGCAGTCTTCGAATGACGGCGTGATACCCGTAAAAGTTGGGCGTCGTAATGACCAGCCGGCCTTGGGGAGCCAAGATCCGGAACAGCTCGGCCAACTGCACCCGGGGGTTTGCATTCCAATGTTCGATGGTTTCCAGGAGGAAGATGGCGTCGAATTCCCCGTCGTCGTAGGGCAAGCGCTGCAACCGGCCGAGCGGCTCAACCACCCGGTTGCGCACACCCAGCTCTCTGGCTCGCTGCTCCAACAAGGGGTGCGCCGCAAACTCCTGTACATCGCAACCCTCCACGTCCAAGCCCGCGTACCGGAGCAAGCAGGCCAGCTGAAGATAGTGCGAGCCGACATCCAGGACGCGCCGCGGCCGGCGGTCGGTGTGCTGGAGAAACAATTTGACGGTCCGATAAAACCGCTCGCGATGCGCGCGCCAGTACACACAATGAATACGAGCCAACTCGGCCTGCTCGGCCGAGGCCGCGCCGGCCTCGATCCGCCGATCGGCCTCCTCAAACGCGGCCCGCAGTTCACTCGCGACGGGAACCGGCGTGCCGGCATCTCGTCCCTGACAGACATTCAATGACGGCATCGATCCCATCAGCAGGCTTCTCCTCTCCACAAGGAACGTAACTTCGGATACTCCACTCGCCATACATACAGAAGGTAGAACAGACTGATGCCCACTGCCGTGAAGAGGAGACGACTTCCAAAAGCCTGGTTGCTGGGAAGCCACTGCATCATCGCCAGGCCGATGCCCCCGCTGACAAGAAACACCCCGAGGAGCGAGGCGAGAACCGGCCAGGTCTCCGGGCCGAGCAACTGCACCGTGTAGCGGGCGGACAACATCATCCCGACGCCATAGGCCGCGACCAACGCACCGGCCGCGCCCGTCAAGCCGAACCAGGCAGTCAGAGGTCCGATCGCCATGGCATAGACAAAGCCTTGCGCCATCGCGACGCGCATCGGGAATTCCGGCCTGTTCATGCCGTACTGCACGGCGGCCAGCGTACCGGTGAGTCCGGCGCACATCGCGTACACACACAACAGACGCAACGGCTCGACCGCGTCGAGCCAGCGCGGCCCGAACAGAAAGGGCACTAGCACGGGAGCGAACACGGCAAGGATCATGGTCGCGGGGAATAACAACAACCCGACCACCTTCATTTGGACGACAAAGGCCTTGATCACGCCCGGCCGGTCGGCTTGCAGCCTGGAATAAGTCGGTACACTGACTTGGCCGACCATGACCGTGGCCCGGACGCCGATGAGCAGCGGAATCGCCAGCGCGATTTGATAGAGCCCCAACGATTCAGTCCCGAGCAGGCGCCCGACGACAAATTCTCCGCCGCTCATCACGAGGACCGTGAGGACCGTCGTCACATTGATCCGCTTTCCGAAGCTGAGAAAATACTGAAGTGACGGCCCCCCCAGCACGAATCTCGGACGGAACGGCGCCGCCACATAGGACAACAGGCATCCCAGCGCAAAGCCGATGAGTTGTCCGATAATCAGGGCCCAGACGCTGCGCCACAGCAGGGCCAAGCCGATCGTAACGGTCGTTTCCCCCACGCGCCGGATGAGATCCATCCTCACCCGCTGTTTCAGATCGAGCTTACGCAGCAGCAGCGCCATGGCGGGACTTTGCACTCCCTGAAGGAGGAGCCCAAGGACGTGGACCTGGAGCACCACACCCAAGGCCGGCGCCTGCAAGGCACGCGCGATGACGTCCGCCGAGAACCACAGTCCGCAGGCCAGCACCGCCGTGCGAAGACAGGAGACCGTCCACGCCACGGCGAGATCGTCGTCTTGAATTTCACGGCGCGCCACGAGCGCCTGATCCAAGCCCATTTCGCTGAGGGTGAACAGAACCAACAGGACCGCCGCGGACATGGCCATCAGACCGAAGTCCGCGGGAACCAGCAGACGCGCCAACACCATGATCTGCGCAAGGGCCAACACCTTATCGAGAAGAAAGCCGGAGATGACCCAGGCCCCCGCCTGCACGACCAGATGGCGAAGGCGAGGCGCTGTGCGACTCTGTTGTGCGCTCACCGTATCCATATCTCTTAGGCCACCTGTCTGACCGAATCATGAGCGAGGGTTTCGGACGCATGCTGGTTCACGCTGCGACACAGCGCGTCCAACTCGCGCGCACGTGCGAGCCAGGTATGGGATTTGAGAACGGATGCCCTCCCTCGCTGCCCCATCGTGGTTCGCTCGTCGGAATCCCTCAGCAACCGCGCGAGCTGCCGGGCGAGATCCCGGGAATCATCCGGCTTGGCGGCCAGTCCACATCCGATAGTCTCAACCACGTCGCCGTATCCTGGCCCGACGGTGGTAACCACCGGACGGCCGCAGGCCAGATACTCCCAGAGCTTCATCGAATCGCCCGGATAGGATCGAAGCGGTTTGTGGAGCACGACGCAGACATCGGACGCGGCAATCCAGGTTGGTACGACCTCCGACTCCACGCGTCCGATAAATCGCACGTGAGCCGCCAGTTGCTTGTGGACGACCAGTTGTTCAAGCGATGGCTTCGTCTGTCCATCACCGACCAGCAGCACTTGAACCTCCGGATAGGCCTCGACAACGCCGGGAAGCGCTTCGATGAGCTGGTCGAGTCCATGCCAAGGGAAAAACCCTCCCATGAAACCAATGTAAGGACCTTGGCCGATCAGGCCCAGCTCCGTTCTTGCTTTCTCATGAGATTGCGGAAAGAAGCGCTCGGCATCGACGCCGTTCCGAATCACCGCGCAACATTCAAGCGCAACAGGGTGAAGGCGCCGGAGACTCGACAAGACTTCGGGACAGACACTCACAACCGCCCGGGCCTTCTCGGCCGCTCGCCCGAGCCCATAGGACAGCAACTGGCGAATGGGAGGTCGTCGCCACAGTCCTTGCACTTCTTCATGCGGCAATCCGTTCACGAAATACACCACGGGACAGGTTGCGCCGCGCAGCGCCCAGAGCGGAGCCATCTGACCCGGTGAGTCGAACCAGAGAAAGACATCCGGACGCCGCTCGTCCAGCAGCCGCTTCAGCACCGGCACCGACCGGAACAGAAACGAGAGAGGGCGCAGCGCTCCCCGGCGGATGACGGGAACGGGGATGACGGTCAACAAATCAAGTTCAGAGGGCTCACGCCCGCCCGCGGCCGGATCCGGCGCAACCACCGTCACCTCATGGCCCAGCAACGCCAGCGCCTTCGAGAGTTCGAGCACTTGCCTGGCGCCGCCCGCCGCGACGTGCAAGTCTTCGTCACAGTACGCGAGAATGCGCATGATGCGGCGCCACCTCCGTCGTGCAGAGCCACCCACGCAGTCGCTCGATGATGGACGTCCAACTGAACCGATGCTCGACGAAGCGGAGTCCCTGTGCGCCCATGACAACACACCGATCCGGAGCATTGAGCAACGACAACAGGGCCTCCGCCAATTGTCCCGGATGAGCCGGTGGGACCAATTGCACCCCGCTGCCGGATGTAAAGACGGCCTCGACGGAAGGTATCGCGCTCGCCACCACGGGCCTCGCACAGGCCAGGTAGTCAAACAGCTTCACCGGCGAAGTCTCTCCCCGGTCTCCGCGAAAGGGCGCGACGCAGACCGTCATCGCGCCGATATACGCCGGCACTTGCTTATAGGGAATCCTGCCCGTCCATGTGATCGCGTCCGTCAAGCCCAGCCTCCGCGCCTGTTCTTTCAGTTCCGCCGCCGCTTCGCCGTCCCCCACCAAGAGCAGCCGTGCCTGGGGACACGTCGCTTTGATCGCGGCCATCGCCTCCAGCAAACAAGTCAAGCCTTGATACCGATAAAAGCTTCCGACGAACCCGACATACAGATCGTCAGGCGGCAGTCCCACCTCTCTTCGGCAAGCCACCGGGTCACGCGGGACAAAGAGCTGTGTATCGGTCCCGCTCGGCAGCACGACAATCCGTTCAGACGGCACGCTGTAACGTCGGACGAGGAGCTCCCGCAACCCCTCAGTCAAGACCACGACACGGTCGCACCTGCGCAGTGCGGCACAAGCCAGCCACCGTCTGACCACGCGGCTCAGTCCGGCGCCGCGGCCTGACCAGTCGGGAACCGGCTCACCATTCACCTCACAGACACAGCGCGCGCCCAACAGCTTCGCCAAGATCAGCGCATGCGGGCTGTCCATCCATCGGTAGTACACCACGTCCGGGCGACTGACCAAGGCACTGCGTAGGCCATGAAGGAACGACAACAGCGCGTAGGACAGAGGACGCAGCAGGGGAAGATGCAGCACCTGAATAGGGATAACGGTCGCCGTTCGAGCGACGAGCGCCGACCGATAGCGCGGGGGAAACAGCGTGACACGGTCCCCCACGCGGCTTAAGACATCGGCCAAGGTCCAGATACGGACAAGCCCGACCGGATCGTCCGGGGCATCGGGCTCGAACCAATAACAAAAGACGAACCAGTTCACAGGGGCCTCATCGCGCGGCTTCCGACAACCGGTTCACCCGACAAGGTCGGCAGCAACATCACCAGACCGGCACAGAGCCAGAAAGGCTCCATGATGCGAATGATGATGAACGTGTTGGCGCCGATACCGTGCGCCAACATGGCCACCATTCCGAGCAAAAACCCGTGGGCCAACCCTTTGGCGAAGGGATCGGTCTGCGACAGGAACGCTTCCCGCGCGCAACGCCAGAGCCGATAGATGATGATTCCAAATGCGACCAATCCCGCGAGTCCGGTTTCTCCGATAATCTTGACGTACTGGGCATCCGCCCAGGCATAGCCGGTCACCCCTCGACCGAGGACGGGGTTGTGCACCCAGTCCTTGATGACATAGGCCCATGAATTGAGCCGCTCGGTCGTGGACAGATCAAGCGCCACGCTGCCCACTTTGATTTCGCCGCCGTACTGGCGGCCGAAGAAGGTTTCGTTGACCCGCTGCTTGACGTTGTCCGGCACGAAAATAGGAATCAAGGCCACAATGAGCAGCAATAATGTGAGGACCCGTGGCCTACGCCACTGCGTGACCCCGACCGCCAGGAGCAGCACCGTCCCGGCCAGGTAGGAAGAACGAGAGAGGGTGGCCATCAATGCGAGAGCCGCGAACCCGCCGAGGGTCAGCAAGATGAGGTGAATCGGGCCGGTTTTGATATGCAGCGCAAGGCCGGTCATGATCGCCAGCAAGAACACCAGATAGCCGCCCAGTGTGTTTGGCTCCCCGGCCTCGCCCTCAAAGGGCGCGGTGGCACGTTGCCCGCTCGGAATCTGGTAGATGGCATACAGACTGATGAGCAGACCGACGGCCAGCAGCGCCACGACCAGGTTCACCACTTGCCGCTGGGTCCGGACATGGTTCACCACCATGAAAAAGACGAAGAAATACTCGAAGTACTTCAGGACAAAGAAGAAGCCGGTCATCGGCTTCACTCGTCCGGTCAAAGACCCGATCAACGTGGCGACCACGCAGACCACCATGTAAGCGGCGATCGGCCGGTTCAACGGGGTTTCCCGAAAAAGCGCCAGGTCCCGGTACAGGATATTTTTGACCAGCCAGCTCAACCCGATCACAACCAACAGAATGTCGTCCATTCGCAACGACAGTTCACGAACGCCGACGCCCCGACCGTCGACCCGTCCAATGGCGACCTCGGGGGACAGCAGCATGGAGACGATCAACAAATAGAGCGAGGCGGTCACGGAGGTGAAGGCGACGAGGACGATGAGCAGACCCAGGACGGCCTGCATGCCGACCATCGGAGTCGTGAGGGTGAGGCCTACCGCCACCGCAACGGCGAGCGCGGAAACGACCAGGGTATCGTGGGGGGTAATAGCGGCCTGCTGCATGGCACCGATGCTCCAGTCGCTTCAGCGATACTCATATCGGTAGAGCCCGTATTCCGGCGTCACTTCAGATTTGACGTTCGTCAGCACGACGCCGAGGACGTTCGCCTGCGCATGGTCTAGGAGGAACTTCGCCCGCTTGAGCGCGTTCCGGCCGATCCGTCCGACTTGATAGACCAGAATGGTCCCGTCGACCCTCGAGCTGAACGCCACGGCATCGGTCACCGGCAGAATCGGCGGCGTGTCGATCAAGACGATGTCGTAGTCCTCCTGCATTTCCGAAGTGAGGGCCTTGATTTTGTTCAGATTCAGGAACTCGTTGGGATTGCCCGATTCCGATCCGCTGGTGAGTACGTGGAGATTGTCCAACCCGGGCGTGTTCATCACGCGATCGACGCCTACGGTGCCCAACATCAGATCCGTGGCGGACCGCACGTAGGAACGCCAGGAGGTCGTGCCCAACAGCGCATCGACCAGGCCCGGCTCGCGTTCCAACCCCAGACGCTGATGCACGATCGGCTTGCGAAGATCGGCATCCACCAACAACACTTTCATGCCTTCCTGCGCCATGGTAATGGCCAGATTGATCACGCAGGTGCTCTTACCTTCCCCCAACCCCGCGCTCGTGAAAATGATCGACTTCACCCGCCGGTCCATGCTGGCGAATTGGATGTTCGTGCGGAGCGACCGCAGGCTTTCCGACAAGACCGACTTGGGGTCGATCAGGCAAATGAGCCTCGACAAACTCTCGACCACGGACGGCGCGGTCTGGGGAGGTAAGGCGGCCTTCGCCATATCCGCCAATTCCTTGTGATCGAACTGCGGAATGATACCCAACACCGGTACTTTCAGGAATTCCTCGACGCCCTCGATCGTACCGATGGAGGTATCGAACGACTCCCGCGCGAAGGCCAGCACGATCCCCAGGAAGCAGCCCATCAACGATCCGATCATGAGATTCAGCGCGGGGTTCGAGGCATTGAGCGGCACCGTCGGCGTCATGGCCGGCGCGATGATGGTAACCTCTTCGATTCGCTCCGCTCCTTTGATCAGCAGCTCCTGATGCTTGGCCTTCAAGGTGGCCAGCAAATCCGCATTCACCTTGACGTCGCGCTCGAGCCGGCTCATCTGAATCGCCGCCTTGGGATAGCCCAGATAACGTTTCCGGTAATGGTCGCGCTGGCTCTGCAGCGCGTCTTCCCGATCGCTCAACGTGATGACCTTGGACTTGAGTTCCTGGATCATCTCCACTTTCACGTTGTCGATCTTTTTTTGCTGCTCGACGACTTGGGGATGGTCTTTGGTGTAGTTGATCAGCAGGGTGTTTCGTTCCTGAATGAGATCGAGCAGGCGTTGGTTCAGGATCGTGAGCAAGGCATTCTGTTCTTCCGTAAAGATCCGCCCGGACCGGTTCCCGATCACAACATCCAATCGCTGCAACACCGCAATCTGCCGCTCGCTCTCGGCGCGCTTACGCATCACATCATTGTATTGCTCTTCCAGCTTGGTCAAGGTATCCAACGCGGCCCGCGCTTCCTCCGACAGGAACACCTGGCCTTCCCGCTCCTTGAATGCGCGCAGACCTTCCTCCGAGTCATTCAGCCGCTTTTCCAAGTTGGCCAACTGCTCTTCGACAAACCGCCGGGATTCCGTGACCAGCCGATTGCGCGTCGCGATATTTTCGACCCGATAGGCCTGGGCAGTGAAGTTGGCCATCTGTTCGGCCACGCTCGGCTGATCGGAGACGGCTGAAATGCGGATGATGTTGGTATCCCCTTCCCGCTGAGCCTTGATCTCCTGCCCGAGGTTGTAGACGGTGTTCAGGTAAGCCGCCGACCGTTTCTCCTCTTCAGTGACGTCCGCCGCGACTCGTCCCAAGTCCACCGCGACCCGCTCCATCACGGGAAAGCTGCGGATGAACTCGGTTTGGGTCCCAAGATCATTGGCATTGGAATAGGCCAACGATTCCAGGAGTTGCTGCGCCACTGTCGTGTTACGCTCGAACTTGACCCGCGCCACGGCTTCATATACCGGCGCCGGCTTGAAGAATTCTGAAAACAGGAAGGTAAAGAGCACCACCAAGAAGGCCGACAGGAGGATAAGATATTTTCTTTTTTTGAGGATCAGCCAGTAATCAATGACGTTGAGTTCATATTGGGCCATTTGCACGTGCCTTGCTCACGCGGTCTGCCGTCCTACCGCGAGAGAGTCGGAATGAGATACACAGGGTAGAGGGGCATGATCGCCACCTGAATGATGGGCAAAATCTTTTTGGCCGCCTCGGCCGCATCGCCCATGTGCTCGCGCGGCACGAAAATGACGTCGTTTTCTTCAAGCGCCACGTTGCGGGACAGATCGCCGTAGGTGAAGGCCCGCGCCAAATCGCCGGTGACGATTTTCGGCTTCGCCAAATCGGCGCCGCGGACGACACGAATCTCTTCCAGAAGCGCCGTTTCCTGATACTCGGCCGCGGCGATGGCCTGGAGCATCGTCATGTTCCGCGCCATCGGCATCATGCCCGGCTTTTTCACATCGCCGAACACGAAGATGCGCTTCACCTTCAGCAGTTTTTTCTTGAGGGCGACTTGGACGCGCGGCTGACGCATAAACGGAGCGGCCGCCTCCTGCACCCGACGCTCGGCCTCCGCCACAGTAATCCCGCCGACATCGACCTCCATAAACCCGACCGATACCTTTCCATTTTCACGAACAAGTCCGGTGAACTTTTCTTCCCCGGCTCCCCGCCGGATCACAATCTCGAGCGTATCTCCTGTTTCAATCGGCGTGTCGGCCGTCGGCACGGTTTCATCGGCATAGACGTCACCCTTCGGCAGCGGCGGGATAGACTGCCCTTCCGTGCTGATGGCGGAGGTCGGCAGAGTCGATTGTCCCGGATTGCGACAGCCCGTCACGCACACCGCGCCGATCGCCAGGATCGCAACCGTCCTCAGAAGCGTGTTGGTCATCCGTCCCATATGTGCCACCATCCCTATGACAAACCGGCCTGGGGCAACACTTCGACGATATGCACCGAAGCCGTCATGCTCAGGTCCAGCTCCCCTTCCCGCTCCTTGCTTCCCGCCCGTCCGTCACCGGGAATCTCGATCGTCGGGCGCAACGGGTATCGGGGATTCACTTTCACCACCCTGCCGATCGCTCCGGTATTCAGCCGGACAGGCGTTCCGACCGGATACAACGTAATCTGGTCGCCCAAAGACTTGAGCACCCGAAGGGAAAACGCCTGTTTCCCATGGACGAGCAGTTCCCGTAGCGCTTGATGCGGCGCGATGGGCTTCTTATAGGGCCGCGGGGTCACGAGGGCATCAAACACATCGGCCAAGCCGACGATCTGCGCCTGTTCGGCGATCTGTGTTCCCTTCAGACGGCAGGGATACCCGCTGCCGTCCCATCGTTCGTGCTCCTGCGCGATGATGGTCGATACCCAGGTGTAGCCGCCGCCTAATCCGGCCAGCATCCGGCGCCCCCGTTCAGGATGCGAACGAACGGCGACCATCTCTTCCGTCGTCAGCGTGCCGGCTTTGTCGGTCACGGCGTCCGGAAGCGACCACATGCCGACATCGTGGAGTAATCCGGCAAGAGCTACTTGCTCCAGTTCCTCCTGCGTATAACGCAAACCGGCCCCGATTTTGACACTCAGCACCGCGACATGCAGAGCGTTGTCCACCAGGTAATCGTCCGTGTGCCCGTTCAACGCCCATCGCAGGCACTCATCGCTTTCCTGCAGGTCACCCACCAACGATTGAGCCAGTTCCTCGCATACGGCAAGCCGGGGAGCCGGATTCCCGCGAATGCCGTCACGAATTCTGCGCAGTTCCTGCCTCGCAACCGCATACCATCGGCGAGCCGATTCGGACCCGCCTCCGCCGGATCGAGTCAGCGGCGCCCCCTGCCCGTCGCTGAGAGGACCTTGTGATTGCTCACGAACCAGATCAGAAAGTCGCGCCACCGAGCACTCCATTCATCGCTTGCCTGTCTCTTCCTCCGAACATTGTCACACGGCTATTTGTTCACGACTTTGCGCATCGCGGGCTGTGGCCGAGTCTCCACTTTGCCGAGTTCTCGCTCCAACATGGCTCGGATGAAGCCGCTGGTGGTATATCCCTGCTGTTTCAGTGCGTCGAGTTGTTCCTTCAGTTCGACGGGAAGCTGAATAACGATACGAACAAGCTTAGACATGATGAGGACTCCCTTTGGACACGATGGTGCCTGCGGGCCTGAGACGTGTGCACATGCTATGCCTTGCTAGCATTTTGCTAAGGGTGCGGAATCTCTGCGCCTTCTGCTGTGAAGCTTGACCATATCGGCCAAGGATGGACAAAAACTGTCACATGTGCCCCCCCTTGTACGAAGAGCGCTTTGATGGATTCTCTAGGTGGGTTTTTGCAATCAGTAAGAAACAGCGGGGAGCGGATCATGGTCGCGGAACTGCAGCCAGAGGCGATGCCAGTTCTCTTCCTCACCGCGCCAAACACCGGCACGAAGATCGATCGGTTGAAGCATGCGGTCGCGCATGCGCGTGAGCGTGATGTCCGATGTGGAGAGCCGGCCCGTCACCCAAATGGCGCCATCACGGTCGGTTCGTGACACCGCCACTTGCTCTTCCGCATACACATCCAGAACCGCTTGCACCGGATGTCCATAGGAATTGGCACGCCCCACGGAGATCACCGCATACTGCGGATGGATGTCTTTGATCCACGCGGGGTCGAGCGAACTCCGGGCTCCATGATGCGGCACTTTCAGCACGGTCGCCGGCTGCCGTCCGTCTCCAGTGAGGCGCCGCAGCCCTTCTGCTTCAACATCGGCGGCGAAGAGGATCGAGTGCGCGCCACACTGCAATCGCGACACGATCGATTGGTTGTTGAGCGACGACCCGCCGTGCGAATGACTGACCGGTCTGGCCTCCGGCGATGAGATTGGATTCAGAATCGTCAAGCGGCAAGGGCCCGATGACAACACGTCCTGCCCTTGAACGGCCATGCGCTCCTGGATGTGTGCATCTCGCAGCGCCGCCCGCAGATCGACGGCGAACTGTTCCTCGCGCTCAACGCCGGTACCCCAGTAGTGCCGCACGTCGATGTGGCGAAGCACCCAAATCAATCCGCCGACATGATCCAATTGCTGATGCGTGCCGATCACGTGATCCAGACGGCGGATCCCCCGATTCCACAGAAATGGCGCCACGACCCCGCGCCCCATGTCGAAGCGCTCGTACCGGGCTCCACCATCGATGAGCACGGTCTGCCCATCCGGCAACTCGACGACGGCGCTGTCTCCTTGCCCGACATCGAGAAACGTCACCCGCCAGCGATCACCGTCTATTCCTGCACGAGGAGACCACGCCCACCAGCAGACCAGCAACAACACCGCCATCGCGCCGCACATCCGCAAACGCCTTGGAACGGCTTGTACGCTCACCATTCCCAACCCGATGTAGAACAACGCGAGAGACGGTAGAGTCGGGGCCGCCACATGCCATTCACTATGCGGAAGTCCGGCGCACCAGTGAAGACCTTGTATGAACCACCTGAGCAGCGGCTCCTCAAGCGATCCCATAAACAACCGATCGGTTCCTGCCAGCACTGTCCAGACCGCCGAGAGCAGCCCCAACGGCACCAACAGGATACCCGTGAGGGGAATAGCGACGAGATTGGTGACCGCCCCCATCCAAGGAATCTGGTTGAAATAGAGCGCCACGACGGGAAGCGTAGCGACCGTCACGGCACCGCTCATCAGCAAGGCGTCTCGGCTGAACGTTCCTATGATCTTCGGAATATCCCGTCCGTTCTGAGCCTTGTCCCCTTCCCACGCCTGCATCCACGCGAGGCTTTGGACGATGACAAGCACCGACAAAAAAGAAAGCTGAAACGAAATATCGAAGATGGCGCGGGGGTCGTGCAATACAATGATCAGCGCGGCCAGGGCCAGGGCATGATGCAGGTGCCGTTCATATCCAAGCCACAGGGCGGCGAACGCCAACGTGATCATGATGAGGGAGCGGATGGTCGCCAGCTCGGCTCCGGCCAGCAGCGCGTACAGCATCACCATCGGCCAAGTGAAGAGGATGGCGATCCTCGATGGAGTCAGCGTTCGAGACACCGTCAATAGGATAGACGTCGGGAGCCAGAGGACAACCCGCTTGATAAGCCAGAACCCGATGAGGGCGACCAATCCTAAATGCGATCCGGAAATCGACAGCAGATGGATCGTGCCGGTCGCCATGAACCATTCTTGAAGGTCTTGCTGAAGATAGCCCCGTTCGCCGATGACGATGCCCAGAAACATGCCTAATGCCGGCTGGCCCAGCGTCCGTATCGCGGCTTCTCGAATCGTCGCGCGCCAACGGTCGATGTCATTCCATCCGGCCCATCGCCAGGACATTTCCCCCGACTCAATGACGCGAACAGCGTCCTGTCCGGACACTGTCGCGACGGCATCAATCCCCTGACGCTCCAGATACCCGGCATAGTCGAATCCCCCCGGGTTTAAGGAACCGTCCGGCGGGTGCAATTTCGCCCGCAGCTGAATACGATCGCCCTCCAGCAGTGTTGCGCCCGGCTCTCTCCAGACCAACCGTACTCGATCGAGATCGCGCGTTCCTCCTGCGTCGGGACGAACGCGTTCGATCTCGATCAGAACGGTCTGACGACCGGGCGCGTGCTGGACGGGAGCCGTAATGCGACCAGCCACGTCAGTCGGCGTCACATCGCGGGGACTCGGCTGGGGGAGATGCAACGATGGAGGCGGCGTCGCCAGCGTCCAATACACCACCCCGGACAAAAGCGACGCATACAGAATGACACCATACCGGGAATCAAGGCGTGTCGTACGCTCCAAGAGCGTCAGCACCAACGCAAGACCGAGTAAGATTCCGAACAGGGCGACCGGGAAAAATGGAATGTATGAGCCGACGCAGAGACCGACAAGAAAGGCGGAGGTGAGGGATGGCAGCATGAGCCTCCCTCACGAGGAGGGGCAGCACTTATCCGATATGAACCCGCACGATCTTCGCGAGGTTCTCGGCCACTTCTTGAATAATAGAATCCTGCTCCCCTTCGATCATGATGCGAAGAAGAGGTTCCGTTCCCGAGTACCGAACGACCACGCGTCCGCTGCCGTTCAGGCGCTGTTCACTCTCCTGAATGGCCCGATTGATGTCAGGAACCGATTCCAACACAGGCTTGTGCTTCACCTTCACATTCAGCAAGACTTGCGGGACCGGGGACATGGCCTTCGCCAACTCTGACAGCGGCTTCTTGGTCCGCTTCATCAACGACAACATTTGCAAGGCGGAAATCAGGCCATCACCTGTCGTATTATGGTCGAGAAAAATAAAATGCCCCGATTGCTCGCCGCCGAAATTGTAGCCTTCCGCCAACATCCTCTCCAGCAGATATCGATCGCCCACAGGAGTCCGAACCAGCTTGATTCCAGCCTTGGCCATCGCTAGCTCAAGCCCAACGTTACTCATCACGGTTCCGACAATCGTCTGCTTGGCCAACACACCGTTCTGCTGCATATCGAGCCCCAAGGCCGCCATGACATGGTCACCATCGATAATGTTTCCCTGCTCGCACACGAAGATGGCCCGGTCCGCGTCGCCGTCCAAAGCAATGCCGATGTCGGCCTGATGCTGCCGCACTGCCTCCTGTAACTGTTCGGGATGAACCGCCCCGCAACCGGCATTGATGTTCATGCCGTCCGGCTTGTTGCCGATCACTTCGCCCTTGGCGCCCAATTCCTTGAGTACGGTGGGCGCCACCTTGTAGGCCGCGCCGTTGGCGCAATCGACGACGAGTTTGATGCCCTGAAAATCGAGATCTTTCGGCAAGGAACGCTTCGCGAATTCGATGTAGCGTCCTTCGGCGTCATCGATGCGATAGGCTTTGCCGATCAGGTCCGCCGTCGGGCGAAGGTGGCTGATCTCGTTCGAGACGATGAGTTCCTCGATCCGCGCCTCCACTTCATCGGGCAGCTTGAACCCGTTGTTCGAAAAGAATTTAATCCCGTTATCCTGATAGGGATTGTGCGAAGCGGAAATGACGACACCGGCATCGGCCCGCAAACTGCGCGTCAAGAACGCAATCGCCGGCGTGGGCATCGGCCCGACCAGCAGCACATCGACGCCCATTGAGCAAATGCCGGCGGTCAATGCCGACTCCAACATATAGCCCGAGATGCGCGTATCCTTGCCGATGATGATCTGGTGTCGACCCGCACGCCGCATAAAAATGTGGGCCGCCGCGCGCCCCAGTTGCATCGCCATTTCACTGGTCATGGGCTCCAGGTTGGCCACGCCCCGGACACCGTCGGTTCCGAACAACTTACGCATGGCGCTCCTGTTGCGTTGGAGACGGATGCATTTTCATCGCGTACGCCACCTTCACCACATCCGCCATCATCGCCACATCATGGACACGGAGGATGCTCGCGCCCCGATCGACGGCCAAAACCACCGCGGCCGCGGTTCCCCACTCCCGTTGTCCGACGGGACGATCGATCATCTGACCGATGAAACCTTTTCGAGAAAGACCGACGAGGAGTGGACGGTTCAACATGGCAAATGAGGACAAATGCGCGAGTATGTCGAGATTGTGTGCCAGCAGCTTACCAAAACCGATGCCCGGATCAAGGATGGTCCGGCTTTCGGCGATGCCGGCCTGCGCTGCCGCCTGCATCCGTTCAATAAAGAAATCCGTAATCTCTCCCACGACATCGTGGTAATGGGGAGCCTGTTGCATGGTTTGGGGAGTGCCCTGCATATGCATGAGGACGACCGCGGCATCCGATCGCGCAATCACCGGAGCCATCCCGGCGTCGAACCGCAGCGCGCTCACGTCGTTAATGATCGATGCGCCCGCCTCCAGGGCCAATTGCGCCACACAAGCCTTGGTGGTGTCAACTGAGATCGGAACCGAGACACGGCTGGCAAGCGCCGCGACCACGGGAATCACACGGTCAATTTCCTCTTGCTCCGAGACAGGCTTCGCTCCCGGTCTGGTCGATTCGGCGCCGATGTCCAGGATGTCCGCCCCCTGTTCGACCAACCCGATGCCATGGGTCACAGCCTCTTCCGGCCGTGCATACCGCCCCCCATCATAGAACGAATCCGGAGTCACGTTGACAATGCCCATGATGAGCGGACGTTCAGAGCACCGCACTTCCCGCCCTCGGGCAAGAAATGATTCACCAGACAGGGGCTGAGATGCAGACCGTTCCATACCGACCATGTACCATCATCATGCATGCGAACGTCGATCAAAGCAACAAGAGTTCCCAGAGTGGGCTTCCCTGCCTACTCTCTACGCATGACGATGGTAATGTCACGCCGGCTCCCGTGCCCCGGAAACCGGCGCATGTTCAGATCTGCTTAGGCGGGAACTGTTTGAGAGGAGGACTGCAACAAAATTTGATCGATCTCGGGCGCATCCAACACTTCTTTTTCCAACAGCGCCTCGGCCAAAGCCTTCAGACTCGCCATCTGCTCGGTCAGCAACCGTTTCGCCCGCTCATAGTTCTCCGTGACGAGGCGCTTGATTTCGAGATCGATTTCCAACGCGACCTGATCGCTGAAGTCCCGCTTCGTCGCGATTTCCCGGCCCAGGAAGATCTCTTCTTCCTTTCGACCGAACGTCAAGGGGCCCAGCTTTTCGCTCATGCCCCATTCACAAACCATCTTTCTGGCGAGATCCGTAGCCCGCTCCAGGTCGTTGCCCGCACCGGTGGTCACGTGTTTAAAAATGAGCTCTTCTGCGACCCGGCCGCCCATGAGAATGGCCAGCGTGTTGTACAAAAACTCTTTCGAGTAGTTATGGCGATCATCCGTCGGCAGTTGCATCGTCACACCCAAGGCTCTGCCACGTGGAATGATCGTCACCTTATGGACCGGGTCGGTGCCGGGCAACAGTTTCGCCATGAGGGCGTGGCCCGCTTCATGGTAGGCCGTCACGCGCTTTTCCTCGTCGCTCAAGATCATGCTCTTGCGTTCGGCGCCCATGAGGACCTTGTCCTTCGCCATCTCGAAGTCGACGATCTCCACTTCTTTCTTGTTCTGACGGGCCGCCCACAACGCCGCTTCGTTGACGAGGTTCTCCAGATCGGCGCCGGAAAATCCCGGCGTACCACGCGCAATCTTTTCCAGTTCCACGTTCGCCGCGACCGGCACCTTCTTCGTATGCACCTTCAAAATTTCCGAACGGCCGCGCAAGTCAGGCCGGTTGACGACGACTTGCCGGTCGAACCGGCCGGGTCGCAACAATGCGGGGTCCAGCACATCCGGCCGATTGGTCGCCGCGATGAGAATGACGCCTTCGGTGGTATCAAACCCGTCCATTTCCACGAGTAACTGGTTGAGCGTCTGCTCACGCTCATCATGACCGCCGCCCAGACCCGCACCCCGCAGTCGCCCGACCGCGTCGATCTCGTCGATAAAGATGATGCAGGGCGCATGCTTCTTTCCCTGCTCGAATAGATCGCGCACGCGCGAGGCGCCGACTCCGACGAACATTTCCACGAAGTCCGATCCGCTGATGCTAAAGAACGGCACACCCGCCTCTCCGGCTATCGCCTTCGCGAGCAACGTCTTGCCGGTCCCCGGAGGCCCGACGATGAGCACCCCCTTCGGAATGCGCCCGCCCAGTTTCTGGAACTTTCGCGGATCCTTCAGAAACTCAATGATCTCCAGCACCTCTTCCTTGGCCTCATCGATGCCGGCGACGTCCGAAAACGTCACTTTCTTCCTTTCTTCGGTCAGCATGCGGGCGCGGCTCTTGCCGAAAGACAACGCCTTGTTCCCACCGATCTGCATCTGCCGCATGAGGAAGAACCAGAGTCCGAGAAAAAGAATGAATGGTCCCCACGTCACAAGGAACGTAATGTACCAGGGGCTTTCATCCGGCGGCTTGACTTCAATCTGCACGTCCTTTTCGCGAAGCACTTTTACGAGGTCGGGATAGTCTGCCGAATACGTCCGGATGCGTGTCTTATCCTTCAGCACTCCGCTGATATGATTGGCTTTAATGATGACCTTCTCGACTTCGCCCTTGTCGAGCTTGGCCATGAAATCGCTGAATATGACTTCTTCTTCGGGCGCGTGGGTCGGAACGCTGAACAGATTAAACAGCAGAATCATGAACAAGCCGACCACCACCCAAAAAAGCAGGTTCTTGACCCTGGAATTCATCCAGATCTCCTTGTGGGAACGTTAGGCCTCGGCTGAAACCATTTGAAATCTTGGTGATGTTAACATAGCCCCCTTCAGGCTGACAACACCGGCTGAAAGCCCTATTCCTCCTGTTCGTCCGTCTGATCCAGCACCGCGAGGTAGGGCAAGTTGCGGTACTTCTGCTGATAGTCAAGCCCGTAACCGACCACATACTTATTCGGAATCTTGAACCCGACGTAGTCGACCTGCACATCCACCACCCGCCGTTCCGGCTTACTTAAGAGGGTGCAGACCTTAATGCTTTTCGGCTTCTTCTTGGCGAGCGATTTGGTCAAATATTGAACCGTCAGTCCGGAATCGACGATATCTTCAATCAACAACACGTCTTTGCCCTTGATATCCTCGGTCAATTCGGTCACCTGCTTAACCTTTCCCGAGGTTTTCGCCCGCGAACCGTAGCTGGCTACCACAATAAAGTCCACCCGCACAGGAATCCTGATCGCACGGGCCAAATCGGCGTAGAAGGCATACGCCCCTTTCAAGACACCGACGAGCACCAGATCCTTTCCCGCATAATCGGCGCTGATCTGCCGTCCCATTTCCCTGATGCGGGCGCGCATCTGCTCTTGCGTGACAATCGGACGACCGAACATCCGTTCCATCCTACGACGCTCCTTCCCTACTCGCCGTCAGCACAAGGCAGTGCCTGGTCTCGGCCGTCACCACCCATCGTTCATCCTGGCGATACCCTACGATCCACACAATTCCTTCCGGCGCGGCCACCACCGGAATTCTTCGGCGAGCCGCGATCGGGATTTTAAGATCCGTGAAAAAGTCTTGCAGCTTCTTTGAACGGCCGTGCATGCCCTGCGGCTGGAAGCGATCTCCCGGCTGCCATGGCCGTACAATCAACGGCGCAGAGACACGCTCGGCGTCCACCACGATGCGGGCAGGGCCCGGTTTCACATCACCCACCTGCTTCCGGGCCTGCTGTTGTACCTGAATTGTCTGACCCGTTCCAGCCCAGACGACTTGCGATGGAACAACCAATACCATCGGAGTGGGGACAGTGTTTTATCCTGGAGCACTTCTCGGCTTGACGGCACACAGCGGACCTCGAACTCCGTGACAAGCAGCCGACCCGATTTCATTGTTCGCTGCAACGTTCCTTTTCTCATGACGGCATGAACAATCTGTTCCACCATGCGAGCGCCCGCTGCCCGTTGGACGGGATCACATCGGCGGAGCAGGTCCCGGATGAGGCGCCGTTGCAATGAGCGTGGCAGCTGCCGGACAAACGCACGTTCTGTCACCCACGATCCATCAGGCGCCTGGCGAACATGTCCTTCACAAAGGGAGGCGAGATGTGCATCGAGATACCGGTCGTCTTCCCGGCAGAGATCCGCCGATCGGCAGAGGGCCTGGACACTCGATGGAACCAGCGGCTTCAGAGTCGGCAACAGCTCGTGCCTGATTCGATTCCGCGCATACAGGAGCTTCTCGTTGCTGGAGTCCTGCCGATACGAGAGTCCTGAGCGGCCGAGGTAGGCGAGCACTTCCTTGCGCGTGCTATCGTACAAGGGCCGGATAATCTTTCCATCGCGTGCGGCCGGCATTCCGGCGAGCCCTGTCAGACCGGCGCCACGCAGCATCCACAGCAACATTGTCTCCGCTTGATCGTCCGCCGTGTGTCCGACCGCGATGCGATCAGCCCCGCACTGCTCCGCAATCTCCGCCAGCGCGCGATATCGAAGATCTCTGGCCGCGGCCTGAAGCGAGCTGCCTCGAGTACGCCTGCGGACATCCAATCGCCTCGTCACAAGCGGCACTTCGAGATATCGGCACAATGCCGTGACAAACTCCTGATCGCCGTCTGATTCTTCGCCTCGCAGACCGTAATTAAAATGCGCCGCGGTGAGGGACAGGCGCCAGAAAGCGCGCAAGCGATGCAGCAGCGACAAGAGTGCCACTGAATCGGGGCCACCGGAGACCGCCACGAGGAGATGTTCACCCGGCTGAAAGAGATCGCGTGATCGGACGGTGCGCGCCATACGATGGAGCAAGGCAGGCCAGGCCTGTCGATTGAATTTCTTCTCCTCAGTTGGTGCCGTCGCGGTCATCGTTCTACCACCGTGTCGTGATACCGACGCAACATGGCTTTGGCACGATCCACATCCGTCGCAATCTGGCGGCTGAGCGCCTCCGGTTCTGGGAAACACATATCCCCTCTCACGCGCTCCACAAATTCGACCGCAACGGGGCGACCATAGAGTTCATGCGTCCCTTCCATCAGATACACTTCGAGCAGCCGCTCGCCCGCATCAAATGTCGGTCTCGTTCCGATATACCCGATCGAATCATACCGCTGGTGATCCAGCACCGTCACGGTCGCGTACACCCCGTCGGGAGGGATCACCCGATCAGGCGGCAATCGAAGATTGGCCGTCGGCCAGCCCAGGCTCTGTCCACGCTGCGCCCCCCCTGACACCACTCCTTCCAGCGCATACTGACGCCCGAGCAAGGTGGCGGCCTTGTGAACATCCCCTTCTTGAATCAGCTGACGGATCCTCGTGGAGCTGACGATCGCACCCTCAACCAGAACAGGAGGCAGCGCATGCACGACAAATCCCAGTCGGCTTCCGAGCGCCGTCAATTCCGCGATCCTGCCCGCGCGCTTATGGCCGAACGCAAAGTGCTGACCGACGAACAACTCTTTCAAGCCAAGTCCGCGTGCGAGCACCCCCTCGGCAAAGGCTTCCGGAGTGAGGGCGGCGAAGGCCTCGTCAAACGTGAGCAACACGACCTCGTCGATTCCGGCTTGTTGAAATCGCGCCAGCTTTTCTTCCGGGCTGGTCAAAAAACGAAGGCCGACATGTGGAGCCAGGATGTTCACCGGATGCGGATCGAACGTCAGGACCATCGCGGTCCCTTGAGCCGCGCACGCCGCCTCAACGACCAATTGTAATAAAGAGCGGTGCCCGGCGTGGTGACCGTCGAAGTTGCCGATGGTCGCCACCGGATGCGGCCGAGCACCACCGCCTAGGTATCCGCGGGTGACCTTCATCGGGCGATCAATGCAGCAGCCGGACGGCGTCTTTGGCAAAATAGGAGAGGATGAGATCGGCTCCTGCCCGCTTGATCGACAGCAGCGATTCCATCATGGCGCGGGATTCATCGAGCCAACCGGCTTTGGCCGCGGCTTTGATCATGCTGTATTCACCGCTCACCTGATACGCCGCGATGGGGAGCAGCGTGCGGCTGCGAGCCGTGGCGATAATGTCGAGATAGGGCAGCGCGGGTTTGACCATCACAATGTCGGCCCCCTCCTCGATGTCCAATTCAATTTCACGCAGCGCCTCGCGGGCGTTCGCCGGGTCCATTTGATAGGACTGCCGATCTCCGAACTGCGGGCTGGAGGAGGCGGCATCCCGGAACGGAGCATAAAAACAGGAAGAGAACTTGGCGGCATAGGCCATGATGGGCAGATCCGGAAATCCGGCATCGTCAAGTTCCTTGCGGATGGCGGCCACGCGGCCATCCATCATATCGGATGGCGCCACCATGTCGGCGCCGGCTTCCGCATGCGTTCGCGCCATCGCCCTCAGACAATCGAGCGTCTCGTCGTTGACGATCTTGCCGTCTCGCACGATGCCGCAGTGGCCGTGACTCGTGTATTCATCGATGCAGACATCGGTGATGACCATCAATCCCGGCACGTGTTCCTTCACCGATTTAACGGCCCGCTGCACGATGCCATTGGGATCAAACCCGGCCGTGCCGCGCTCGTCCTTGTTCTCCGGAATGCCGAAGAGGATAATTGCAGGAATCCCCAGCGCCTGCACTTCGCTGGCTTCCTTGATCAGGAGGTCGATCGACAGTCGATACTGCCCGGGCATCGAGACGATTTCCTCGCGCCGGTCCCGGCCTTCCACCACGAACAGCGGATAAATAAAATCGGCGGGAGACAGCACCGTTTCCCGCACCATCCGCCGGAGCATTTCGTGCTGCCGTAGTCGCCGCAATCGTTGAATCGGGAAGGCCATGTCTCTTACTTTCTCGGAAGATTCGTCAAAAACACGACGAGATCGCGAACGGAAATGATGCCGACCAACTTGCCGTCCCGCGACACCCCCAGGTGTCTGACATGGGACTGCGCCATGAGATCGTTGGCATCCAACAGCGTCTTGTTCTCTTCAATCGTCATGATGGGCGCCGACATGATCTGCTCGACCGTGGTCTTGGTGGCGTCTGCCCCCGCCGCCACGATCCGCCTCATCATGTCCGTATCCGTCAAGATGCCGATG
>CAYNLM010000056.1:0-22498 GCA_964398045.1 uncultured Nitrospira sp. | reverse complement strand
TCCCGATAGTGGCCCTGACCCCATTGCACTTCCACTTCCAGTTGCGGTAAGTACCTCCCCCCATGCCGATCGAGAACAACTTCCAGCACGACGAGCTGTCGCGAAAAAGTCCCGGTGACCGGCTGTCGGCGGCGGAGCTGACCGCCGGCGCGCAGCCCGAGTCTCCGGCCTGGTTCGACGCCATGGCCGAATGCGGCACAAGATTGTCACAAGCCGGCGTCCGGGCCATCGTCTTTCTTCATGGGTCCATACATGGCACGGACGTGTTCGGCATCCAGCGGCTGGATGAAGTCGGCGGGCTGAAGCGAGGTTATTCGCGGGGGGTGTCGGGCCTGGATGCTCTGCTCGCCGCCATGCGGGAAGAAGGGAACGGTATCCCTCTCCTTCCAGGCGGCAGGAAACCGCCGCTGGCGAATGATCAGACAATAAAGACGCTGCTCGACGAGCAGGTGAGCGATGCAGGCAACTTCTCCAATGCCTACGTCGCCCTGTTTCAAAAGGCCATCAACAAGAACCTGTCTCAACTCATCACCTGCGTGCGCGTCCTGTGGTCGTCGGAACATCACCATGTCGGGCGTGCGAGCGCGGCGGTTCGTCTGCTCGATACATTGCGAACGATCTGTGAAAATCAGAACCTCGGTCAGGGAGACTGCATTCTGGTCCAAGCGCACGGTCAAGCCGGCCTAGTGCTCGCCTTGGCATCCAATCTGCTCTGCCCGAGCCCCATCACCGGAAGACCGAAGCTGCTCGGCGTACTGGCCGATCATGCGGAGCAGACGAAACAACCGGAGCTGTCGGCAGCGATCAAAACAATAGAATTGCCGCTGGCCAACGGCTCGCTGCTGAATGGAGCGCGGTTGGATGTCGTCACCTTCGGCACACCGGTTCGATATGCCTGGGATCCGTCAGGACTTGGAAACCTGCTGCACGTGGTCAACCATCGGAATCTCCGAACCGACGGCAAGACCTGGCTGGCAAAAATGGAGCTGCCCCAAGTGACGATGGAAATGCCGATCGCCTGGGGCGGCGATTACGTCCAGCAACTGGCCGTGGCGGGCAGCGACGCCCTGCCGATGAGCGAGGTGGCAAAGACGGTGAACAAAGCGGTGTGGGAGATGGTCGAGCCCTACGATGGTTTTGAGCGATGGCTGGAATGCGCGAGGCGCGCCGTGCGCTTTCCCAGCGACGGCCACTGCCTGCTGGTCGATTACAAAGACTGCACCGGCTCGACCAATGTCCGGGAACATTACTACGGCCACGCCGCCTACACGAGACTGAACGCGATGCTGTTCAATACTTCGGAGATCGTCCGCACCTTCTATCGGCCGTAAGCTTGTTCATCCCTCTCTCAACTGTACCGCCAGCGGTTCCCATGAAAAGACTCCATCCAAGTAGGCGTGGCCGTTCGGCGTCGTTGCGACGAGCTCGATGCTTTCGTAGACATTGATCGTCGTGCCACTGCCGGCCGAGGCAGAGACCTGCATCGTCAATGCGGCGCTTGGAGCTGGAGAGGCAATCTCTTGATGCGTCCGTACCTGCTTCGGTGAGGCGGGTAGGCTCACGAACTGTCCAGGGGGCGCTTGCCGAAATTCGCCGTCGTAAGTCACCCACAAGCGCGCCGTGGCCGACACGTGTGCGTACCACTCATCCCCTACCGCATTGGCTTCGACCCAATTGAAGAGCGTATTCATCCGCGACATGATCGAGACCGTGGTGGGCTCCAGCGCCGCAGGGACCTGAAGCGTCGTCATGTAGCCGACGTGTGCATAGCCCAGCGTGTCCCACATGGACGGGTTGGCGCCCACCCGCGCTTGAACCGATTTATTCGGCAGCGCATGCTCGATGTAATGGGAATTGGAGGCCAGACGGAGATAGTTCGTTTCGTCAAGATAACGAATTTGATCCAGCTTACAGAGAGTCTCGTCCCGATCGCCAAAGCCGATGGTATTGGGCGAGGACACACTGGCAGGTCCGGTAAAGATCAGCTGGCTCCAGCCGATCGGCGCAAGACAGCTCGCGCTTGCAGACCCGTTCAGCTTCTCCAGCACCGCCACGCGGCTTTTGATGTCGCTGAAGACCGAGTCCGCCCCTTCCTTTGTCCCACGAACCCGTTCGACGAGGAGATTCTTTTCGAGCTTGCGCTGGTCTTCGAGCAACCGCACGAACGACGCCGTCTGCTTGTCGAGTTCCAACACTGGTACCATCTGATCCCCCTTTTCATGTGACGCTCTCCATAGAAGATGGAAGCTGATGGGAGATCAGCAAGAGCGGTGCCCTCCTAACCCCGCGCAAATCGGCTCTGGATTTTGGCTAGCTGAAGGCAGGGACCAACGAGAGGCACGGGTTTGAACGAAGATGAGGGAGAAAACCTTTCCGACGTTTTTTCAGTGTGGGCGGTTGCCGCCGATTAAGATTCCAGAAAGCTCTTCTAAAATGAAGGGAGGTCAAACAACCAGGTATCTGTATCTATCCCTTGCGTGGTGTTCAACGATCTAGAGTGTTAAGATTGCGCACCCGTGGAATGTAGGGGGGCGATACATTACCGCTTGAAGTGAATAATGAACGGAGCACTTTTCTGACGAGGCACACTTTCAAGAGTCTAACCAGCCGGTTGTCTAAAGCCGGTTTCACAAACGACTTTTTGCGCTCAGCAATCTTGCCAGACTGGTGGGACGACGATTGTCGAAAAGACCCCAGGCTCCTCCAAGACATCGAGATCCGGGTTGCACGATTCCTTGGTCAATCTATCGCCGAGATCAAGGATCCGAGCATTAGATTGGCGGCGCCCGATTATCCAAGAGCGCAGCTTAGACGCGTTCGGGATGTAGATCGCGACAAGCTCGGGCCTGCGATTCATTCCGCCATGCGGATAGCCGCAGCCGTAGTTCGAAGCCTACGAGACACCGTGCCAAATGCGACCATCCCTCCCGCTGATGGCCTAACCTGGCGAAATGCGATCCAGCACGCTGGACCATCAATAACCTTGAAGGACGTCGCTCAGAATCTCTGGACGCGAGGGATTCCTGTAATCCCACTTGACGTGCTTCCAACCCCGAGTTTCCAAGGACTAGCTGGGATCGTCGAGGGCCGGCCGGTCATATTGCTAGGCCACAAACATGACGAACCAGGACGGCTAGCATTTGTTGTCTCACATGAGGCTGGGCATGTGGCTGCAGGGGATTGTGCTCCTGATCAGCCGGTTGTTGACGAAGAAGAGGACATTCAGGACGACGTGCCTATTGAGCGTCGGGCTGATCAATACGCCATGCGCGTTCTAGTGGGTAGCGACACTATTCCGGAAATCAACGGTACGGACTTCAAAGACCTTGCCCGTCGAGCGGCTGAGCTTGAACGCCAAACGCGGGCTAATGCGAGCACACTAATCTTTGCGTGGGCACAGCGTATGGGCAACCAGGACAGCTACCAAAAAGCCACACTGGCGGTAAGGGCCCTTTACCGGGCCACTGGTGCACGCAGACAATTGCGACAACTATTTGATGAGAATGTTGATGTAACCGCTGCAACTGAAACTGACCGCGCACTGCTCCGCTGCGTTTTTGGCGAGCCGGAGCGTCATGAAGCTGCTGTTTGACACGGATGCTTTCTGCAAGCTGGGAATAGCGAGCCTACTTGAAGACGTAGCCCACATCTTTGGCGCAACGTTGCAGGAGTGTGGAAGGCTATAGATGGAGAGTCTG
This sequence comes from uncultured Nitrospira sp., assembly GCA_964398045.1. GTDB lineage: Bacteria > Nitrospirota > Nitrospiria > Nitrospirales > Nitrospiraceae > Nitrospira_D. The sequence goes on along the minus strand of CAYNLM010000056.1, from coordinate 18,800 downwards.
GTTTAGGATCTGCCGAGGCTTGGCGTCAACTAGGCACTATCCATCATATCTCAATGGTTACACAGGCACTCGCTTCATTATCCTGGCCTTGAGGTGCCCGCGTACTGCCCTTGCGATTTCATTGATATCGCAAAGCTCGCATACCCTGTTCCAAACGATCCATCGGGGCTTTCCCCTGAACCCTCGCGCAGCGTTGCGTTTTTCTAGGAGTGCAATGGCGTCATCGAACCATAACAGTTCAACCAAGCTACGGGGATCTCTGTTGGGATTGCTCTGTGGTTTGCGTACTGTCTTGAACTGTAGTCCTCGGTCCGAATGCTGAACGAGTAGAATCCCCCACCATCTCGGCAACACATCCAAGATCTCGGCCAAGTGGCGGTCCCCTACGACGAGGGTTGCCCGATCAAATACCTTTCCATAGAGTTCCACCTGAGCGCTCAGGCGTCTTAGACTGTCTCGATCCGATTTGATTTCATATCCGTGCAGTAATCCGTTGACGACTGAGAGATCGACCCTCACCTTTCCACGGCAAAGCCCAAGCTCCTCAATGAGGACTGTTTGGGATTTATGAGCGTGTTTTTGGGAAAGCCTGGATCGAAGAACCGAACGGATTTCGGAGTCGCCGAGGACGATGCCTTTCATGTCAGAGCCTGCAAAGGACACGGCGCACTAGAAGCGGTGCTATGAGTGGGCAGCTAAGGTACCCCATGTGGAACTGATAGGGCATTCTATTTGGAACCAAGCTAACTGGCAAGACCAAATCTCTCCGATGCTACCATCCTCACTCCCAGATTCATAAACCGTCATCTGCCAGGAATGTTGTCGAGTAAGACATGTCCATTAAGAGTCAGTGATAGAAACCTTCAAGCAAGCCACACCGGCTACTTCTTGAAAATCAGCCTCGGCGAGGTCAAATCGCCCATGCCGACGGCCACCAACTCCCATCCATCGTTGCCGTACTGATTCAATGTCGTCTGCATGGTCTGCGTGTCCGACAACACCTCAACAATCTTGTACTGAAACCGCTTTGGCTCTTGCGCGGTCGCCGTAAACGGCGACCAGGGTATGACAAGCATCGCGCCGAGTATGAGTAGCCCGATTCCGAGAGTCACACACGGTACTAGCAGACGTGCGGTCTTCATATCTCACCTCTCTTTCCCCTCACCCTACCTCTCTCCCCATGGGGCGAGGGAACATATCGTCTATGGATGCGTCTCTCTGTAGTTCTTTCCGATTTATAAAACAGCTTTCTTTGGCAGAAAACGCCGGACGCAGAATAAACGACTAATCGGCGGCTGATTCGCTACGAGGCGCGGGCTTTAACAAGGGCCGGCGAGTGCGCTTCTATTTTTCGCATGGCCTCACGATCATAGACCTTCTCACCGCAGGCTGGACACTCGTGAAACTCCAGTCTCGGCACCGAATACGTCTGGCCATGAAACTTGCCGGTCCACTTCCGCCGGACTCTCTTGATTTTGTCGCTTCCGCAGGCGGCACATTTGGTGATGGTGACCATGGAATTTTGCCTAGCCGTTCAGGACTCCCCGACAAGACATGGCCCCCCGGCCTACTTTGATGAGCAACGTCAGGCGAAAGCCAGTCGGCCTTTGGGTTCAGGAATAGGGCGGCCGAGGTCTTTCGCGGTCTCGATCCATTCCTGAATCACGGTTTCCACGTTCGCCAGTGCTTCTTGGTATGTGGCACCATCTGCCGCACAGCCCGGCAATTCCGGCACTTCGGCAATGAACGCCTGGTCGTCCTTGCTCCAATAGATGATCACCTCATACTTACTCATTTATGTCACCTCCCAACTTATGCTGAAGGATCGCCTGGCGAACCTGCCTCACCTGATACGGTTTGGCATGGGAGCCTTTTGGCTGTAGGTTCAGAATCTCTTCAATCCCCGCTTTTGCGAAGATATGATGGCTCCCTCGAATTCGTTCTTCAAAGCCCAACTCTTTCAGCAGGTGACGCAGCCCCTCGAACGGAATATTCGCGTCCGATGTCCCCCGAAGCACACGCTCAAGTAGCTTATCAGATCGTGTCACTCAATCTTCTATCTGATTGAAGAAGTGGTCAGGCAGCCACCCGAGCAAATTCTATAGCGGTCCCGCCATCCTGTCAAAACAGCCCTCTCGCTCACCTATGGATGCGCCACTCGCCAATTTTTCCCGACGCCGAGATCCACTTTGAGCGGCACGGACAGTCCAAGCTGCTTCCCGACCCCTTCCATCTCATGCTTCACCAGCCGCTTCGCTTCGTCCAAATCATGCTCCGGCACTTCGAAGATCAATTCGTCGTGGACTTGCAGGATCATCTTCGTGTGCGGCAGATCTTCGTGCAGTTTCTTGTGGACGTTGATCATGGCAACCTTGATCAAGTCCGCCGCGGAGCCTTGGATGGGGCTGTTCACCGCCATGCGCTCGCCGAAGCTGCGCTGCACGGGATCGCCGCTTTGGAGTTCGGGAATCGGCCGCCGGCGGCCGAGGATGGTGGTTGTGTAGCCTTTGGTCTTGGCCTCGGAGATGTTCCGGTCCATCAATTCGCGCACGGCTGCGAATTTTTCAAAGAACGTCTCTATATATTTTTTGGCTTCAGCCTGTGAGACGCCGATGTTTTGCGAGAGGCCGAAGGGGCTGATGCCGTAGACGATGCCGAACACGACGGTTTTGGCCGCGCGCCGCATGTCGCGCGTAATCTGGCTCGACGGCAGACCGAAGATTTCCATGGCCGTCGCCATGTGGATGTCCTCGCCCTTCGCAAAGACGCTGACCAGTCGCGGATCTTGCGACAGATGCGCCAGGATGCGCGGCTCGATCTGGCTGTAGTCGGCGCAGAGCAGTTCGTGGCCCTGCGGGGCAATGAAGGCTTCGCGGATGCGGAGGCCGTAGTCGCCCTTCACGGGAATGTTTTGCAGATTTGGATCGGTCGAGGAAAGCCGTCCGGTTGCGGCGACGGTCTGATTGAGCGACGTGTGCAGACGCTTCGTCTCCGGATTGATCAATTCCGGCAAGGCATCCACGTAGGTCGACTTGAGCTTGCTCACGCTTCTGTAGTTCAGGATCTGCGCCGGGAGTTCGTGCTGTGTGGCGAGCTGCGTGAGCGTGTCTTCATCCGTTGAGTAGCCGGTTTTGGTTTTCCGGCCGGGCTTGAGCGCCAGCTTTTCGAACAGGACCGTCGCCAACTGCTTGGGCGAGTTGATGTTGAACTCGCCGCCGGCTAAGCCGGCAATGCTCTCCATCATCCGATCGAGTTCCCGCTCCAGCTCTTTGCTCAGCGCATGCAGCCCCTCGACGTCCAATAAAAAGCCGCTTCGTTCGATGTCGGCCAACACCGGCACGAGCGGCATTTCAACCTCCTGAAAGAGCTTCAGACTCCCCTGCTCCTTGAGCCGGTCGAGCATCAACGGCGCCAGCTTGGCGATGACCGCGGCGCATTCCGCAGTCTGTTCGCGCGAGCCGGTGTCGACGTCGAACAACGATGCCGGCGCGCTCGCCTCTTTCCCGTTTCCGCCCAATCGACGGCCCAACATTTCGAGGGCCAGCGTGTCCAGCTGATGGTCGCGCCGGTTGGGATTGAGCAAATAGTCTGCGATCATCGTGTCCAGATAGGGCCCCGCCAGCGTCACGCCGATGCGATGAAAGGCCAGGAGCGTGGCCTTCAGGTCGTGGACGGCTTTGATCCTCGTGGTTTCGTGAAATAAGGAGGTGATGGGCCGCATGTATTCATGGACGTCGAGCGGGATGAACGCGGTCTTGTCTCCCGACGACAGTGCAATCCCTTGCACCTCTGCCCGAACACCCGACCCGCCGGAGAGGAGACAGTGCACGGCAATGGTTTCGTTCTTCGGCAGCCTCTTCACAAAGGCCTGGGCCGCCGCCTCGTTCTCAATGGTTTCGACTGCCGCTTCGTGGATGGTCGCTTGCGGGGATGACGGCTGGACCGATTTCAGGAGCGTGGTGAATTCCAACTCGCGGAGCAGTTCCATGAGTTGTTCGTCATGGGGCGGCTTGATCTGGAGCGCCTCCGCGTCGAACTCCACGGGACTGTCCGTCTGGATGGTCGCGAGCCGCCGGCTCAGGCGCGCATTCTCGGCCTGCTCGACGAGCATGGCCTTGGTCCTGGCCGGCGTCACTTCGTCCACACGGCGCAGCAGTTCCTCGATCGTCCCGAATTGGGCGACCAGTTTCGTGGCCGTCTTTTCGCCGATCCCTTTCACCCCGGGAATGTTGTCGATGGCATCCCCCATGAGGCCCATGATCTCGACGACCCGCGCCGGCTCGACGCCGAATCGCTCGCGGCATTCGGCTTCGCCGATCCATTTGTCCTTGACGGGATCATAAATGCGCACGCGGGGTGTCAGCAGTTGGAACATGTCTTTGTCGCTCGTCACGATCACGACGTCGTAGCCCGCCTGCTCGGCTTTATGCGCCAGCGTCCCGATGATATCGTCCGCCTCATGGCCGGCGAGTCGAATAGCGGGAATGGCCAGGGCCTCGACCACCCGGTGAATGTACGGCACCTGGGCGCTCATCGCGTCCGGCATCGGCGGACGCTGAGCCTTGTAGGCCTTGAACTCCTCATGCCGTTGAGTGGGCCCCTTTTCATCGAACACCACGGCAAGCCCGTCCGGTCGATGCTCCCGGATGACTTTCAACAGCATGGTCGTGAACCCGTACACCGCATTGGTCTGAAAGCCTTTCGAATTGTTGAGCGGCGGCAGCGCAAAGAAGGCGCGATAGATGTAGGCGCTGCCGTCGATCAAATAGAGGGTGGGGCGGCTATTGGCCGTTGCGGACGTCATACGCGTTGGAACTCAGCGATGTGCAGTCGAGGCAATGACCAGAGGCGGCTTGCCGAATTTCTGACGCAGGCCATTGATCGCGTTCAATACGGTCGGCTGCCCGATCATCTTGGCCTCCAGCTTCCGCTTCCCGGGAAAGTCCATCATGGTCACGCCGATCAGCATGGTCAGAATACCTTGGCCGGGCAGGAACAACATGAGAAACCCGGCGAAGAGAAAAATCGCGCCGATGACATTCTTGACGACGTGCCCCAGCAGCCGAAGCACGGGATGGTGATCTTCCATCCATCGCCGCGGAACCCGGATATCAAAGAAGTCGGCCGGAAGACGCACCAGGATGAACGGGATGGCGATCAGCGATCCGACAAAAAAGACGATGGAAAGGACGGTCAGCGTGACCAGTGTTTCCGTGGAGACATATTGGTGAACGAAAGAAAGAAGCCCGTCCATCGGGCGGCATCCTAACATGCGCTCCGAGGACCCTCAAGGCGAACCGGGACGGCCCCGCTGTGTTTACGCAGGCGCAGAGGGCGGTTATAATCACGGCACGAGGACCGCTGATGACTCAGTCTAAACTTTTCCCGCCGCTGTTGTGCCTTGTGCTGATCGTGGCTGTTTGTCCGCTGTCGCAGGCAGCCGATACTCCGACCGGTGAGGACCTCCGGATCGAGATTTCAAAGAAAGGACTGGGGAAGGAAGTGGTCATCACCCAGGGCAACCAGGAATGGTTCATGATGATCGAAGTGACACCGGAAAACACCGTGGTCGTCCGGCAGGAAAAAGACCACGATCGCTATCTGGTGGATGAGAGCGAAACGCATGATCGACCGATGACAGCCGGCGAAGTGGATACGGCCATTTCCGACTATGTGAACAGCGTGAAGACCCGCGCCAAGAAAAAGTAGCCCCATGTCGAAGAAGCCCAAGTTCGTCATTTTCGCCCACAACGCCACCTACGATAAGCTGCACCAGGTCGCCACGCTGGGCATGACGGCCGCTGCCATGGGCAAGGACGTGATCGTCGTGCTGCTGTTCTGGACGATCAAGAAACTCGCGGAAGGCAAGATCGACCAGATCGATTTTCCGCCGGAGTACGCCGCCTCGGCAGAAGAAGTCGCCCGCTTGTTGAAGGAAAAGAAGGTGCCGAAGATTTCCGAGATGTTTCAGGATGCCAAGCACGTCGGCTCATTTCGGTTGATCGCCTGCAGCGCCGGTCTGGAATACATGGGCGTAGACGGTGCGGCGGTCGAGAAGAACGTCGATGAAGTGTTAGGATTGCCCGCCATCCTGAGCCTTACCACCGACGCGGAGACCAAGCTGTTCATATAAGCGGTCTATCTCGTCTGTCTGGTCTGTCTCGTCCATCTGATGCGCAAACAGGATTGCAGCTAGACCAGACAGACCAAACTACCGCGACTTCGTCACCCCCACGCGATCACAAAACTCGGTCAATTTGCACTTGCTGCAAAACGGCGAGACCGGTTGGCAGAGGTTCTGCCCGTAGGGCACGAGCAGGTCGTTGAATGTAATCCAATATTGTTTCGGCAATGTGCGACGGAGAACCTCCTCCGTCTTCTCGGGTGTCTTGGTCTTGACGTAGCCCCAGCGATTGCTGATGCGGTGGACGTGAATATCCACACAGATCCCGGGTTTGCCGTATCCCACCGTCACGACTAAATTGGCCGTCTTCCGCCCCACGCCCGGCAGCGTGACCAATTCGTCGATCGAATCGGGCACGTGTCCGCCATAGACATCGAGAAGTCGGCGGCAGATCTGACGAATCGATTTGGCTTTTGTGCGGTAGAAACCCACAGGATAAATCGCCTGCTCGATCTTCTTGAGCGGCAGTTTCACCATGGCCGCGGGAGTATGCGCCAAGGCGAATAGCCGCTCGCTCGCTGCACTGGTGGTCTTATCTTTGGTGCGGAGACTGAGAAGACAGGAGATGAGAATGCGGAACGGATCGCGGTTCGATTCCCTGGCGACCACGCCGACGACCGGTTCCTGCCATTGGCGGATCTCGCGCTTCACGATCCGGATGGCAGCGTGGATCTGGTCCTGACGCATCGGGGAAGGATCGCGTTGGTTGTGAGCTGAGGCGAGATTGCTGACGGAGCAGAATAACGGCGGGGCCGTCGATTACTCGGGCTTCCGTTTCGACAACCACTTCTGACGACGCCGCTGAGCCTCGCGCTGCTTCGCTTTCTTCCTCACGCTCGGCTTCTCGTAGTACCGGCGGCGCTTCAATTCGCGGAATAATCCTTCGCCGGCCAGTTTCTTCTTGGCGACTTTCAGAGCTTTTTCGACATTGTTATTGAAAACTTTGATTTCCATCCGATCCGACTTTCCACTTTCTCAGGCTGCGCCTGTCTGCACCCATAACCCGGAACCCGGCTGACTAGGACGGCGGAGTGTAGCATAGCCCCTTCAGTTCCTCAAGACTTCTGGTCGTCTTGCGAATCCGTGAGTCAAATTGATATTTAACATCCTGATTTGTCAGCAGTTTTATGTTTGCCGTCACCGTATGAAGCCCCGCCTCTGCAGCCGCGATTGCCATGATCATCCCAACGGTGAGATCGGAGCGGACCGGTGGCTTTGCCGATTGAAGGCATGAGTGGATGGTGATGCCCGCCTCGCAGGCCAACTCGGCTATTTCCATCGGAGTCTCGGTAGCCTTCTGAAGGGCGGCGGCCAGTTTCATTGATCCCTCCGGCGAATCTTTTGAAAGTTTCGTGGTGCGTGCGACTTCTTCGTAGGCGTCCACATCTTCATGGACCAGTGCATGAAGCCGTTCGCTCAACTGGAGCAGCCGCTGCTGCGCATCGATGTGATGCCCAAGCCGGGCGCCCATCATACCTAACGAAGCCGCCAACGCGCCGACCAGCGCCGCCACACTGCCGCCTGCCGGTGTCGGCTTGGCCGCCGCCACGGCATTCAGAAAATCGGACAATGACGTCGAGCTCTCGACACGCCCGGCCAACGCCGCTCGGATGCGCGCATCCAAAATCTGTCTTGAGTCGAATCGCTCACACTCCAATAACGCGGCAGCAGCTTGATCCAACGCCTCCTGAGGCACCAGGCCGATAAGCTCGCTTCCAGCAATACCGACCCCGTATAAGGCTGCTTCGCTCTTCACGGCTTGAAAGGCGGCATGCAGCGGCATGACATGATAGTCGGTCAGATTCATGGACACTTGGACAAGGCCGCGACTCGCCAGTGCCACTCCAATCGCCTTCAGGCAGGGCAATCCGCCGTTTGAGTGCCGGACGGCTTTCGCGATCGCCTGTGCGATAGGGAGTTCATTGGTTTTCAAATTCACGTTGAATGCAATCAGCGGCGGTCTTGCACCAATCACAATCGCCCCGGCCGTGTCATGTAGTCGAGAGGGACCGAAATCGGGAGTCCATGTGGGATCGGACTCCATTCGAGAAGCAAGCCCTGGCAGCTCCCCCCTTCTGATCGCTTCTAATCTCACATGGTCGGGGTTCGTGGCAGCTTGCTCATAGAGAAACACAGGGATGTCCAGCTCAGAGCCAACCTGCCGGCCAAGCTTCCACGCGAGCTGGACACAGTCCTCCATTGTCACCCCCCGGATGGGGACGAACGGCACCACATCGGTGGCGCCCACACGGGGATGGACGCCAGCGTGATGACGGAGATCGATCAATTTCGTCGCTACCCTGACGGCACGAAGCGCGGCTTCAGCCACGCTCTCGGGGAGGCCGGCGAACGTCAGCACCGACCGATGGTGGTCGGGATCCATGGTATGGTCCAGCAACCACACCTCAGGCACAGAGGTGACGGCCGCAATGAGCGCCTGGATGGTCTCCGGATTGCGACCTTCGCTGAAATTCGGCACACATTCGACGATACGGTCCATGGGGACACCGGCGCTCCCGATACAAACACAAAAGCCGGAGGGAATGCCCATTCCCTCCGGCTTCATCTCATCACAATCGGTCCAACTCGTCGAGGATTGGCTACTTCGTCTTCTTCACGAAGGCTTTGTAGATGCGGCCCGTCTTGGCCTGTTCTTCTTCCATGCCCAGCATCTGATGCCCGGTGGTTTCACACCAGGCCGGCATATCTTTCTTGATGCCTTCGTCGTCGGACACCACTTCCAGTACCTGCCCCAACGCCAGTTCCTTGATCTTCTTCGACGTAAGGATGATGGGCATCGGGCAAAAGTACCCGAGCGTGTCAAGCTTGATGTCGGCTTGCATCCTAGAACCCCGTTTGTTTGGTTATCTGGTTAGTTTGGTTTATTTGGTCGAAAAATGCCGCACCAGAAAAACCAGATAAACGAGATAACTAAATGAACAAATTCACACTGCCTTGTTTCGCTTCGGCCAGGTACGTCGTGACGCCGGCAAACTGGTCGATGCCGTCGATCAACGTATCCTTTGTGATTCCCATGAGCCCCATCGTCGTGGTGCAGGCAATGAAGCGCACACCCAAGTCCAGCGCAGTCTGCATCAATTCAGGGACACCCGGCATCCTGTTCTGCTTCATGACCTTCTGCATCATCTTGGTGCCCACCCCCCCGAAATGAAAGCGCGACAAGGGCAGGGTTTCGGCGCCGCCCTTGTTGAGCAGGCCGAACATGCGGCGCAACCAATCCTTGGCCGAGCTCGGCGCGCCCTTCCGCCGGATCGTGTTCAGCCCCCAAAAGGTGAAGAACACGGTGACCTGCATCCCCATGGCGGCCGCGCCGGTGGCGATGATGAAAGCCGCCATCGCCCGATCGAGATCGCCGCTCAGCAGCACGATGGTCACTTTCTCCGGTTTGGATTCCTGAAGTTGGGCCAGTGTGGCAGTCGGCTCTATTTGCGTGACGTTCATGTGCTCACCTCATTCGCACGCGAAATCCACGTCATTCATGCGTGCGGACAGAATAGTATGGGGTCCTTTGGAGTGTCAAGGAACGCGCCGTCCTCCTGTTCGCTTGACCTTCCTTCATCCGGCCGTTATATTTCCTTCCCGACCGGGTTATTGTCCAGGGTTCCCGTCCGCCTTCCTCATCCAAATGAACGTACAGCTCGCACCTGAAATCGTATCTGCCAAGGGCGCTCCGCTCCTTGGATTTTGGTATCCAGCCGTACCGAGCGACAAGCTGCGCGCCGGCTCGATGCAAGCCCTGACCATGCTCGGGCTGCCGATCCTCCTCTGCCGCGATCGCCAAGGCCGTTTGGCCGCCATGCGGGACATCTGCCCGCACCGTGGCATGCCGCTCTCGTTCGGACGATTCGACGGCGAGCGCGTGGAATGCCCCTATCACGGCTGGCAATTCGACACGAAGGGCCGCTGCCGTCACATTCCTGCTTTGGTCCAAGGCGATACGCTTCAAACCGACAAGGTGGGCATTGCGACCTATCCGGTGGAAGAAACCGACGGGATGATCTGGCTCTATATCCCGGATGAACGCGGGACGAGCGTTCCCATGCCGCCTGCACCTCGCCTGCCGCTGCCGTCCGAACCGCAGCAGTCCTTTCATATCTCGTTGACTTATCCCTGCACGCCGGATGACGGCATCATCGGCTTGATCGACCCGGTTCACGGTCCTTACGTCCATTCATGGTGGCGGAGCGACGTTCGCATGCACGAGAAGACAAAAATCTACGAGCCGATTCCGAATGGATTCCGGATGGTCGCGCACCAGCCGGCCAAGAACAGCGGACCGTTTCATTGGCTGCAACGATTGTACGGCGGGCCGCTGACGACGACGATCGACTTCATCCTGCCGAATCAGCGCGTGGAACTGATGCAGTGCGGCACGTTCTGGGTCGCCAACCGCTTGATGGCCACGCCGGTGAACGACGTGGAATGCCGCATCGACTTCTCCGCCCTGTGGCATGGGCTCAACTGGGTCCCCTTCGGCAACTTCATCTTCCGTTCCCTCACCCGCATGTTCCTCGGCCAGGACGAGCGCGCGATGAAGAACCTGGCCGTGGGTCTGCGACACAAACCGTCGTCGATGTTTCTCGGGGATGCCGACATGCCGGCCAAGTGGTACTACAAGCTGAAGGCCGCCCATCTGACTTCGGTCCAGACGGGGCAACCGTTGGATCATCCTCTCAAAGAGCGAGTGACCCTCCGGTGGAGAAGCTGACCGCGCTGTTCGGCGTTGCGCTCTTCTCGATGACGACGCTCGCGACTTCGCTTCACGCGGGCGGCGACTCCCGTCTCATCTCCGTTCCCGCGCTGGGCGTGCAAGGCGAGGGGTTGCCGGGCGTCGTTAATTACATTGTGATCCAACTCGACCGGACGACGGGACAAGACGGTCCCCTGCTTCAATTCAACGAAATGAACCTCGGCGGAGGGTCCCGGGTCGGCGATGAATGGAAAGAAGGCGTACGCCGCGCCGTTCAAGCCGTGGCAAAGACGGTCGGCGAAGATGGCCGGGACTGGCTGATCACGATCAAGAATCGCTCGATGACCGCGCTCACCGACGGCGCCAGTGCGAGCGCCGCGGTAGCGGTCGGGATCATGGCCGCGTACAAGGGAGATGTGATCGGCTCCGATATCGCCCTCTCCGGTCAAATCACGCCGGACGGCCGGCTCGACGTCGTGGGCGGCTTACCCATAAAAATTGACGCCGCAGCCGGGGCTCATTACCGGACCGTCGTCGTAGCCCGCGACCAGATGCTCACACCGGACTGGATGCTCAGCAACGAAGTCGCTGCTCGGCGGAGAGTGCAGCTCATCCAAGTGGACACGCTCGAAGAGGCCTACCAGGTGATGACCGCGAAAAGCCGCTAGTCGCGGGGCTCGTTGGCGAGGATAAGGCCCGTCGCCCTTCTGATCTGATCGCGGCTCCCTAACAGCACGATAATATCGCCTGCGAGCAGCCGGGTTTTTTCCGAAGGATTGGATTCGGTCACGCCCCCTCTGGTCCAGGCGATGATCGACGCCCCGGTTCTCGGACGTACGGCCAGTTGGGCGAGCGTCTTGCCTGCGGCAGGAGAGTCCTCTTCAATCCGGCAGGTTTCTACCTCCACATCGCTCAACGTCCCTCCGCGCAGATGATGGGCGAGCTCCGGCAATTCGCTTCGGCGCAAGAGCGCATAACCTTCACGCCTGATTTGTTCCGCCTTCCGCATGACGAACTCCTGCGGCATGTTGTAGGTACGCAGGACGAGCGCAAAAATCTCGATCGAGGTTTCGAACTCCTCCGGCACGACGTCGTCCGCCCCCAATTGATGCAATTCCTCCAACTCACGCAAGTAACGGGTCCGTACGACGATATGGATTTTGGGATTCAATCCTCTCGCCACCTGCACCGTACGGCGGGCCATGAACGGATCGGAGATCGCCACGACTAAGACCTTGGCATCTTCGATTTTCACGTGCCGGAGGACGTTGGGGTTCGTCGCGTCACCATAATAGAGCGGGAGCCCGTGCTGGGCCTCCCGGCGCACCGTGTCGCCGTCCAAATCCAACGCGATATACGGCACTTCGGTTTCGCCTAACACGCGAGCGAGATTCCGTCCATTCAGACCATAGCCGACGATAATGACGTGGTCCTTGATGCGAAGATGCCGGCCTTCTGTTTCCAGCACGTGCGCGGTCGTACGCTTCGGAAACCAGCGACGCACGCGTTGCACGGCTTCCACTCGTCGGGCCACATGCGGCGACCACTGCATGAGGAACGGGGTGATGATCATGGAACAGACCGAGACCGCGAGAAATATTTGATACGGCGCGCCGGAGAGCAGCCGGTTCTCCTGTCCGACTTGGGCGAGAATGAAACTGAACTCTCCGACTTGCGCCAGCGCGATGCCCGCCATGACGGCCGCACGCGGTGGCGCCGCGACCGCGAGCACGGCTCCGGCCCCGGCAATGAACTTCACGACGAGGATGGCCGCCAACAAACCGGTCACCACGGCGGGATACTGCAGCAGGACACGCCAGTCCATCAGGATGCCGATGGAGACGAAAAACAGACTGTTGAAACTGTCACGAAACGGCAGCACCTCCGCCATGGCCTGATGACTGTATTCCGACTCGGAGATGACCAGACCGGCAATGAACGCGCCCAAAGCCAGCGACAGGCCGCCGAGTGACGTGAGCCATGCGATACCGAGGCACAGCACAATGATGGTCAGAAGAAAGAGCTCGCGGCTCCGGCTGCGCACAATGTGTTCGAGCAATTTGGGAACCGCGTACCAGGCGGCGGCCACGACCAGACCGACCACGACGGCGGATTTCGCCAGTGTGACCAGAATCGACGCCGCCGCGCCCTCGTTGGGGCTTGCCAGGATCGGAGCCAGCAAGATCATAGGGACGACGGCCAAATCTTGGAACACCAAAATGCCGATCGTGGCTCGACCGTGCAGCGAATCGCTTTCCCCGCTTGCCGCCAACGCTTTCAGCACGATCGCCGTACTGCTTAACGACAGCAAGAACCCCCAGAACACCGCTTGCTGCCAGGGCAACCCTGCAGCCATCGCGGCCAGCCAGACAATCAGGACGACACCGCCGACCTGAATCGGCGCGGCGATAAACAGGAGTCGTTGGAGGGAGGCCAGTTGGACCAGCGAAAACTCGATGCCGATGGTGAACAGCAGCAGCACCACTCCGATCTCAGCCAGGATTTGCACGGTCCCGATGTCCGAGATCAGATTGAATCCGTGCGGCCCGATCAGGGCGCCGGCCACCAGAAACCCGGCGATGGAGGGCAGGCGAAACTGATGAAACACAAAGACCACGGCGATCGAAACCGTGAAGATGACCAGCAGATTTCCCAGCACCGTGTAATCGGTCATCGGACTTCTGCAACACCGATGAGGAGAATTCGTTGCGGCCTATCCATGTTGGGGAGCAGCAGGGACACTCGCGCCGTTGGGCAGGAACCCATGCCGCCGGGAACTTTACCCTATCTTCCTATATCGGGCAAAGAGGCGAACGGGGCAAGATCGGAAGCGCCTCGCATCCAGGCAACCCGGATCAACGTGGCGGGACGGGCCGGGAGCGCAAGACGGATCGGAGGATCGAAGAGATAGACGGGACTCGTCCCCGACTCAAAAGAGACGGGTCCTCGGGGGGCAGGAAGGAGAAGGCGGGACGGTAACGGCTCAGGAGGGCAGCGTCGCCGGTCCCTGCGCTCGTCGTAGCCCGACTCGCTCAAGATACTCCAGAAAAAAGGCGAGAAAGAGCCCGACGAACAAGGCGACGAGCCCACCGATGATCATGTTCAACGTGATGCTGGGCCTGCTCTTCTTTTCCGCCGGCACGGCGGGATCGAGCACCTGGACGGTCGGGGTGTCGCGGGCCTCCGCGAGCTTGGCTTGCTCATGCTGGGAAGTCAGCAGCGTATAGAGGGTCTCTTGGACCTTCAACTCCCGCATCAGCCTTCCGTACTCCAAGGCCAGGCTCGGGACCGTCACCATGGCGGGATGCAACCGGTCGCCGGGAAGCATGCCCTTCCCGCCTTTACCGGATTCCAGCATGTAAAGCTGCTTCCTCAATTCGTCGATGCTCGATCGAACGCGTGACAATTCGGGGTAATCCGTGGAAAGATACCCGCTCATCACCTGGAGCTGAACCTCCTGTGCCGTGATCTGGCCTTGAATCATGGCGGCCGCTTCAATCAGCGCCTTGGATTGGGCTTCGACGGCCACTGTTTTATTCTGTGTCTGAAATGCCTTCAGCGCCTCTTCCGCTTTGACCAGATTGACCTGAGTCTCGGCCAATCGCCGCTCGATGAAGGCTCTGTTCTGCCCCGCCTTGCTGACGTTAAGCGTGCGGTTCAACCGGTCCAGATTGGCGACATAGAAGTTCGCAAGATCGGCGGCCAGTTGCGGCTGCTTCGCCTCGACGGTAATCTTGATGACTTTCTCCTTCGTCACGGTGATACGCGTCATAGCTTCCAGTAACTTTCGGGTATCCTGCATCGTCTCAGTCTCGAACAGATCGACCAGACGGAACTGCCCGATGACCTCGTCGGCCATGATGCGCGACTTCAGCATCGCGACAAAGAGGTCGGTCGGAGTAGCGGGTGTGCCCGGCAAGTTGACCCCCAGACTCTGGGCTGCGCCGGCAGCACCCCCTGCCGCCGATAACAGCGCCCCCAACCCACCGCCGTCTTTCGACTCCAAGGACGGGAGTAACGTTGCGGTCGACTCGTAGATCTTGGGCAGCAACAGACTGATCCCCAACGCGGCCGACACGGCGGCAAGGCACAGGCCACCAATCATCCGCCGCCGCTTCCGGATCACGCGCCAGTAATCGAGAAGATTCACCTCCTCTTCAGGAGGTGGGTTTATCTGGTTTGTCTCGTTTGCCTGGTTTGTTTGGTTCATCAAAACTCGTTTGTCTGGTTCATCAGATTTATCTGGTATGTCTCGTTTATCTGGTTAACAAAACGCACCAGACATACCAGATAAACGTTTTCTATCGTCCGACCACCGCAATGCCCGCCGCAGTCAGCGCCATGCTGCCGATGATGCTGGCCACCGTCTGCCACAACGCAACTTGCGGGGTCTTGGCTTCGATCTTCTGAGGGACGACGATCGTATCGCCCGGCTGCATAGTTTTCACACGCAGATAGGCCGAATCCGTCGTCCCGTCGGCTCTGGTCACGTACATTTCCCTTTTATTGGCGTCCTCGGTCAGACCGCCCGCCTGCCGAACGTACTCCTCAAGCTCCAGCCCGGCCCGGTACACGACCGTGCTGGGATTCTTCACCGCGCCGATGATGCTCACCGTCTTGGGCGGCTGCGGGATCGAGATTCTGTCTCGCGCCTCGAGCGTGATGTCGTCCTCTGTCCCTTCGAGCTGTTCGATCGATTCGAAGCGGACCACCACCCGCCCAAGCTCCACGCGCGAGGCTACCGCCTCCAACTGCTGCAGGCGCAACGACAAGACCTGCTGCTCGACCAATGCGCCGCCGCTCGTCGTCGCAGCGACCCCACCAAGCCCGGCAGAGCCCGCCGCGATGCCCGCCGACTGAGCCGTCAACCGCTGTCGTTCGGAGGCGATGAAGCGCTCCAGCTCGGCTTGCTGGCGCCGCTTGACCGATTCCCGAACCAGCAGAATCCCCTGCGGGAACGCGGTGGCTGTGAACCCGCCGGCGCGTTTCAGCACAGAACTCAACCGTTCGCCCGTCTCGATGGTGAAATAGCCCGGCCGTTTCACTTCACCCTCCAGAAGCACAACGCTCGGAGGCCGTACCTGGCTGCCGACGACGATCTGATCGAGGCGCTGAAGTCGAAGGTCTTCGCCCTTGTCGCCCGCGAATATGGCCTTTGGACTGAACGGGATGACTTTCGTCTGATACGTGACCGGATCGGTTCTGACGATTTCCGCCTGATCCGGATACGCATCCACGGTCAACTGCTCAGGAGTCAGGAGATCACGCACCGACATGCCCGGCTTGAATTCAAACGGGCCCGGATGTTTCACAGCCCCGGCCAGGCTTACAACATTGGCCACTTGAGTCGGCACCGACCCGATTCGGACATAGTCGCCGTCCTGAATGAGCGGATCGACCTCCCCGGTGCCTAGCCGGACCTTGGCGGCATTGGCGCCCGAGAGCACCGGACCTAACTCCACATCGATGATGACCCGTCCCTTGCCCGGCTCCAACCGAAAGAGATGACACCGTTGCTGGTCGGCAAGGGGCGTCAATCCCCCTGCCAGATGAAGAAGGTCGCTCAGCCGCACGCCCGACTTCAGCTCATAAATGGCCGGCCGTTTCACCGCGCCGCTGACGGCGGCCACGGAGCCCAGCGGAGGCACGACCACCACATCGCCGGCCCGCAGGCGCTGATCGTGGCTGCGATCTCCCGACATCAGGAACTGATAGAAATCGAGCTCGGCCACCGTCTGTCCTTCGCGAACGGTCCGAACCTGCCGCAGAGAACCGGACCGGGAAGGACCGCAGGCCGCATACACCGCATTCGAAACCGTCGCCAGCGCGCTCACCTCGTAGGCTCCGGGCCTGACGACCTCCCCCACCACATACACCTTCATCGTACGCAAGCGGGCCATCGAGACATGGACTTCGAATCGCTTGAGCAGTGCTCCGAGCCGGTTGGTGATCGCCCGCTCCGCCTGGGAGAACGTGAGACCGCCTACGGCAATGGCGCCGACTTGGGGGATCACGATCATCCCGTCCCGTTCGACCGGCACAATGTAACTCCGATTAAAGCTCTGGTCGGGAACATTCCAGACATGGACGGCCAAGGAGTCCTGCGGCCCGATAACGTAATCCGGTCCGACCGGCACGTCGAGAACCGGGGCGAAACTCGTCGCCTGCGTGTCAAAGAAGTCGTAGCCGAACTGCTTCAATCGGCTCTTGATGCCTTGGAGCACGGAGAACTGCGCAAAGGAGTCTTCGATTGTGAAGTCCTTGGTCAACGCCGACTCTTTCGGGATTGTGGCGGTTGCCTGGGACAACGTGGGAACAGGAACGACGCCCGCTGCGGCGCCGGCCGCCGTGGCTGATGCAGCGGCCCCTGCTCCCCCGCGCGCCTG
This sequence comes from uncultured Nitrospira sp., assembly GCA_964398045.1. Taxonomy (GTDB): domain Bacteria; phylum Nitrospirota; class Nitrospiria; order Nitrospirales; family Nitrospiraceae; genus Nitrospira_D. The sequence goes on along the minus strand of CAYNLM010000056.1, from coordinate 1,519 downwards.
AGATTGATCAGCCTTTTCCTGCTGCTCCAGCCGTTCTTGCCGCATCCGTTGCTCGACCGAGGAAGGCAGCAATGTACCGGGTTCAGTCGGCCAGAACTCGTTTAAGGAGGGAATCACAGCACCGGCGGTCTGCGTCGGTCCGGAGGGCACAGGGCAGGGAGTCTGGGGAGGGGCGAGGGATTGAAGCGCGGTCGGATTCGTGATGATCGGCGAACTCGGGGCGCTTTGAATGGCCCCGGCGCCAAGACCGGGAACGCCATAGGGAGACCCCGCCGCTCCACTCAACGTTTGCGCCATCAAGGGCGGCGGCACTGCCGTCATGACCACAACGGCCCAGACAATCGCCCCAGTCACTCGCCGCGATCCCATGACATCCATGCTCCGTCTCCTCTCGCCCATCAGTCCGCCTCGAGCCAGCGCACCCTAGCCCAGCCGGGACAATCCTTCAAGAGCCGATCGGAAATCTTCCCCTGGTGCTCTTCGTCAAAACTCCGTCACGAGTGAGGTCCAGAGCAAATGGTTCGTGGCGGTGACCCCGGCGGCGAAGGTCTCGACGAAGGGAGTGATGTCGGTGATTTGGCCGGGATTCTTCAGCCGTTGATACGTGTACCCGACCGTGAACTGCGTCCGGCTCGACAGCCACCAGGTGAGGTCCACGGCTGCTTCGCGTTTGCGTTCGTGATTCGGATCGCTGCGCCCGCGCTCCTGCAGGTTGAAATTGGTTCCGACCTGCAAGTCATCGGTCAGGTACCGCGTGGTCCGCACGAAAAAGTCGATGCCGTCGGTCCCCATATGGTGGCCGAGAGGAAACCCGCGATGCCGCATCCCGCTCACGTACGTGCTGTTGTTGTACCAAACGCCGGCCAAGTGGTCGCCTGTCTTGCGCCGCGTAAAATCCGTATCGGCATATTCGACGCGCAGATCCATGGAGTCGCCGTTAAAGACCTGTGGGATATAGATGCCGGTCAAAAACGCCGCCCGGCTGGGCAGCGGAATCTTCGACCATTTATCTTCCGAGCCCAGCTCGCCGTAGAGCTGCAGCCCGCCGGGAAAGGGAATTAGGTACGGAACCTTCGGAGCCGTCGCCCGAAAGTCGAGCATCACCTGTTCATTGACCTGGCGGTCCCCCGCTTGATTGGGCGCGCTGGTATAGGTATCGATGACGGCTTTGGGAAAGGATTGTCCGCTCCCTCGTCCACCGAATTGGGTGAGCCTCGTGCCGCCAAGTTCGAGCCAATCGAACGGCCTATAGCTGACACGGAGCCCAAAGATGTTCGCGCGAGGGAAATCCCGGTCTCGTTCCAACTGGGCGAGGAACGTGTTGACCTTCCAGTCGCCCAGCGACGAAAAGACCCACGGCAGCCGGAAGGGTTGGTCGCTTCCCAGCTTGACCATCTCCAACGGAAAGGCATGGTCGGTGAGCAGGAGCGAACCGTGGTAGCCGGGTCCCCACCACTGGGTGCCGCGCCCCACTTCGAGCGCAATGTTGGCGACACTGAGCTTGAGGCTGAACTCCCGC
>CAYNLM010000055.1:0-22938 GCA_964398045.1 uncultured Nitrospira sp. | reverse complement strand
CCCCACTGACGTAGGAGACGCACCGCTTGCACCGGCGTGATTCGGCGCCCTCTCCGCCGCCTTGCCTTAAGCGCCCGGCGCGCCAAGGTTTCCTCATCCACGTCTCGCAAGACCTCCCGGATCGCTCTATCCGCAACCGACTCGGCGATGCCTCTCGTGTGCAATTCTTCCTTGAGCCGCGCTCGTCCCATCGGCTGACGGGCCAGTCGGCTGTCGACCCAGCGCTCAGCATAGGCGCGATCGTTGAGGTATCGAAGATCGGACAATCGGCCGATCGCCTGCTTGGCCTGGGCGGGAGAGGCTCCTTTATCCCTGAGAAACTGCTCGACTTGCGCGGTGGTGCGATCCCAGCGGGCGAGATAACGCACCGCGAGATCCATCCATGGGTCCGGCGATGACGGGACTGTCCGTCGGCGTGCACTCACGTGAGGGACGCCTATTTATGCGCCCGCTTTTCCTCGGAGCGCACGGCCGGCTTCTCATCCTTCGACTCGGCTTTTTTCTCGCTGCGCGCCGGGACGCCGGCCAACTCCCGAAGTTTCGCCTCGACATCGCGGGCCGTGGCCGGATTGTTTTTCAGAAAGTCGCGCGCCGCCTCGCGGCCCTGTCCGATCCGCTCTCCTTTATAGGAATACCAGGCGCCCGACTTCTCGATCACCTTCCTGTCTACGCCCAGGTCCACCAGCTCACCGGTCTTGGAAATGCCCTCGGCGAACATGATGTCGAACTCCGCCTGCTTGAACGGCGGCGCCATCTTGTTCTTGACGACTTTCACCCGAACGCGGCTGCCCATGACATCCTGGCCTTCCTTAATGGATTCGATGCGCCTGATGTCGAGACGGACGGAGGAATAGAATTTGAGCGCGTTGCCGCCGGTGGTCGTTTCCGGATTGCCGAACATCACCCCGAGCTTCATACGAATCTGGTTGATAAAGATCACCGTCGTGAGGGATTTGGAGATCGCTCCCGTGAGTTTCCGCAAGGCTTGAGACATCAGCCGGGCCTGCAAGCCCATGTGGGCATCGCCCATCTCGCCTTCAATCTCGGCGCGAGGCGTCAACGCCGCCACCGAGTCCACCACGATTAAATCGATCGCGCCACTGCGGACCAAGGTCTCCGCAATTTCCAGGGCCTGCTCGCCCGTGTCTGGCTGGGACACCAACAAATCATCGGCCTGCACACCCAGCTTCTTGGCATACGTGAGGTCCAGCGCATGCTCCGCATCGATGAAGGCGGCGACCCCGCCCGTTTTCTGCACTTCGGCAATACAATGGAGGGTGAGTGTGGTCTTCCCTGACGCCTCCGGTCCGAAAATTTCGATGACGCGCCCCCGCGGCAGTCCACCGACGCCGAGCGCGATGTCCAACCCCAAGGAGCCGGTCGAGATGGCGGGAACATCGGCCGGTCTCTCATCGGACCCGAGCTTCATAATGGCCCCTTTGCCATACTGCTTCTCGATCTGGGACAGGGCCAAATCCAACGCGCGCTTCTTGTCGTCTTTCTCGGCCATGAGGTCTCCTACATTTAAAGAGGGAATTCGGACGGGGGATTATACCGAAGCGAGATAGGGAAACCTAGCCTGTAGTTGTGCTCGTGAACCCTGGTCTCGCAGAAGAAACCAGGACAGAACCAATTTAGAAAATTCCTGCATGCATTGATAGCCTCCCAGCCGCTGTCGCCACTGTTCACGACCACCGTCGATGATCTTGAGCTGCGTCAATTCCAGCTGCCTCTTACGACTTGAAAAATACGCGCATTTCTTGCGCCTGATTGTAAAGTTCATGTTGTGCAAGAGTAACAAATGGGTTACTTTTCCCATGATGCCGGATCAATCGATCCGTACAAGATACCCGGTTCGATCCCTTGGTTGTATCAGCGTGGGCGCGGTAGTCTTGCTCTGTATCGGCGCCCTGATGCAGATGCTGGGCGTGGTCGTCACGCTTTGGGACTTTCTCCCTTACCCATTGCCGCTGATAACGTCCTTCTCTTCCTTGCATGAATTCCTTCTCGCTTCTGTGCCGTTTCATCCGCCTCCGTTTTAGATCCTTATCGGGTTCAGATGACAGCCACATATCTGACCTGCGTGTGCACCCATTCAGAGGCCGCTAGATGACGGTCGGGTAAAGAACGGATCATCAAGAACCATGGACCAGAGAACCGATATCGGAGGCTCGGAACCTTTACCGGAACAGGGTCACGAACATGACCCGCATTTGTTCTCCGAGTGCGTCCCCGTCTGCCCCGTTTGCGCCACGCCCTGTCATCGCTCCGTTCGCCGTGGGTGGCGAGATCGCCTGAGGAGTTGGTTTGGGTGGTACCCCTGGCGCTGCGGACAATGTTCAACGCGATACTACGTTCGTCAACGAAACTGAGGTGCGACTTGTCGCAATCAATCGCGGAAGAGCCGATGACCTGATGAGGAGGGTTGCCGATGTACCAGCGCCGTTGTATCCGCTATACGGTTCACTTCCAAAGTACGTTGTCTGCGCCCCAGATCCCGGAGAGTAGTGGAACGGCCGTAGATCTGTCCATCCGCGGCTGTCGCGTGCAGAGCTTCAGCCCGGTCATTCCCGGCATACGCGTCAAGCTTTCCATTGTGGTCCCGGAACCGGAGGCGGCCATCGAGGTCGATCAGGCTGTCGTTCGGTGGGCGTCAGGGCAGGAATTTGGGGTCGAATTCGCCTCGATCACCCCGGAGCAATTTGAGAAACTGACAAAGGTCCTTCAACAACTTCCTAACGTTCCTCATCGAAGCTAAGACCGGCGGGTGCACGCGGTCCCTGTGCCACAGATACAAACGGGAGACCACTCGCTATGAATATGAAAGAGGCCCGGAAAGCGCCTCGCATTCGCTTAGGATGTCGATTATTTTTTACCAATGAGGCTTTTCATGAGGGCGAAGCCCATATTCTTGATCTCTCGAAGTCCGGATGCTCAGCCGAATCTGAGACCACCGTGGAGGTGGGCATGATCCTGCAACTCTCGCTCTTTTTGCCGGACTATGACTGGCAACTCCGCATCGACCGTTCGGTGGTCCGTTGGGTCCATGGACGGACCTTCGGGTTGGAGTTCCAGGGCATGAGACCGGTCCACCGCGAGCGACTGCGTCGCTTGGTTGAGAAATTTCATACGCGATGAGCAAGGGGCCGTCAGTCCTCCAAAGAAAGAGCGGCTCTCGAAAAGAATGACTTACAGAACGTCTTCCGACTGGGGAGGAGTATGCCCGAGAGAGTCTTGAGGACGCTGGAAGCGGAGATGGAAATCCTGCCGGCCGGAGTCAGGCGAGAAATGGAACCAGCCTTCGGCTTCGAGGTGCTCGTTGGATCGTGATTTGCCTTTTGGATAGAGCTTGAGCTCGAAACGCCCGCTCTGATCGCCCTGTGAATCAAGACTCGACAGGTCACCCGCCACCTCGACGTGATCTTCCAGTACGTCGAGCGCCCGGTTTAAGAACGTCCGCAGCATCTGTGAACTGAAGGCCTGCCGAAAGGGCTGATCGGAATCAAACGAGGGAGCTTCGGCAGCGGATGTGGCGGGGCACAATCCCATCACGACAATGAGCCCCGCACAGGCAACGACATGCTTCATGTTCCCACTCTATTCAAGGATCATTTCGGCGTCAAGATCGTGCCGTGTCGAATGATGCGCGAGCACTCACTCAGCGAGTGCTCCTTGATCCTCCAAATGAGACGGAGTATCATTTCTCTAGACTATGACTCGCATCCTCAGACAGAGAGTGAGCGGTTATGCCTGCTTGATGCTGCTGCTTTTGTGCATCAGCGTGATCGTGCAAATGCTGGGAGTACCGGTTACCCTCTTCGATCCTGGTGCAACGTTGGACACTCCCGGCGCATCGGTTCTCGAAGGTTTTTCCGTTCCGGCGTCTGCCGTCCAGTTGAGTCTTTCGGCAGACGCCGTGCCCGTGATTGAAGTTCACCGATCGACCAGTCGCCCCGTTCTGGCCGCAGCTCCGTTCCATCCGCCCATGGTTTCGTTCTTCGGCTAATTCCGCGCCGCAGCTGCGATCAGATGGGAGGCTATTCTGCCCGCTTGTCGCCATGGATCGGCACCTGCTGGATGAGATCCGTCACCGAGCGGTTTCCAGGGACGCCAACGCGCGCAGCCGTATCACACAAAACCCCGCGCACGCGAACCGGCACCGGCACGCATGAAACAATCGAGAGGTGATGTATGCGTTTGTCGCTTCGATTTATTCTGCCGCTGGCCATCGCACTAGCCGGCCTGGCATACGCCGTGATTCCGCTGGTCGATACCCTCACGGTCAAATGGTTTGTGCGTGATCTGGAGATGCGGTCGAAATTGGTCGCCAGCACCATTGAAGGTCCGCTCGTCGATCTCCTCACCGAGGATTCAAAAACCAAATTGGTGAACTATTTTCATCGCCTCATCCAGGACGAACGCCTCTACGCCATCGGATTTTGCGACCGAAACAATCGGCTGTTGTACAAAACGCAGACCTATCCGGACACGATCCCGTGCGACGGCACGGCAGCCATCAAGGCGAATGAAACCGCGGTCTTGCCCTTGTTCCGAGGGGCGGTCCACGTGTCCGCCGTGGAAATCCAAAGTAACAGCCGCGTCTTCGGACGCCTCATGCTCGTGCATGACATGAGCTGGGTTCAGCGCCGCAGCAGCGACACGAAGTGGTACCTCTTCTATCTCTTCGGCGTCATCGGCGCGGTGATCTCGCTTGTCACGGTGCTGGTCGCCCATCTGAGCTGGAAGGGCTGGGTCACCGGTGTGCAATCCATGTTGCGCGGAGAAGGACTGCTCACGTTGCTCGGCGATCACCGGCATGCGCCGGAGCTGCAACCCGTCGCCAAAGACCTGCGCGCGCTCATTCAACAGCTGGAAGCGGACAAGCGCATGCGGGATGAAAGCCAGATGACCTGGACGCCGGCTTCGTTGAAAACCATCCTGCACGACTATCTGGCGGGCGACGAGATCATCATCGTCTCGAATCGCCAACCCTATATCCATGAGTGGAAGAACGAACGCGTCGAAGTGCATACCCCGGCCAGCGGACTCGTCACCGCGCTGGAACCCGTCATGCGGGCCTGTTCGGGCGTGTGGATCGCGCACGGCAACGGCTCCGCGGACCGAGAGACCGTGGACGCGCGCGGCCACGTCCGCGTGCCGCCGGACCGGCCGGCCTATGCCATCCGCCGCATTTGGATGTCGGATGAAGAAGAGGCCGGCTACTACTATGGATTCGCCAATGAAGGGCTCTGGCCCCTCTGCCACCTGGCGCACGTGCGCCCCATCTTCCGTTCATCGGATTGGCAACAGTACAAGGAGATCAACGAACGATTTGCGCTGGCGGTCATCGAGGAAGCCAAAACCGATAACCCGGTCGTGCTGGTTCAGGATTATCACCTGGCGCTGGTCCCGAAGATGATTCGCGACCATCTTCCCAACGCCACCATCATCACCTTCTGGCATATCCCCTGGCCCAATTCAGAGCGTTATGCCATCTGTCCGTGGCATCGGGAGATTTTGGCAGGACTGTTGGGAAGCAGCATCCTCGGGTTCCACACGCGGTTTCATTGCAACAACTTCATCGACAGCGTGGACCGGCTGATGGAATCCAGAATCGACCGGGATACTTCCACCATCTCGCACGGCGGCAAGCTGACTTCCGTGAACCATTATCCCATTTCCATCGAATGGCCGAGCGCCGCGCTCCGTAAACATCCGTCGGTTCAGGACTGCCGGACCCACATCCGCACCATCCATCGATTCAAGCCCGATCACCGCATCGGCCTCGGCGTGGAACGACTCGACTACACCAAAGGCATCCTCGAACGGTTTCTGGCGGTGGAGCGGCTGCTGGAACTGCAGTCCGAGTGGGTGGGCACCTTCTCGTTCATCCAGATCGCGGCGCCCAGCCGGTCCATCATCGAACAATACCGACAGTTCACGGAAGAAGTGCGGGCCCTCGCCGACCGCATCAATGCACGCTTCGGCTATACGGGATACCAGCCGATCACGCTGCTGGTCGAGCATCACGATCCGACCGAGCTCATGACCTATTATCGAGGGGCGGATCTGTGCTTCGTCAGCAGCCTGCACGACGGCATGAATCTCGTGGCCAAGGAATTCGTGGCGGCGCGCGACGACGACCAAGGCGTGCTCATTCTGAGTCAATTCACCGGGGCGGCCTGCGAACTCCCAGAGGCGCTGATCGTGAACCCCTACCATATCGATCAGTGCGCCGCCGCCCTGCACCTGGCGCTGACCATGCCGGCGGTGGAGCAACGGGCCAGGATGCAGAGCATGCGCGGCATTGTTCAAGAGTTCAACGTCTACCGCTGGGCCGGACGCATGCTGTTGGATGCGGCCCGCATGCGGCAACGCGCACGGCTCATCAGGCAGGTCGGAGAGCCGGACATGCGGGTCATCACCGGAGGAGGGACATGAGGCCTCACGCGCTCTCAAAGGCGGGACGTGGCGCGCTTCGCGCACTAGCAACACAGTCAATCCTCTACGGGTTCGATTTCGACGGGACGCTGGCCCCTCTCTCCGCCGATCGCGAGGGTGTCGCGCTTTCCCGGTCCATGCAGGAATGGCTGACGGAGCTGAACAAGCGCGTGCCCTGCGCCATTGTCTCCGGACGCGCATTGTCCGACCTGGCTCCACGGGTCGGCGCCGCTGTCCCGCACATGATCGGCAATCATGGCTTAGAGAGTCCTCTCACGGTTCCCTCCGCCTTGAGCCGTGCCGAGGAACTGTGTCATGCATGGATGCAGGCGGTGAACGCCGAGTTCGCCCAGATGCTGAACGATCATGGCGTCCAAGTTGAAAACAAAGGCTACACGCTCACCTTTCATTATCGAGGCGTCAAGGATCCGGCCCACGTTCGTCTTGCGCTGACCGTTCTTCTCAACCGTTTCATACCCGCGCCTCGCCTGACGTTCGGGCATGCCTGCGTCAATGCGCTGCCACCGAGCCATCCAGGCAAAGGTGCGGCAGCCATTGCCCTCATGAAGCGTCTCAGACTCACGGGCTTGTTCTATATCGGCGACGATGGAGCTGACGAAGAGGTCTTTGAACGTTCCGACCGCCTGGCCATGGGCATTCACGTGGGCAAACAGACAGACTCACGCGCGCCGTTTTACGTCGATCACCAAGGACAAGTCGAAGACGTCATCCGCTTTCTCGTCCATCGACTGGATCGAACGCCGGAAGCCTCAGACCCCGATGAACTGGCCGGGACGACGAAGAAATTGGCTTAACGATCGATGGGATCAGTGACGCAATGAAGAGGAGCCTCGGAGAGATGAGTCTGAGCATGGGCCAGGGGCGCGGCAGTCAGCCGCGCCCCTGCGGACCGGCTTACTTGCCGCCCTTGTCCTTCTTCTCGTCCTTCTTGTCGTCGCTGAACACGACGTGGCCGCCCTTGTCCTTCTTTTCTTCCTTTTTGTCGTCGCTCATCTGCGCGACAACTTGGCCGCCCTTCTTCTCCTCTTTCTTTTTGTCCTCGTCCGCCCATGCGAGAGTGGACATAGCACCGACGCCGAGGAATGCCGTCAACGCCAACATCATGCTGAACCGTGTCATGAGAGCCTCCATGAGATTAAGACCATATCGACGGCCATGCCCCATGCACGGCCACGCATACCTTCTCCCGACCAGTGCGATCGGGGCAACGGACAAATTCGCCTGCCGCCTGGCCTATTTGTCCAATGCATACAGAACTTCCTGGAGTCACAATAATGCATAGTCGAAGGCAAGGCATCAGCCATAGAGAGCAGGTCATGCCCGAGCAGTTCGCAGATGGGAGCCGCCTGGATAGGGTGGTCACGACGGCCGAGGAATTCGACCACGCTGTGTCCCAAGCCCTGCCGGCACTGCTGGAACGGGCGACAAGCTATACGAAACGATTTCTGCGGGAGACCGGTCAGTGGAGCGACGACATCGCGCATGAGAAATTCGTGTTGCGCTGGGGCGCGGAATATCTCGAGCGGTTTCTCGTCTGCGGGCGAAGCGAGGTTCCCTGCCGGCCTTTGTTCCTCCTGGACTCGCTGGTGGCCAGGCAACATAGTCAGCCGGAACCGTTTTGCTATCACCCCGACCTCTTGACGCCGTTCGGGCGACTGATAGACGGGCTGCTTGCACGAGCCGCCATCAGCCGTGACGCGCTCATCGCTCTGTACCATCACTGCTATGGCCTTGGTCCTGGTCAGGTCATCGCGGCCTTGGGCCTGAACGGGTCGGAAAGCCAGCGCATCTATAAGAACTTCCAGCGCTGGCGGGACTCCGGATGGCAGCGCACGATCGACGATATGGGCACGACGGCGACGGAGCTCAAGGATTTCGAGAATCAACAAACACGTCATCGTCACCGCTTCAACAGCGAAGCCGAACGGATGGTCCGGTTCGCGCAGATCCATTACCGGAAAAGCGAGCCCGACCATTATCAGTGCCTGTCCAGGAAGGAATGGGAAGACATGTTCGCGCAGGGATACGGCGGCGAATACCGCATCTGGCATCTCGCGTTATGCGTGGACTGTCTCCAGACCGCCTGGGATTTGGGCGGTTCCCGCGCATCCGCCACCGAAAAACCACGGGTGGACTTTCATGTCCGCCCGTAAGTCAGCAGAATGAGACTGAATGCCGCATGGAGGATTGATGATGGAACAGGACCTTGATGATTATCGGCAGCATCTCCTGACGAGGGTGCAGACAGGCAAGCACCGCTCGACGCGCCGGACCTCCGAGCCGCTCCATCTGTTCGTCAACGACCAGCGCGTGGGGCAACTCGATGGAGCCGACTCGGACGCGACGTTGCAGGTGCAGCACGCGAGTCCAATCCACACAGTCCAACTTCGCTCTGAAGACGGCGTGTTACTCGGCGGCCTGTGCGCTCCGGAACACGGATTCAAGCACACCCGCATTACACTCGGGCGCGAGACCGTCGATCTTCACGTCCGCAACCATGTGCAAGGTGGGTCGGTCAACGCGATCTTCACATCCGCCCCACCGCTGTGGCATCGAGTCCGCCGGGCGCTGAGCGGTGCTGCCGAGGTAACGGATGGGCATCGGGCTCCGGCCTATGTCCCGGGAATGAGAACGATGGCCTTCACCCAGGCGCTGGTCGCCCTCGTGCTCGTGGGCCTCGCCACGGACCGACTGACTGGATGGATATCGCTCGATCGCACACCGGCACCCCTCACGCCGGCGCAAGCCCCATGGGTGGCACCGCTGGCTGAGGTGGAGAAACTGGAGCGCCGGCTGACGGATCTCATGCAGATGCAAACCAAAGCGATCGACACCATGCAGACACAGCAGCAAAACATGGCACAACTGCAACGGACAATTGCGAAACTCTCTTCGGCTCAGGAAACCGTGGCCTCAGGAGTGGTGACCGTGCAACGGGAGATCGAGAAGCGTGATAAAGGAGTCGGGCGAGAAGTCGATCGCATGTCGCGCCTGTTGCTGAGCCGGAGCCAGAGCGCACAAGAGGAACTGCAAGCGGAAATTCACAGCCTCACGGTCGCCAACGACCGGCTGAGTCAGGAACGGCTGGACCTTGAACGCAGCAACCAGGAACTGAAGCAACGATTGAAGGCGGCCGGAATCGAGGTTTCGAAGGCCACCCCGTCGAAGGCCGGCAGCGGAGACCTCGCGCAGCGGCAGGATGAACCGGCTGGCACTCAAATCGCCGAGGGTCGACGGAGTCACGACGCTCCGCCGTTGTTGTTCTGGGTGACCTTCCAGGACGGCACGAGCGAAGACAGCATCGAGCGGCTGGTCCGTGAGGTGCAGGGGAGGAAGGGTAAGCTGAGCGATGGATGGCAAGCAGTGGAAATCGTCCATCCGGCCGAATCGCCGGATCGTTTTCTAGACAAAATCCGACAGGCCAAAATCGTCAAAGCTGTACGGACAGTCGAGACGCGGTGAGATCCTCCGATCCGACCGCCCGTCCCGGCACCGCCGAACAACACGAGAACGGCTGCATCTTCGAAGGCTGCGAGGCAGACATAAGCCGTTCTCCCCGTCCGTCGGTGTCCGGTCAGGAACAATTGGACTTGCAATTCGTGGCTGCCGCGAGGGGAATGTTCTGCCCCCTGTGCCTCGTCCGCTGTCATCTCCTCCACAGCGATGGCTGGCTCAGTCGGTTCTGGGCCCTTCTCGGCCGTTTACAGTGGGAATGCCCTTCCTGCCGCAATCATACCTACACTTGGCGGCAAAACAGGTCTCGATAATCCTGCCTCATTTCGCTCCTCGACACTGCACTTGCCATCTATAGAGGCAGTTGAGCGAGAGTCCTCCTTCCGACCCACGACAAGAACCTGATTAGCAGTCGCACTTGAAATCTCGACTGCCGCGCTTATGGTGGTGAGATGACATCGGTCGTCCTGAACGTAAAGAAGAAGAAGACGGTATACTGTTATAGTAGGTGTTGCCTATCATCCACGGTGTCGAGCGGATGAATCGGCCCGTGGTGGTTTCGAACAGCTCTAGATGCAATCGCACGCGCTCCGGGGAGTTTTCGACACTTCCTGCGTCAGCGCGCAACCACCCAAGACGGATGACAGCAACAGCCCCCTGAGCGCGACCTCCCATGCAGCCGACCGCCGGGCCGACGCCAAGGAAAAGGCACCGGCGGTCTTCGGCATTTCGATCGTCTCATTCATAAAAGGTGGCGCTCTCCCATGCCCTTCGATTACAACACAGTCCGTCCGCCCCTTGAGACAGCATCCGCCCAAAAGCCATCCGTCAGCTGCCATCGGCTTGTCGGAAACTCGCCTCGAAGCGACGCGGGCCTGAAATGTCCGAAGCACGGGCATGAAGGCCGCCTGCCGCAGGGTATGGCACGCCAGGCCGACCCCATTGCCCCACATGAGAGCCGACCGCTGCCTGTAAGAATTGTCGGAGTACAACCGCCCCTCCACAGCGGCGCGAGAGCCCGCCGATCGCCACATCCATCCTTCGCAAACTAGTGATTCGGACGGACGATGTCGGCTAGGTCCTTGGGATAGAGCACAATTTCAATGCGCCGGTTGGCAGCCTTGCCCGCCTCAGTCTCGTTGGATTCGACCGGCCTAGTGTCGGCATAGCCGCCTGCTGCGAGCATCGTGCGGTCCACGCCGTCCTCCTCGATGAGATAGCGGACGACGCTGGTCGCTCTGGCCGTCGAAAGCTCCCAATTCGTGGGGAATTTCTCGCGCAGCTTGGCGCCGATCGGCACATTGTCGGTATGGCCCTCAATGCGAATTTGCTTGTCCGTCACGGTCTTGAGGATGTCACTGACCTGCTTCAACACTTTGAGACCGGCCGGCTTGACCTGCGCCTGACCGGAATCGAACAGCACTCGGTCCACCATATTGATCGTCAGCCGGTCGCGGACCTGCTTGATTTTGATGTCGCCCTTCTCGATTTCGGCCTTGAGCGAATTGGTCAGATCCTCATGTGTGCGGGTCAGGCGGGCGATCTCCGCTTCCTTGGCCGCCCGTTCCTCCTCCAGTTTTCTCTTCTCAGCCTCTCGGGCCTTGAGCCGTTCCTGCTCCCGTTCCAAGTTCGCGGCTAACTGCTCACGCTCCTGTTTGGCGCGCGCCGCTTCTTCGCCCAGCGCCGCCAACTCGCTCGTGAGCGCGGAAACGCGCTGTTTGCTTTTTTCGAGATCCTCCGCCAGCAACGCGGCCTTGGCGGCGATCACATTCCGGTCGGTCGCCTCTTGGCGCAGGGTGCCGATCAACTGATCGCGTTCGGATAACCGCTTCTCCAAATCCTTCGCGCGCGCCGCCTCGGTTTCCAGCTCTCCCGCTTGCTTCTGCAGGCGGGCGATTTCCTCCTGGGCCGTCGTCGTGCCGCCCATCAGACGCTGTTTGTCCTGCTGCAGCGCGGCCACCTTGCTCTGTTCGGCCTCCAGCTTGGTCGTGAGATCGCGCACCTTGTTATCGGCTTCCGCCAACGCCGCGGCGGTTACGGCTTTCTCCTTCTCGATCGCCGCCATCTGCCGGTTGGCTTCCTCCAGAGCCTTGGCCGCCGCCGCCTGCTCTTCCTGAGCAGTTTGAAGCTTCCGTTCCAGGTCGTCGGACTTGACGCGCAGCAGATCCCGTTCGCGTCGCAACTCACCGGCCATGACTTGCGCCCGCTGGGCTTCCTCCTGGGCCTTCTTGGCTTCCTCTTCGAGGCGGCGTTGTCCCGCCAGCGCGCGGTCCAAGTTCTCGTTCGACGTGATCAGAGCTTGGCGGGTCCGGCTGCCGGCCGCCTGTTCGTTTGACAGCTCCTGCATGAGCTTGGCTTTTTCGTCCTCCAGAGCCTTGATCCGCGCCTCTGCCTGCCTCTTGGCATTTTCCAGCTCACCCGCGGAGGCTTTCTTTAGCGCATCCAATTCCTCGAGCGTCTTCGTGTGAGTCTCCGTGCTGACGCAGCCGGCGGCCAGCACCGGCATGAGCACGATGGCAAGAAGGATGTCGTGTCGCATGAGGATCTCCCTTCACCTGTGAAAGATAAATGGTGCGGCGGACGCGTCGGAAAACCGACGCCCAGCGCCCGCGCGCCCTCACCGCTTGGTCCCGATTCGGATCACACCGGGCACAATCACTTGGCCTCCCGGCAGAGGGGAATCCATCCGGACGTTGTAATTCACCATGCCGGGCTTCGTGAAGCAGGCGCTGACCGTCTCGTTCGGCTTGATCGTGGCCGATTCGCCCATTACGCTAAAAAGATTGGAGAACGCCCGTTCACAGAACACATCTTCCGACTTCACGTTGACGAGATCCGCTCTCACCGGAAGCGTCCGTGAGTCGATCCACCGGACTTCGTCACCAGGGTTCACAATCAGATCCCCCGGCTCCCGCTCTGGTTTCTCGGCGATTTTGATATGATGCACCGCCCCCGTCCTCGTTGTCGTGGGACCGGCACAGGCGCCCACGGCGGCAACCGTCATGCATGTCAAAGCCAAGGCCAGAGCACGCGATTGTATACGCATACGGAACCTCCTTTGAAATTAATGAACTTTTCCTAAACTAATAACACCACAATACGGCCAATCAACTTGATGAACAGCAAAAACGAGGCCCGATTCCTTTTGTTTCGCTAGAAACGAGCAATCCGTTCTGTCGTGCCTCGTTCGGATTCTGTCGAGAGCCGACCGCTCCCCGTTGTGTCTGCTCGCCCACCGATGTACAAACGCCACAGGTGTTGGACTCCGAACACAATTCTCACTGCCCAGCCGACTCCAACAGCTTCTGCGGAAGGGTCACCGTATTGATCAGCACATCGATGGCCAGGCGCGGGTACCCAGTCAGTCCCTTCGCAATGGACTCAACCGGGAGATAGCGAATATCGGGATCGCGACGGGGTCCCTTGACCTCGAACAGGGCCGTCGACAACCCGGGCCGGTCTCCGGCGAACAGCGTCCCGAACAACGGTATTTTCCCCACGAGGTCGGCATAGGCGCCAAGCGGGCTCACGGCGAGCGCGAGATCCAAGTCATCGGCGGCCATATCCAGCGTACCGGCTCCGCTGATTTTCACTATCGGACTGTCGAACACGATATTGTCCGAGCGCAGCAGGCCGTTCTCCGCCGTCACGGTAGCGGACACCCGGTCGAACGGAATGCCGCCACGATCCAGATCCACCCGCTCCTTCAGCAAGGCAGGAAGATTGAGAATCTTCAGCACCTTGGGCAGCACCGTTCCATGGATGACTCGACCTTGGTCGATGCGAAGACGCAGCGGATCGAGAGTTCGTAGAGTTCTCACCGGAGAGGAATCACCGCCGACCGTCGCGGCCAGCGCTCCCTTGACCGCCAACAGCCCGCGGACAGGGTCGGCGTCCGGATCGATGAGCGCGGTCAGATGATGTATCGGAACGCCGCTCACATCCAGCTCCCCGTGGAGGTCCATGGCGCCGGCCGGCGAAATGTCGGCTTGCAGTTGCCCCTTGAGCAGGCCGTTCGGGGTTTCACCGACCAGGCGCTGCAGTTCGAGTTTTCCTTCGCCCGCGACCAGACGCCCCGACAAGGCGCGGAACGTCAGCCGGTGGTAATGGGCTTGTCCGATCATCATGGTCACGTCCGCCCGACCGGATTCGGTCCACCGCCTGATCCGTTCAAGGGCCCGTCCTTCCCTTTCGACACCGCCCTCGGCCCGCAGCAGCCCGGTCAGATCGAGTTTCGAGGATTCGAGCGTGAGCCTCGCCGTCGGCGCGCGCAACCATTCCTCGACGATGCCGCGTACTCTGATGTCGCTTTCCCCGACCTTGCAGGCCAGCCGCTCTATCATGGCATGGCGGCCGTCCAGCAGCAGGCGAAAGGACAGTGCGCGCAACGGATCTCGTAGCCCCTCGACCATGAGGCCGCCATGCTTCAGTTCGATCCAACCGGAGCCCGTCCATCGACGCCAATTCAAGCCCCGCCCTCTGAGGGAGAACGAAGCGCGGAGCAATCCATCTGTGGCCTGCATGCCGGACGCGGCGTCGGCCAGTCCGGCGAGCGCCGTCGGTTCCATTCCGACAGACGCCGTGAATCGGGGCTCTGCGCCCAGCCGGATATCGGCGCGACTCTCGACAAGCACGGACGGCAACCGGACCGCGAACCGGCGCACCGATACCCGCGTGCGCTCCGCAATCCGGCCCTCGAACTCCACTGCGGCGGCGACGCCTCGGCGCTTTTCGACGACAGGCGGCAGTCGAACTTCCGCTTGTCCGAGATCCACATACCCGTTCCACCTCAGGTCCTGTGGGGGGCCGGCCAGCCGGATCGACGCCTGAACCGGACCGTCGAAGGAGAAACCGGACAGACTCGTCGAGACGGAGAGGCGCTCGACGAGAAACGCGGCCAATGCCGCTCCGTCTGACGACAGGTTCACCGTCACGTCGTCGAGGCGCGGCGGAGAGCCGCGTTCGACGGGACCCTGGACGTCGAAGACAATCGGACCGATCCTGCCCCGGACCTGCTTGAGCTCGACAAATCCGGGCGTCACCTCCACCGTCCCCTCCACCTGTTCGACAGCGAGATTCCGGCCGGCCAGGCGCCCGCCGAGGTCATGCCCTTTCAACTCCGCCTTGACGAGCCGTATGTGCCTATCCGGCGCCAGTGGGCCGGCAACATGGACCCCGAACTGCACCTCGCCCTTCAGATCCTGTAGCGTCTCCATACCCGCCCCGCCGAAAGTCTGGATCAGCGGAAGCAGCGTCTCGGTCCGGCCGGTCCCGCTGATCCGAAGGTCAAGAATCGGTGTCAGATCCAAGTGAGACAGAACGAACCCGCCGTCCGCCACCGCCACGTCGGCGACACGGCCGGATAGGTTCATGGCCTCGACGTACAACGGGTCGAAAAAGATGGTGCCGGAGAGATTCTGCAGCGGGATTCTCTCCGGTCCAAATACCCCTCGCCCTTCGGAGAATTTCGCGACTCCGTTCCAATCCACCTCCCCGAGCGAATCCGCTCGGCCCCGCACCGTCGCTGACACCAGTTCCAGCGTCCCGGCCAGTTCATGCTCGTCAACGGACGACCGAATTTGCGGCGGAACCCAGCCGGCCGGGATGTGCCGGAGCAGAGCGTGAAGACCGACCGGGGAACTGGAGCATGTGACGGCATAGCTGACCGGCTCCGCGCCCTGCCGGCGGACAGCCGCCTGTCCACGCAGTACGACCCAGCCTAATCCAGCTTCGATGCGGGAGACCGTGGCGTCGTAGCCCGCGGGCCCCCATTGAATGACTGTCTGCGCGGAGAGATCGATAGGATTCGGCCGTTCCCCGCTTGCAAAGTCCGCCGGAGAGCGCCCCGTAAGCCACGGCAGAAGATCAAAACGGCTCAGGCGTAGCGACCCTTCAAATTGCGCGTGCGGCGTCCTATCGACAGGCGAAGATCCGATCGCAGCGCGGGCGAGCGCAAGCAAGCCGAACACTTCGAGTCTTCCGGCGTTCCCGACCTGCGCCGTCGTCATGACGTCGGCTTCGGTGCGGAACAGGTCCGTCTCGATGGTCGTCGTGACATCCGTAATGGCGGCTGTGGGGGACCGCGCACGTTCCGCTTCGTCCACGAGATGGACGGTGCCCCGGTTGATCTGGAGATCGGGAAGCAGCCGATCCCATGTGAACGCACCGGGCCCGGACGGTGGCTGAGTCGCGGAGGTCAGCGGAATCCGCCACTCCCCGCTTGCCTGCTGCACGATGACCAGATGAGGCTCCTCCAATACCGCCTTGACGATCGCCAGTCGCCTCTTGAAAAGCGGCAGCCAGCGCACGGTGAGGGAGCCGTAACGGCTACGAAACACGGCCGGTCCGTCCCGCCGCTCCCGTACGGCCATCTCCCAGAACTCGACGGTCAGCCTGGGAAACACATGGAGGCGGGCTGCCGCCACTTCGATGCCTGTATCGACCTTGAGCCTGTTCAGAATCAGCGGTTGAACGGCCGAGTGGTTGACGACGAGCGTCAGGGCGGGCATGAGCACGATCAGTACGGTAGCCGCCAGAAACCACCGTGGGACGAGTCGAGTTTGTTGCACTCGTGGCCTCATAGACAGTCAGGACGGCGACGGGTCCGGATGCGACCGCCGCGCGTCTCCACCGTAAAACTGTTCCCCACGTGCGTTCGTACCGTGTGCTCATCTTTGAGGTACCAAAGCGGCCCCCCTTAAACACTGGACAAAGTTGCATGTCTTTTCCCGTATTTGTCCACTATCCTTACGGCCGGGGCTCTGTTTCAATGCATGCCATGCATCGGTCCAGAGCCATCCGGCCCCGCACTGGACATATCGCGATCGCGCCCGAGCGTTTTGTCCGTTGTCTCCTACGCCACGGCCCGATACCTTGTCGCCAGAGACATGTCGATCACGTTTGACGGAAAGGACCATCGATGAAAATCGCGCAAGTCGCTCCTTTGTGGGAAAGCGTGCCGCCGAAGCTGTACGGGGGAACGGAACGGATCGTGTCCTATATCACGGAAGAACTCGTCCGCATGGGCTGCGACGTGACCCTCTTCGCGAGCGGCGATTCGCAGACGGCGGCTCGGTTGGAAGCGGTCTATCCCCAGGCGCTTCGGCTCAATACCGGGATCTTCAATCGGGACGCCCCGCTTATCATGCTGCAGGAACGCGCTTTGGGCGCCGCCGCCGACTTCGACATCATCCACTCTCATTTGGACTTTTTGGGATTCCCCCTGGGGCGGAGAAACCCGGCTCCCGTGATCACGACGCTGCACGGACGATTGGATCTGCCGGAATTGGAGCCCGTGTTCCGTGAATACAGCGACATGCCGCTGGTGTCGATTTCCGGCGCGCAGCGGCGGCCGCTTCCCTGGGCCAATTGGCGGGCGACGATTCACCACGGATTGCCGCGGGATCTGTACACCTTCCATCCTCGCTCGGAAGGCTATCTCGCCTTTCTGGGTCGCATCGCGACGGAGAAGCGGCCGGACCATGCGATCGAAATCGCCAAGCGCACCGGCCTGCCGCTGCGCATCGCGGCGAAAGTCGACCCGGCGGACCAGCACTATTATCGCTCCACGATCGAACCGCTGCTCGACCATCCGCTGATCGAATTCATCGGAGAGATCTCCGACGCCGAAAAGGATGACTTCATCGGCAATGCGACGGCGGTGGTGTGTCCTTACGACTGGCCGGAACCGTTCGGTCTCGTCTTGATCGAAGCCCTGGCCTGCGGCACGCCGGTGATCGCCTACCGACGAGGGTCCATTCCGGAAATCATCGAGCACGGCGTCACAGGATTCGTCTGCGACACGCTGTTGGAGATGACCGAGGCGGTCGCGCGGATACCGTCCATCGACCGGCGCCGGTGCCGCGCCGCGTTCGACGCGCGCTTTACGGCGGACCGGATGGCGCGCGACTATGTCGCCTTGTACGAACGCATTATCGAGGAACGGACGGTTCGGATCAGGCCCCGGCATCACGCCGTCCGATCCCGGCTGTCCCATCGTCCCACCTTCGGGTGAGGTGAACACCGTGCGCGACGCATCGGAGGGAGACGCCATGCTCACACCATCCGCCGACAAGACAACGGAGACCCCGCAGCCGGCCACGTCCCGTGGATGGGATCTGCTCAAAACCAAGGATTTCGGCCTGCTGTTCGCCGGACAAACCGTGTCCCAGATCGGCGACAGCCTGAACAAGGTGGCGTTGTTGTGGTTCGTGTACGAATTGACCGGCTCGGCCATGAAGATGACGGTGGTGGGGCTCCTCCAGACGCTTCCGCCTCTGTTGTTCGGCCCGCTCATCGGCGTGTATCTGGACCGGTTCCGAAAGAAGCCGGTCATGATCGTCGTGGACCTGGTCCGTACGCTGGCCGTGCTGCTGATTCCCCTGCTCTATCTGTTCGACGCCTTGACGCTGGAGCGGCTCTACATTCTGGTGTTCGTCACCGCCATCGTCTCGACCATCTTCGGTCCGGCTTTGGCCTCCGCCGTCCCTTTGATCGCCCCCAAAGACCGGCTCATTGCCGCCAACGCCTTGATGCAATCGACGACCAACATCGGGCTCCTCGTCGGCCCCGCGGTCAGCGGCATCGGCATTGCACTGATAGGAGCCCAGAACGTGCTCTACGTGGACGCCGCGACATTCTTGCTCTCCGCGCTCTGTTTGATGCCCATTCAGATACACGAAACACTTGCCCCTGTGGGTGTCAGGAAAACGGGATGGACCGACGGGGTCGGGCAGGATTTGCTCGCGGGATTTCGTTTTGTGTTCGTCGAACAGAAGACCGTCCTGTTGCTGATGCTGACCGCCACGCTCTATAGTGTGGGCGTCAGCGCGTTTGTCTTTTTGTTGCCGGTGTTTGCCAAAGACGTTCTGGCGGTAGGACCGATCCAATTGGGCTGGCTCTGGTCGTCGCTGGGTGTCGGGATGCTGATCACCTCGCTCTGTCTCGCGTCGATTACCCAGGGTGATCTGTCCAGACGGCTGCGGCTCATCTCCGGCGCCTTGGCGGTCGGCGGCCTCTGCGTCGGAGCACTCAGTGTTCTGCAGGCTCCGCTGGCGGCGGGTGCGATGATCGCGTTGATCGGTGGCAGCACGGCCGTGTTTACGCCGTTGGTCTGGGCGATGCTCCAGGAATTGACGCCGGCCCACCTGCTCGGCCGGGTGTTCACCAGTTTCGCCACCGGCGGCATGGCCTCCTCGATGGCCGGCATGGCGGGGTTCGGATGGGCCGCCGACGCCATCGGGCCCGGCGCCAGTTTGGGCGGGATCAGCCTCATTCTTCTCGTAACGGCCGGCGCCGCGGGACTGATCAGCCGTGCGACCGGTCGTGCGGAGGCTCCGGCACGCCCGGCCTACGCGCCCGGCCCGGCCGTCGCGCATTCCTAAACGGACCAGCGTGGCCATCCGGCTCTCGCAGCATGTTCCCAGTCGGGCACGAGGCACCCGGACGCTCCCGAACGGAGACGCATGAAATCTCGCCCATCGTCCACAGTTCTGCTTGCTCCGGCCCTGTCGGTTCTGTGGATGTGTTCCGTGGCCAGCGCCGCGGAGCAGGACAAGGGACGCCCGGAGACTTCCATCCCGAAGCTCTCTGCCGAACCGAAACCTTCGGCTGAACCGAAGCCGTCTCCGGAGATCAAGCCGCCCGCTGAGCCGAAATCATCCCCTGAATCAAAACCATCCACCGAACCGAAACCATCCACCGAGCCGAAGCCGTCCACCGAACCGAAGCCGTCCGCCGAACCGAAGCCGTCCAGCGAGCCCAAGCCGCCCGCCGAACCGGCGCTGAAGCTTCCGCCGACACCGCCGGCCAAACCGGACCTCCCGCCTGACAAAGAGGCCGGCAAGAAACCGCTTGGCTCGTTGATCTTGACGGTCAAGCTTGCCTTGCTGAGCGACCCTCGGCTCTTTCAGTACGACATGGAGGTGGACGCCGATGAGCACGCCGTCACGCTCGCGGGGCGCGTCGCGCGTGAGGCCGACATCGCGGCGGCCCTGGAGATCGCCCGGGCTGTGCCGGGGGTCCAATCCGTCGTCCCCAAACTCCAGGTAGATCCCACGTTGACGGCCACGCTGATAAGAAAGCAGGACGACCACATCACCGCCTTGATCAAAGAGCGGTTTGCCAGGAGCACCACGCTGAAAGTGGCCAACTTCGACGTGAAGACGGAGAACGGCATCGTGTCGTTGATCGGATCCGTGCGGTTCCAGGTCATCGCCCTCGAAGCCGCGGAGACCGCCCGCAACGTGCCCGGAGTTCGGGCCGTGAAGACCGACCAGGTTCGACTGGAGGGGGACGGCTAATGCACGGCCCGTCCGGCCATCCGCCGGGTTCCCCCGCCTTCGCGCATACCACGGCCCCATACACCGAAGGCCGCGGAGAGGCGGTGCCGCGCCCGTTGCTGCTGACCCGGAATTTCGGACTCGTCTGGTCCGGGCAGCTCATCTCCCAAATCGGAGACGGCATCTCGAAGCTTGCCCTCCTCTGGTTCGTCTATGCGATCACCGGGTCCCCGCTCAAAACGTCGGTGATCGGCCTGCTGCAAACCATTCCCTCGATCGCGTTGGGTCCCGTCATCGGCGTCTATGTCGATCGGCTGCCGAAAAAGCTCCTGCTCGTCCTCAGCGACGTGCTGCGCGCCGTGACGATCGGCTTGATTCCCTGCCTGATTCCCGTGGAATGGTTCACCGTGTCCGTCCTCTATGGCCTCGTCCTCCTCCATGCGGTCGCCACCGCCGTGTTCGGTCCGGCGCTCACCGCCGCCGTGCCCGCTATCGTGGCCCCGCGGCAGTTCACCGCCGCCAACGGTCTGCTGCAGGCGACCACCAGTCTCGGGATCGTCCTCGGCCCGGCGCTCAGCGGTTTGGGGATCGCCGCTTACGGCTCGCAGGAAGTCCTGTGCCTCAACGCCGCCACCTATCTGGCGTCGGCAGCCTGTCTCATGCTGGCCCAATTCGCTGAACCGGCCGCGGCCGGCATCCGAGCGGCAGCTCGCTCGTCCCTCTGGCACGATCTGCTCGACGGCCTGCGCTACGGGATCGCGCGCCAGCCCGTAGTTCTACTGTTGACCGGGACGGCGGCGCTGTATACGGTCGGCACCAGCGCTCTGACGGCCCTGTTTCCGGTCTTCGCCAGAAAACTGCTGGACCTGGGACCGGTGGAGATCGGGTATTTGTGGTCGGCGATGGGGATCGGGCTGCTGCTGACCTCCATCGGACTTCAATGGGTCACGGACTGGCCGCTCCACGAGCGGGCGCGCTTGGTCGTGAGCACCAGCTTGTTGAGCAGCGCGGCCGCCGCCGGACTGATCTGGACGTCGGACTCTTACACGGCCGGCGTGCTCGTGGCGCTGATCGGTGCGGGCATGGGCGCCTTCACCCCGATCGCCTGGGGCATTCTCCAGGAGTCGGTGCCGCGGCATTTGATCGGCCGCGCGCTGGGATTGTACGGCATGGGGGCCATGACGGCGGCCATCATCAGCATCAGCCTGTTCGGCTGGATCACCGAACGATTCGGTCCGAAATCCGCCTTGGTCGGGATCGGGCTCGCGCTCGGCCTCACCGGACTCGTCGCCGGCAGCATGAGTCGCAAGGCGGCCCTCTAAGGTTCCGTCGCGTTCTCGGGAAACTCATCGATGGACGACGTCATCCGCTGGAACGATCAGTATTATATCCTCGCGACCTCCCCGATGGCCGACGACCGCGTGGAAGTGCTCAAGCAGGGAGAAACCTTCGGTGTCTTCGATCGGTACGGCGATATCCATCCGGTCCTGCCCAGCCCATTAGGGCTCTACCATGAAGGCACGCGGTTCCTCTCCCGGTTCGAGCTGTCGATCGGAAGCCAGCGCCCCTTGCTGTTGAGCGCGACGGTGAAAGAGGACAACACGCTCCTCACGGTCGATCTCACCAACCCCGACATGCTGCTCGACAAATCCGTGGCGGTGCCTCGCGACGTCTTGCACCTGTGCCGCACGCGGTTCCTCTGGAGAGGCGCCTGCTTCGAGCGCCTCCGGATCCACAATTACGGCCTCGACGACATCCCGTTGAATCTCTCCTTGGCCGTGGACGCGGACTACGCGGATCTGTTTGAAGCAAGAGGCCACGAACGGGCCCGGCGCGGCTCCCGCCTGGCGACGATGCCGTGCAAGGACGGACTGATCCTGGGCTATGAAGGGCTCGACGGGACCGTGCGCCGCACGCATGTGCGGTGCAGCCCGGCGCCGTCCGCTGTGGAGACCGACTGCCTCCGCTTCGACACCGTGATGCGGCCGCACACCGACGTGTCGTGGGACGTGACCGTCGCCTGCGAGATCGACCAGCCGGCTCCGCATGTCTTCGTCGCGTACGACCGCGCGCACGCCGACTCCCAGCAGGCGCTCCAGGCCTGCAAGGCCGGCGACTGCCATGTCTACACCTCGAACGAGCAGTTCAACGACTGGCTCAACCGCTCGGCCGCTGATCTGCACATGATGATTTCGGAGACCCCGCAGGGCCCCTATCCCTACGCCGGCGTCCCTTGGTTCAGCGCGCCCTTCGGGCGGGACGGAATTATTACCGCGATCGAGCTCCTGTGGGTGAATCCCGCCGTCGCGCGCGGCGTGCTGGCGTTCTTGGCGGCCACGCAGGCCACCGAGACGGCACCGTGGCAGGATGCCCAGCCCGGCAAAATCCTCCACGAGATGCGCCGCGGAGAAATGGCCGCCCTGGGAGAGATCCCGTTCGGCCGGTACTATGGCAGCGTGGACGCGACGCCGCTGTTCGTCACGCTGGCGGGCGCCTATTACAAGCGGAGCGGCGACCGGGCGTTCATCGAAACGCTTTGGCCCAACATCGAACGGGCCTTGCAGTGGATCGACCACTTCGGCGATCCGGGCGGCACCGGATTTGTCACCTACGCACGCCAGTCCGCGAACGGGCTCGTCCACCCGGGATGGAAGGATTCGTACGAAGCGAACCTCCCCGCCGCCGGAACCGCCACCCCGGGGCCGACCCGCCGCTCCCCAGTGAGCGACAATGGAATACAGCG
>CAYNLM010000054.1:0-23280 GCA_964398045.1 uncultured Nitrospira sp. | reverse complement strand
GTGACCGAGGAGACGCAGAAAGAAATCGAGCCGATGATCCACAAGCAGGACCACTAAGACGTGAAGCGTGAAACGTTAGGCGTAAAGCGATGAAAAGCACGAGCTTCCAATCGATTTATCTCAAACGCATCACGCATGACGCCTTACGTCTCACGAGACGCACAGTGGCCATTGCACTACTGGCAGCCCTATCTATGACAAGCTCGACCGCCGAGGCTAACCACGAGAGCAGCAAGCAGCCGCCGCTCTGGACGCCGTTGGATGGAGCCGAGCGGTTAGCGACGATGGAGACTCCTGAAGGGATGGTCACCGTTCCGGCCGGCTGGTTCTTGATGGGCAGCGATCACAAGATCGATCCTGCCGCGGGCCCGCAGGAACTTCCGCAACACCGCGTCTATCTCGATGAGTTCCAGATCGACAAGTATGAGGTGTCGAACGTGGACTACCTCCGGTTCGTGCTCGCCACCGGAGCGGATTGGCCCAAGTTCTGGCGGGAGAGTCCGTTCCCGGACAAGATGGCGCTGCATCCGGTCATGAGCGTGAGCTGGATCGAAGCCGACGCCTATTGCCGCTGGGCAGGGAAGCGATTGCCGACGGAAGCTGAATGGGAAAAGGCTGCGCGCGGTGAAGACGGACGTGTGTTCCCTTGGGGGAACGAACCGGCCGGCTGGATCAAGAGCAACATCGCGCATCCTGGATCCAAGCGGGGATTCAAGTATCCGCCGTTGGCCAACATCAACCGTTACGATAGAGGAGTCAGTCCGTACGGCGTGCATCAACTGGCGGGGAACGTCCACGAGTGGGTGGCCGATTGGTTTGATCCGGAGTATTACAAAAAGGGTGAGAATCGAAATCCAATGGGCCCGCAGGAGGGGGAGAATAAGGTCTTCCGCGGCGGCTCCTGGAATGAAGATCCGGAAGTCGCGCGGTCGGCGGGCCGGAACGCCGGTGCGCCGGACCACCGGAGCTATCTGATCGGATTTCGATGCGCGCGATCGGAAACAACAGTCAATGGTCATTTGTCAATAGTCACCTCACTCAACCATTGACCCGTGACCACTGACGAATGACGCCGTAACAGCAAGGAGGCCAGGTAATGGAAAAGCAGGACATGCAGAGTTGGCGCAAACTGAATTGGGTGGTCAATACGCTTCTGATCGCGGCCGCGTTGTTCACGCTGGCCCGCATCGCGTGGGGTCTCGACACGCAGGACATCGTGGTGGAATGGACGGAGGCCGGTAAGAAACTCGCGGAGGAGCGCCTGGCCAAGTGGACTCCGAAGGAAGAAATGGTACGGGTCCCGGCGGGCGAGTTCATCATGGGCAGCGATAAGAAGACAGACAGGCTGGACTATCGTAGCGAGATTCCCCAGAGGCGCGTGTATCTCGCCGCATTTGACATCGACAAGTACGAGGTCACCAACCTTCAGTATCTGAAATTTGTTCTCGCGACCGGGCGCAGTCCCCAATTGGATTGGCGCTACGACGGAGGAAACTTCCAGGAACCGATGGCCAATCACCCGATCATGCACGTCACTTGGTACGACGCGGACGCCTATTGCAAGTGGGCGGGCAAGCGTCTGCCCACCGAAGCGGAATGGGAGAAGGCGGCGCGGGGCGAGGACGGACGAATGAATCCCTGGGGGAATCAATCCGCAGGATTGAGCCGAGCCAATTTCGGTCGTACCGGGCTTTCGGGCCCCGTTCGTGACCGGCCGGAACGGGCGTTGATGTACCCGCCGATCATCGCGGTGGACAAGTACGAAAATTCCGTGAGCCCTTACGGGCTTCATCAGACGATGGGCAATGTCGCCGAATGGGTTTCCGATTGGTACGACCAGGACTACTACAAGACCGCGCCCGACCGAAATCCGAAAGGACCGGAAACGGGAACCCAGAAAGCGTTCCGCGGCGGCGGATGGATGGACAGCACGACGACCATGCGGGTTGCGATGCGGAATGGGACGGATCCGAACACCAAGATCAACTGGATGGGGTTCCGCTGCGCGAAGTCGGTGCAGCCGTCAACCGTCATCGGTCAATCGTCAATCGAAAAAGAGAGGGGATAGCGTCAATCGCAAGTGGCGGCTGTCCTCACACTGTTCGAGCGGCAGGGCGCGGGCGTGGCGGCCGGCGGGTTCCCCGATACTGAACTGAGCCACCGATTGAGAAGCGGAGCGGATACAGGAATGCCGCGGACAAGTCCAGCGGAGAACCTGGAAGCGGAGATCGCAGCAGCCGTCGATCGGGGAGATCGGCAGGAGATCCATCGCGCCTACTGGGATCAGAGCGAGTTCGTTCTCCTCGAGCGCTTCCTCCCGGCTGCGGTCGTGCAGCTCTGCCTCGCCGAAGTTGAACAGCTTCAGGACGTGGTCCATCGAAATTATGTGCCCGGGCACAAGCAGGGAGGCAGCGTCAGTTTCTACATCATTCGTGAAAAAGCGCCGGCTATTCTTACGTTGTATCGGTCGCCGGCGCTCCGGATGTTCCTCAGCCGGCTGGTCGAAGCGCCGCTCAAGCTCTGTCCTGAAGACGATCCCCATTCCTGCGCCCTCTACTACTACACGCAACCCGGCGATCACATCGGCTTTCATTACGATACGTCGTACTACAAAGGGAAACGGTACACGGTGTCGATCGGCCTGGTCGAGCGATCGGAACACTGCCGGCTGGTCGCCCGCGTCCGGAAGCACGGAGAGACCGAAGAAATCAGGGAAACGCGGATTCCCATGGATCCCGGGACGACCGTGCTGTTCAACGGTGACAAACTCTGGCACGCCGTCACGCCTCTCGGAAAGGACGAAGAACGAGTCGTGCTCACGCTGCAGTACGTGACGAATCAGGAGATGGGGCCGTTCAAGAAGATGTTTTCCAATCTTAAGGATGCCTTCGCCTACTTCGGATCTGCCGCGCTGCTGCGGTGGAATCCGACTTCGAAGGCGAGAGGCGAGAGGCACGAGGCAAGGGGCTAGAGGAAAGACGCGAGGTTTTGGGCAAGAGGCCAGGGGATCGGAAGTGTTCCTCCCTCTTGCCTCGTGCCCCTTGCCCCTAGCCTGGATTCATAGCCTCGCGCCTCGCGCCAGGAGTTCTTCCCATGCGATTGACCCTGCGGATCCCCCAGTCCGAGTCTGAAGCGTTGCCCCTTGTGCTCGGCTTGGCCCGTTCAGCTCCGACGTTTCGAAGTGAAACGGAGGGCCGTACGCCGGCATATATGGCGATCTTTCCGGATCTCTCTCTGTCGTTCGACCTCGTGGAGCGGCTGATCGGTGCGGCGGCCGAGCTTCCGGACGTCCAGATGTCGATCGATGAACGACCGGTCGAAAGCCTGACGAAGTTTTTGAGCGTGCTGAGGTGTTACCACGAAAGCCTGGCTGAACTTGATCCCCAGGCCCATTGCGCGCGGCAGGCCGCGAAGATCGGCGATGCGGCCAGTTGCCCGGATCGCGACTGCGTCTCCCATTGCCAGTTCATCTGTACGCGCTGCCTGCAAGTCGTCCGGGAGATCGGCGCCCCGCCTATTCATGCTCAATTAAAGGCGATTGCCAAACAAGCTGAAGTAGAGTGGTGCCCGAATCTCAGAATGCCGTGACGCGTGAAACGCATTTCGTGAGGGGAAGTTCGAGGTTCTGGGTTCGATGTTTTCGGAACTTCGCACCTCGGATCACGCTTCACGGATCACCCATCATTCATCACGTCCCTCATAGGCCAATCGGCCTAGAAAGAAGCGTGATAACAATCATATCAGGGGAGAGGGCCGCGCAGTGTCGCGTGGGCTGGCGCGCAGTAGCATGAGCGCGCCTCATCTCAAGGCATCAAGGTAGAATTTTACGCGAAGGTTTCCAGGAAGGTTTTAAGGTTTTATTGGTCATCATTCACAAAGGAGGGCGCAAATGACTCGATTGGGTAAGGGCGCACGGAGAGTGGGGGGATTTGCAATTGCGGCATTGATGGTGATGAGTGTCATGCCGCTGGGGGCTTCGGCTGAAGAAGGCGGTGGCAACCAGGTGTTCTTCCGGGGGGGCGCTGCAGGGATGAACAGTAATCGGGCAGGCGAGGTATTTACAGATGTGTACAGTGGTGCCGGTAGGAGCGGCCGAAGCAACGACAGTACGGCTGGTTACTATGTTGGAGGAGGCCTGGATCTCTTGATGCACAAGGATTTCCTGGGAATCAAAGGCATGTCGTTGCTGGGGGAAGTCGGGGTGGAGTTCAAGAGATGGAATTCCAACACCGTCAACCAAGCTGTACCGACTGTGGCTGGCGCCACAGGACCAACCGTGACCGATAAGGTCATTATGACCATGCTGACGGTAGATATCGCTCCGAAGCTCAAATTCATGGAGGGGAGTAAATTTCGGCCCTGGGTCATTCCAGTCGGGCTGGATTTCCTTGTGATCAGCCCGCCCTCCAACCAGTCAAACTATTTGGACATCGGCGTGCAGTTCGGGGCGGGTTTCGAATACAACTTCTGGGGGCCGCTCAATCTTGGAATTGATGTGCGCCATCACCAGACCGCCAACATGACGAAAACCGTGAACAGCTTCACCACGGCCGGCGCGTACCTGGGGATCCTGTTCTAACCATAGGTGATGGGTGCGGGGTGATGGGTAATCGGCGGGGTAGAGGGACAATAGGACAGCTGGTATCCGCTACCCTAAATATCTCTTTATCCCAGCCAGAGCCCCTGGCCTCTTGTCTATTTTCTACAGGGCCAGTGCATCAGTCCTGGTCCTGCGCCAAGGGGAAGAGCTTTGCCCGGCTCGCGGACAAGGTGGGGGCATTCCTCCTGCCACCTTGTCCGTTCCCGTTGGTGGTCCTAATACCTAGCACGAGGCTAGAGGTAATTGGGAGCGCAGTTCCCCCCTTGCCTTGCGCCTCTAGCCCTTTGCCATAAATTTGATGATGCACCCACCTCCACGCCTCGTTTATTGGGAGATCACCAAACGCTGCAACTTGCGCTGCGCGCACTGCCGCGCGATCCCGCAGACGTCGGCTTCGCCTGCGGAACTGTCTCTAGCTGAAGGATTCAAACTGATTGACGCAATCGCCGAAGTCGGGAAACCCATCTTGGTGCTTACCGGCGGAGAGCCGTTGCTCCGGCACGAGATTTTTGACTTCGCGACCTATGGCTCATGGCGAAAACTGCCGATGGCCATGGCCACGAACGGGACGCTGGTTGATCGTAAAGTGGCCAAGGAAATCGTCGAGGCAGGGTTCAAGCGTGTGTCGATCAGTCTCGATGGACCGGATTCGAAGACGCATGATCGCTTTCGCCGGGCCTCGGGCGCATTCGACAAAGCGGTCGACGGATTTATTCACCTGAAAGAGCTGAGCATGTCGATGCAGGTGAACACGACCGTCACCACGCACAATCGGGAACGACTAGGGGAGATTCATCAGTTGGTGCGCAAACTCGGCGTCGATGCCTGGCATCTGTTTTTGCTCGTGCCCGTCGGGTGTGGGTTGGAGATCACGGCGACAGCCCAGCTCACCCCCCGGGATTACGAGGATGTGCTGTATTGGATCGACGAACTGGCGCAAACTGAGACGATGGAAGTCCGCGCCACTTGCGCGCCGCACGCGCAACGGATTCGCCTGCAGCGACAAGCGCTGACAGAGGCCATGGACGAGGGGCCAGAGGCGAGGGGGAATCTGACCATTGGCCCCGTGCCCAGAGCCCCTAGCCTGTCTGCTTCGCAGACTCGCCGCGGCTGCCTGGCAGGAACCGGAATCTGTTTCATCTCGCACTGCGGCGAGGTGTTTCCCTGCGGGTATCTCCCCTTCAAAGCCGGCGATATTCGCCTGCAATCTTTCAGAACGATTTGGGAAACTGCGCCGATTTTTTCCGATCTTCGAGACCCCGATCGGCTGATGGGCAAATGCGGCGCGTGCGAGTACCGGGTTGTCTGCGGCGGCTGTCGCGCTCGTGCGTTCGGCGGGAGGGGACATTATCTCGAAGAGGAACCGTTCTGTAATTATCTTCCTGCTCCAGCGAGCAGCTAACGGCGAACAGCTTGAGGATAGGAAACTGCCCGCTGCTAGTGTCGCGTCCAACAAGTTGTGGTGATAATCCGTTCGCCCTGAACGAAGTCGAAGGGAGCCAGTCGAAGGGCGCGCGTCATCTCTCCCTGCGCCATTCGTCACTCGCCGTGAATCATTTCTTGCTTGATCGCTTCACCCCTTACCCTCGCGTCTCACGCATCACGGTGGCCTGTTCCAAGGCTCCTATGCGACATTCGGATAAAGGCAATCGGCGGCCGGCGGGCCCTGTCTTCTGTAGCATTCTGCAACAGCTCGATGAGTGGATGTGTTGCTCTACGACCCAGGTATGTGCCGCATCTGCGATGCGAGGGTGGAGAAATATTCATCGACAGATACATAGTTAGCCCGTATTTCGCTTACGCGTGCAGACAGTTGCTGAGAAGGTGTAGTCCTTGCAGCTTGTCTACTCCGGTGACGTGTGTTGCGTCCGGATTGATGAGAATCCCGAGGCAAGGGAATGAGACCCAGGCATTGCCTCATTGAAAGGTGCGACAGTTGCGGCTTACGCAGCAAAGCTGTGCTCTGTAACCTCATCGGAGAAGATCTCGCCGCATTTGAGACCATCAAGCGCTCCCTCATGTACGACCCTCAGCAGACGGTGTTTTATGAGGGGCATGCCTGCCTCGGGTTGTACTTGTTGTGCGCGGGCAAGGTGAAGCTCACCCGCTCTTCCATCCGTGGCCAGCGACAGATCGTGCGCATCCTGGAGGGCGGAGAGCTGATTGAGAAGCATGCCTTTCGGGCTAAGGCCATCCACGAAGTCACCTGCGAGACGCTGGAACCCTCCCAGATCTGCCTGATCGAAAAGGAGCCCTACATGGCTCTCATTCAGCGCAACCCTGGGCTGGCCTTGAGCGTGATTCAACTCCTGAGCAGTGAACTGGGTATGAACATGGACCAGCTTGACCAGTTCACCTTTAAGACCGCGCGTGAACGCCTGGCGGGAGTCCTCATGGAACTGGGCGAGCGGTTCGGAAAGAAAGCGGACGGCGGGCTCCTTGTGGGAATTACCCTCAAGCGGGAGGAAGTGGCTGAAATGGCCGGCATCACGGTCGAAACGGCCATCCGGCTCCTCAGCGCCTTTCGCGATGAAGGCCTGGTCAACATTGATGGACGCGCCATTACCCTCCTCAGGCCGGATCGTCTGGCCAAGATCGCCCGACACTGAACCATAAGCCGTCAAACGTTTTTCGTGAAACGCGAGGCGTGGAATTCCGCCCCAGGAGCCTGTCCGACATTGCCGTTCGTGAAGTCACGCTGTCCCCTCGCCATACGCCACCTGCCCCTCGCCCCGTCATCGCAGCCATAGGTCCAAAGCCCCATCCCGACGCCTTGAGAAGAATCATAGGCCGAACCGGCTAACCACAGTGTTGACTTGCCTCGTTTTCACTACCGTAAGCGACGACAAAAGAAGGGTGTGAGCCGAACGCATGATGAAGGCTCCGTCCACAGAGCCGGAGGGCCGGCTGACGATGAGGCGATCACGGAAGGAAGCGGTAGTGGATCCCGTGGCCCTTCTAAAACGGGAACACGAGATGATTCTGGAGCAGTTGGACATGATCGAGGCCACCATCGGGCGGAAGAGCAAGAAAGGATCCGTCCTGTTGGAGCCGGGTCGGAGCACGCTGTGCGAATTGTTCCGTTTCTTCACCGGACGAGTCGGGGTGCACTACAAGCGAGAGGCCACGCTGATCTCCGCACTCAGTCGAATCGTCGGCCGGAAGAACGGAGAACGCGAACAGTTCGAAAGTTTACTGTGTGAGCATCGGGCAATGAAAGCGGACGCGGCAGGCATCATGAAACAACTCGCGAAGAACACCGCGAAGCTGTCTTATGCCGACGAAGCCGACCCGTTGGGCATTCGGTCGTTCGTGAAGCGCTTCCGCAATCACATTGCATGCGAGGAGCGCATTCTTTTCATCTTAGCCGACATGCGACTGACCGACGAACAAAAGCTCCGCCTCAGTCATCGCATGCTGCAGGTGTGAAGACTCGGAGATCCGCCCTCGGCGGTCCTGGAGGAGCGGTGAACCTCGTGGTTGATGACTCAGGGCCGCGGAGAAGGGAGGTGAATGATCGTCAGCGGGCATCCGGTGCCCGGCGTTCAGGACCAGTGAAGGAACGGTGAGACACAGTCGTGAGAGGAGGAGGAGGAATGATTATGAGAAGGACAAGAGGAGTGGTCGTCGCGATCACGGCGTTCACGCTGTGCGCCTTCATGGCCGGCGCGGCGCTTGCGGCCGACCCCGAAGTCAAGACCCACAAACAACCGTATCCGGACCGGTGGAACTCGATCAAGAATCCGCCGGTGAACCAGAACAGTATGCCGGATATTTCGGGCGCCGAGAACCTGTCGTTCCGGGCGACCGGGAAGTTGGTCGAGTATTACCTGACCATCGAGCAGATCAAGTGGAATATCGTGGGCGATGTGTTCGTGACGCAGTGGGCGTTCAACGGCCAGGTGCCGGGGCCGCTGCTCACGGCGACCGAAGGGGACATCGTCCGCATCACGGTCAAGAACAATACGACCATCGACCATACGATCCACCCGCACGGGCAGTGGGTCCCGATGGTGATGGACGGGGTGCCGAACGTCACGCAGCTCTCGGTTCAGCCGGGCGAGACGTTCGTCTACGAGTTCATGGCGAAGCCGTCAGGGCATATGTTCTATCACTGCCATGTGAACGCGGCGACGCACATGGACATGGGGCTCTACGGGTCGTTTATCGTGTATCCGGGGGAACAGGCGCCCGGGACCAACGCCAAACAGGCGGCGGATCCCTCGCTCAAGATCGACCGGGATTATGTGATGATTCTGGACGAAGTGGATACGCGGATCGACGACGGCGAGAGCGGCGGCATGGAGCTGGGCCATCCGCGCAAGATCGCCAACTTCAACTACTTCACGATCAACGGGAAGTCCTTCCCGGAGACGCCGATGATCTTCGTGCGGGAAGGCGACATCGTGCGGGTGCGCTTCCTGAACTTCGGGTACTGGAGCCATGCCATGCACCTCCATGGGCATGCGTTTGCGCAATCCAGCGCCGAGTGTGATCGGTGTCCCAGAATCTGGGAGTTCCGAGATGCAATGAATCTCAACGCGGCCCAGCGGACGGACATCATCTTCAAGGCGAATAACCCCGGCCGGTGGGTGTTCCACTGCCACCGGGTGCCGCATGCGACGAACGACGGGGCCTATCCGGGCGGGTTGTTGACGATCGTCGAGTACGAGAACAACCCGTACCTCGCGGTGATTCCGCAGTTGCCGCTGCCGGGCTTCAAGCACATGGATGATCCCAAGAGCATGAACATGTCGCTGTCACACAAGGCGATCAAGAAGCAGCTCGCGGGCGAATAAGTCACGAGGCGGACTTGGGTTGGGGGGAGGGCAAACGCTTTCTCCTCCCTCCACACCCAGAGAGGAGGAAAAGGCCATGAGAACAGTAGGGATAATGTTAATGCTGGCAACCTTCCTGGTGGTTGCCTCTACCGGGGCGGCCTTCGCTGGTGATCTGGTGATGCATTCGGGGAATGTCACCAAGATTGACAAGGCCTCCGGTGCGATCGAGATCCAAAACACCCACGGCAAGGCGGAGAGCTTCACGGTGACCGACAAAGATATCCTGGCGAGCCCGGTCTGGGCGAAGCGTCTCAACGTCGGTGACGGAGTGGATATCAAGACGGACGGAGATAAGGTGGTGACGGTCCTTCGTCGGAATCTGCCTACGACGATGCGGGCCCCTGAGGCTGCTGCCGAGACCAAAAAGTAGCGTTGCGACCATGGGCAAGTTGTGAAACGGGTTTCGGGAGCTTGGAATGTGTCCGAGCCCCCAATAGCCTGGTTGGATGAAGTCGAAAGGAGATGCGGTCATGAAAAAGATCATGTTGTTGGGAGCGATCCTGATGGTCGGCGGGTCGTTGATCGCCACGACGGCTTTGGCGCAAGTTCCTTCGCAGAAAGGGGATCCCCACGCCCCGGTGAAAATTGTGCAGGGGACACTCAAGGGGATAGATGAAAAGAATCAAAAGGTGACCGTCGAAATCGTAGCGGGTCAGGCGGTGACCCTCACCGTGGATCCGGATGCGATGGAACAGCTTCGCCGCTCCGGCAAGAAGGGAGAAAGGGTGGAACTCCGTCTGTCAGCCAAAGACGTGGTGCAAACCGTGGCGGTAGGGACGGGACCATAAACGCGTGAGGCGTGAAACGTGAAGCGCAAACAAGAAGTGACGAGATGCACTTCACGAGCAACTCTTCGGCAAATTCAGGGTGGTGAGCCTGTTGAACCACGAACGACGCGGGGAAGACGTGAGGCATGACGGAAGGAGCGCATCGCGCAGTCGAAGGATGAAGGTCCTGTCCACGATCTATGGCATGTGCGTCGCGTTCGGCTGGGTGATGGGGAGCAGTGTCACCTTGGCGCTCGCGCCGGCTTCGGATGGAAGGGCGGAAACGGTGAGAATCTCGATGAAGGACCGGATCTTTACTCCACAGCGGATCGAGGTGAAAGTCGGTGACACAGTCGAGTGGGTCAACGACGACTCGGAGCTTCACCAAGTGATCAGCGGAGAGTCGCCCTATGACCGAGATCTCGGCCATCCTATGAATTCCGGGCTGGTGATGTGGAACGGTCGCTATGCCTACACGTTCACGAAACCAGGCGCATACCGATATATGTGCGTCATTCACCGTTCGCTTGAGGACCAACAAGGCTCCAGAGGCATGGTGGGCGAAATCATCGTCGCAGGAGAACAGCCATGAGCGTTGATGTGCCGACTCGAGTCGTCATCGTCCTGGCAGCCGCGCTGCTGTGGTTTCTTGCGGCGCCGGCAACAGCCGAGACACGCGTGGTGACCATGAAAGATCGACAGTTCGCTCCAGATGAACTCAAGCTCAAGGTGGGCGACACGGTCGAGTGGTTCAACAACGATCAGGACGTCCATCAGGTGATCAGCGGGAAGGATCTGCAGGATCCGAGTATCGGCAAGCCGCTGGACGGCGGGACTCTGCTTCCGGGGCAGCGGTATGCATTCACGTTTACGAAACCGGGAATCTATCCCTACATGTGCGTCATCCACTGGTCGCTCCAGTCGATCACGGGCAAGGGCGGCATGCTTGGGGAAGTGATTGTCGAACCGTAGGGCGTGGGAAAGGTCCCGGTCCCCCTTGAGGCATGTCATGAAAGAGGCAAGACCGAGTTGGGCGTTATCTGTGGTCGTAGGAGTCGCCATCGCGATGGGTGGGACGGCGTTGACCTTTGCCGCTGGAGCGGAAGGAGAGGAAAAGACCCAGTCGCCCAGCGGAGTAGGACAGCGAGCGGGCTTCGATATCTTCCTGATGGGGGTGGTCACCAAAACGAACTACGATGCGAGCCCGGTGAGCGTCAGGCTGAAAGTGATTGAAGGAGCTCTGGAGCGGTTGGGACAGGAAGTGGATGTCATCATCGAAACAGAAGAAGCGATCAAGCACTTCAAAAGAAGAGTGAAAGTCGGGATGGAGTTGGACGCGCGCGTGCGGATGGGATCGGACGGCAAATTCTACATGGCCACTTCCCAACGACGCGTGTTGCCCTCTCGGGAGTTTAAGGGTGGGCCAACGATCGAGGAAAGTCTCAAGCGGGAGCTCGCAAAGTGACGGGCAATGGCTCGCAGCGGGACGTTGCGGGCTCTATTAACAATAAGAGGAGGTCGTCATGAACAGTGTGCGGCAACGGGTCCTGATCGGAGTATGTGGAATTGCGGCGGCAGCGTGGTGGGGGATGCCCGTCTCTACGGCTCAGGCCGACGGGACAATCAGCGGTGCCGTGACATTCTCCGGAAATCCTCCGGCCAATCCCAAGATGCCGGTTGCCAAGAATGCCGAGTATTGCGGCAAGGAAATGGAACTTCCCGTGCTGGTGGTGAATCCCAAGAGCAAAGGCGTGCAGTGGACGGTGGTGTATCTCGAGGGGGTCAGCGGAGGGCCGGCGAAGGATAAGTATGATCTGGACATGGGGGATCCTGGGAAGAAGTGCGACTTCGTTCAGCATGTGGTGGGGATGGTGAAGAACAAGGGTATTTCGATGAAGAATACCGATCCGGTCCTGCACAATCCGCACACCTTCAACGACAAGCACGCCACCCAGTTCAATGTGGCGTTGTCGGAGAAGGGGCAAGTCATTGAAAGAAAGGTCCGGGCCGGCGGCGTGATTCGGCTGCAATGCGATTCTCATGTGCACATGAACGGCTGGGTGCTGTCGCTCGATCACGGCTATTTCGCCGTCACCGACGCGGACGGCAACTTCAAGATCGACGGCGTCCCGCCCGGCAAATACAAGCTGGTGGCGTGGCATGAAGCCTGGAAGGCCAAGAACATGGATGAGGTCGAACGATCGATTAAGGAGTCCGACGCCAAGGTCAAGGCCGGCACGATCAAGCCCGAGGACGCACAGCTCGAGCGGCCGTTTTATGAAGAAGATAAGGCGATCGTGCTGACCAAAGAGATCGAAGTCAAGGACGGCGAGGTGAAGGTGGCGTTCGAACTGAAATGAAGTCATGGACTAGGGGCAAGAGGCAATGGGCAAGAGCGCCGGTTGCGGGCTCTTGTTTCACGCCGCATGCCGGAAGAGAAGAATGGAGATGATGATGAAAGCTCGTGAAGAAATGTTGGTGCTCACGATGGCCGGTTCGTTGTGGCCGGCTGCCGCCTATGCAGAGGAGGCAGCCAAGCCCGCCGGCTACGGCGGCAGCGACTATGTGTGGTTCTTCGTCATTGGTGCGATTCTGGTCTACGGCGTGTACGACACGTTTTTCAAAACGCCGTAAATCGCAGGACTGGGGGCGAGGACTGAGGCTTGCTGCTCAGTCCTTGTCACTCAGCACTGAGTAGTAGTCGGACGCGCTGAGATCTGAGCACTGTCAAGGAGGCCAACCATGACAAGCAGCACGTGGTCAGTTGGCAGCGCGGGCCTGGTCGTAGGGGTTGCTCTCATGGCATGGTCCATCGGCAGCGGACCCCCCGCACAGGCCCACGAACTGAGCCAACCCGTTCCAGTCCTATTGGAGCGGATGCATGACGCCCTGTTGCTCATCAACAGGAGCAAGCCGGATCAGGCGTACGCGAAAGCCGCCTCGATCCGGGACGATTTTCCGGACACCAGCCGCGGACGCCTCATTCAGGAGGAAGGACTGCGCCGAACGGCGGGACGACTCGATACCGCCTACAAGACGGCGCTCACTCCGGAGGTCGAGGGCGCGCTTGATCGCAAAGATGTTCCGGCTCTGCAGAAGGTCCTCTATTCCCTCTCGTTCCTGCTGATCCTCGAAAAGCTCGACCGACTGGACCTGCTGATGCAGGATACCGCCTCGCGGGTGGACACGCGAGCGGCGGTGCTGGCCGTGGCGCACGATTATTTCTCCCACATGTTCGAGCGGCTGCTGAAGTTCCGGGCTCCCGAGCAAATCAAGGCTCTGGACCGGTTGTTGGACCGCATGGCCGCCGCGCTGAAGCGGGGAGATGCGGATGCCTTGCGATCGCTGAGGGGCGAGTTTTTAACGGGGCTGCTGCAAGGGTTTCAAGAGCAATTGATCGGAGCCCAGTTACAGACTGTGTTGGTGTCCTCCAAAGGGGGCGGCGCATGAACGCCGGTGCGGTCGTTAAGGCCCCGCCGATGCTGGCGGTGTTTGCCTGCTTGACGGTGTTCGGCTGGGGAGAGTTGACGGGCGCGTTGCAAGGCGGGTTCCGGAACCAGATTCTCGCCACCGCCGCCGAGGCGGCGAAAGCGCACCCGGAGACGCACCAACTCACGGGATTGAGCGACGTGGACCAGACCATCGTAGAAGGTATCGCCCAAGAGACCCTCGCCCGGCTGCATCTGTTTCATACCCACACGCATGGCCTGGCGCTGGTGACGTTGGTGCTGGTCACCGTGATCGCGAACATGGAGCTGACGGTGCGGCTCAGGATGGTTCTCACAGGATGGACGGCGCTCGGGTTGTTGTATCCGTTTGGATGGCTGACATTGGCGCTTGCCCTGCCGAGCCACGGAAAGGGTGCCGCATTCGCGTTGGCCGAGCGTTGGTTTTTCATCCCGTTCGGAGGGCTGTATCTCTTGGCCGTGGGAACGTTGATCGCCCTGTATGCCTGGCAGCTCCTGCGTGGAATGCGATGAACGGGACTGAGGAACGAAGGACTGAAGACTGAGGCTCCCGTGGATGAGGCTCAGTCCTCAGCACTCAGCACTCAGTCCTGAGAAGGATAAATATGGCACAGGTGGCGTTATCACCAAAGGTCCCATTCTATTCCGGCGGGAGCTATTTGAGGGAACAGTTTCCGTTCCGCGTGTTCAAGATCGCCATCAATGCGGGCTTCACCTGTCCGAATCGGGACGGAACGAGCGGGGAAGGTGGATGCACCTATTGCTGCAATGCAAGCTTTAGCCTCAATAGCCGAGGTGCCCGAACCCCGATCGCACAACAGATTGCGGATGGGATGCGTTTTTACCGGGACAGGCTTCAAGGGGAGAAGTTCATCGTCTATTTCCAGGCCTATACGAACACCTATGGGCCGCTGGAACGTCTACGTCGGCTTTACGACGGCGCGCTCGATTTCCCGGATGTCGTCGGACTGTCCATCGGCACCCGCCCTGATTGCGTGCCAGACCCAGTCTTGGATCTCTTGGCGGAGTATGCCAAACGGACACACCTCTGGCTGGAGCTAGGCCTCGAAAGCAGCCACAACCTGACCTTGCGCGGGCTTAACCGCGGCCACACCTACGCACAATTCGTGGACGCGGTGCGGCGAGCTCATGAGCGGGCATTAAAGGTATGTGCCCACGTCATTCTTGGTCTTCCAGGCGAAACGCACGCCATGATGCTCGAGACAGCGGATCGTCTCGCCCAGCTCAGAGCAGAGGGGCTTAAAATGCATCACCTGTATGTGGCGAAGGGTTCCAGGATGGAGCGTCAGTATTGCTGCGGGGATGTCCGGCTGCTCACGCTGCGCGAATATGTCGAGTTGGCGTGCGACTTCCTTGAGCGGACACCGCCGGACGTCGTCGTGCAGCGGCTCACCGGCGAGGTGGCTGAACCGTATGTGGTCGCGCCGCATTGGGGGATGACGAAGTTACAGGTGATTCATCTCATTAGCGAGGAATTCCGGCGGCGAGGCAGCCGGCAGGGAAGCCGCGTCGAACAAGCTATCAGCAATCAGCAGTCAGCTATCAGCCCAAAGCGGGCGGTTCCTGACTCAGACGATAACATTCGGCCGAGTGCTGAGAGCTGAAAGCTGAGTGCTGAAGGCTACTAAATGGGAAGGGGCGAATGTGCCACCTCTTCCGAGGGAGGGGAAGTATGCTTGGACGGCCTCCTGGGCTTCCCTTCCCTCCGTAACTGGCCAAGAAAGAAGGATGCCATGAGAATTCTAATCGGTCTGAGCGTCAGTCTGGTGCTGCTGACGGTGGTCGGGTTTGGTATCGCTGCCGAGCCGGATCCTGAGAAGCAGAGCGACTTTTTCGTCCGAGGCGTACTGGCCAGCGAACGTGGAGAAGTGGACCGCGCAATTGAATTGTTTGAAGCCGCGGTCTGGCTGGAACCAAATCACGCCGAAGCCCACTACAATCTCGGGTTGTTGTTGGGCGAGCGCGAACGATGGGACGATGCCATGCCCATGCTGGCGAAGGCGTCCGAACTGCACCCCAAAGATCATGAACCTCATCTGGCGATGGGCATCGTAGCCAGCCAGAAGGGAGACGACGAGCTGGCGATTCATGAATTTATCGAGACGCTGAAACGACAGCCGGATCTGTCGGAGGCGCATGTTCGCCTCGGGCTCATCTACCAGAAACGCAAAATGGACGACATGGCGATCGGGCAGTATCGAGCGACCATTCAGACCGACCCCACGAACTTGACGGCCCGATTTGCCTTGGGAGTTCTGGCCGACAAGAAGGGCGAGATCGACGAGGCGATTCGCCAGTTTTGCGAGGTCACGACGATCGATCCCCGGAACGTCGAGGGCCATTACAACTTGGGTCTGGCCTATGGACGCAAGAGCATGGTCGGGCTTGCCGATCTGCCCACGCCGGACCTGACCGATTACAGCGCGCTGGCGATGGAATCGTTCCAGAAGGTCCTGTCCTGGAACCCGAATCATTCCGAGGCCCGGTACAACCTGGCGGTCGCCTATCTCTATCAAGGAGCGGGCGATGTGAAGCGAGCCAAGGAACAGCTGGATATTTTGGCCGGCATAGATCCCGCCCTCGCGGAGAAACTCGCCGACAAGATCGAGAGCGTGACGCAGAAAGAGGGAGCGCACTGACATGAAGGCAAAAGGCAAAAGGCAAAAGGAAAAAGTGAAGAGGCTGTGGCTCTGGCGAGTGGCCACTTTTGCCTTTTTACTTTGGCCTTTTTACTTCGGCATCTCGCTCGCGCAGGATGCGGCGGCGAGCGCCGTGCCCAAGATCACATCAATCTCGCCGACCTGGGGACCGTCAGGATGGGTGCTCTCGCTTACGGTGGAGGGGCGCAATCTCACCGGCGCTTCGGAGGTGCGGTTTTATCCGGGGACAGGTATTGCCGCAGTGGACTCGCCGGTCGTGAACAGTGAAGGGACCATCGCGACCGTGAAAGTCACGATTTTGGTCCACGCGCCGTTGGGGCCACGGCTGGTTGTCGTGCGGACGCCGGCCGGCCAGTCGTCGATGACGCCGACGGAGGCGAATATATTCAAAGTGAGTTTCGCGCATGCGCATTAAAAAAACGGGCGAGTGGCGAGTGGCAAGAGACGGGGATCACCCTGCATCCTCTAGCCCCTAGCCCCGCGCCTCTAGCCTATGAACTGAGGGAGGCCATTATGAATCGGACAACATATGTGCTTGTAACGTGGGGCTTGTGTTTTGGGACGGCGGTCGCATGGATTCCGGCGACGGCGGCGGTCGAAAAATCGGACACCAAGGGCGCCAAGGCGGTCATTACCACGGTCGCCGGGACGGGGGCGTCGGACTTTAAGGGCGATGGCGGCGCCGCATCGGCGGCAGGTCTCAGCAATCCCCGTGGAATTGCGGTCGATGCGGTCGGCAACGTGTATATCTCGGATTCCACCAACAACCGGGTGCGGAAAATCGATGCCGCCAGCGGCACGATTACCACCGTGGCCGGCAACGGGAACCGAGACTATAGCGGAGACGGCGGACCGGCCGTGAAGGCGAGCATCGCGTTCCCCATGGGATTGACGGTGGATCGGGAAGGCCATCTCTACATCGCGGATGCGCGCAACCACCGGATTCGCCGGGTTGATGCCAAGACCGGGATCATCACGACCGTGGCCGGACAGGGGATGCGGGGACTCGGCGGAGACAACGGCCCGGCGTTGAGCGCGCTGCTGTCTTATCCGACGTCTGTGACCGTGGATGAGGAGGGGAATCTGTACATCGCGGATTCTGAGAACGGCGGCATTCGCCGGGTGGACAAGAAGACCGGGATCATCTCCAGCGTGGTGGGCGAGGGGACACCCGGAGCCAAGACGGACTCCTCCGGCACTCCGACGATTCGGGGGCTTTTTGTGGCGCCGGTGGGATTGACCTACGACGGGAAAGGCAGCCTCTATGTAGCCGATTCGTTTCTGAATCGCATCAAGAAAGTGGAACTCGCGACTCGCAAGGTGACGATCGTCGCCGGCAAGGGCGTCAACCAATTCTGCGGGGACGGAGGGGCGGCCAAAGAAGCCTGCCTGAATCAGCCGGCCGGCGTGGCGCTCGATGGAGCCGGCAATGTCTACATCGCCGATGCCGGGAACGACCGGGTACGGAAGGTGGATGTCAAGAGCGGGATCGTGACGACCATCGCCGGGTCGGGCCAACGCGGGTTCTCCGGTGACAATGGCCCAGCGGCGAAAGCCAGCTTGGCGTTTCCAACCGGCGTCGCTGTTGATCCCAAAGGGCGGCTCCTGATCGTGGAGCCGACCAACAATCGAGCCAGGCGAGTGGAGGCGAACAATGGATAAAGTTGGAATCGCTCGCCGGACGATCGTGCTCGTCCCGGTTCTGGTGTCCCTGTTCGCATGGTCGGTCTCTGCGCAAGAGGCGCCGGCGAGTGCATCGCCTGCAGACGCAAGCCGGCAAGCCGCAGAGTGGCTGGCCAAAGGCCAGAGCGAGGCCAAGAACGGGAAGATTCGCGCGGCCACGGAGGCCTATGTGCAAGCGATTCGTCTGAAGCCGGACTTCGGGGCCGCCTACGTGGCTCTCGGCAAGATCAATCATGAAGCCGGTCGGCCCGACAAGGCCATGGCGCTGTACCGCTTAGCGCTTCAGCACGATCCTGACCTGAT
This sequence comes from uncultured Nitrospira sp., assembly GCA_964398045.1. Classification (GTDB taxonomy): domain Bacteria; phylum Nitrospirota; class Nitrospiria; order Nitrospirales; family Nitrospiraceae; genus Nitrospira_D. The sequence continues at coordinate 4,938 of CAYNLM010000054.1, read as the reverse complement.
GGACGCGTATCAGGGGCTGGGCAACCTGCACTTTGACCAGAACCGCCTGGAGGAAGCGCTGGGCTTCTACCAAGAAATGACGAAGCGGGCCCCACAATCCCCGGTGGGGTACAACAGCGTGGGCAACTGTTATTACGGGCTGCAGAAGTTCCAAGAGGCGCTGGACATGTGGCAGAAGGCGATCGATCTCGATCCCAGCTATCCGCGCGCCTACTTCAACCGGGCCGTGCTGTACGACGGGGTTCACACCAAGGACAAGGCCGTCCAGAATTACCGGAAATTCATCGAACTGGCCGGACCCGAACATGAGGCGCTCGTCGAAGATGCGCGGATGCGTATCGATGAGCTGGAGAAACCTGATTCGGCGGCACAGGCCGCAGAGCCGGAAGCGCCGGCACAGGGGAAAGAGGGACATTCTCACCACTGAGGTTGCCATGCGTGTAACGGCCGATGCTCACACAGAAGGAACCGATGACCGCTCGCGAGCCGCTCCGGCAACGAGGCGGCCGAGACGGCGCATTCTGGTGATCACAAGGAACGAGGAAGTCGGCAACTGGTTCCGGTTCAAGCTGGCGGGGCTTCGAACAGGATTTCCCACCACGGTGACGACGGATTTGATGAAGGGGATCCTGGCGCTCGAGCGTCTGCGGCCGCGTGTGGTCATTTTTGCGGATGACGGAGCGTCCAAAGTGGATGATCGGCTCATGCTGCTTCGGGCGTTGCTGCTGATCGAGGAGCAGAGCCGGCAGAACACGCTTGCACTGCTCTACGACCTTCGTGATGGCCGGTTGACGATGTATCACAATGTTCACCTGTCGCGCGTCAGCTGCGAAGACGTCGCCCATGCGGCCATCCAAACCGTCTCCTGTCCGTTCTTCGGAGCAGCCGGAGAATCCTCGTCGGCCTTTCCGAAGGATTGCCGGTTTCTTCCCCTGTTGTTGAAAGAAACGGCGCTCGCCGTTCCGGCAGCGGGACGTTCGTCGATGGGTTGAGGATGGCCTACTCCAGTGACGTGCTGATCGTCGGAGCCGGTGTGTCTGGGCTCAGCCTCGCGCTTCGCTTGGCGTCGAAAGGCTATCGGGTCAGCATTCTTCAGGGGGACGAGCCGCCGCCGGTTCAACGGCCCGAAATGATTCAGCCGGCCGGCCTCCAGGCCATGGCAGAACTCGGTCTGTTCAAGAGCTTGGAGGAAGTGAGCGTCGCACGGGTTCAACGGTTCCGCTTTGACCGCATGGGCGGCGGTTATCTGTGTCAGGTCGATTACCGCGTGCTCTCATGTCCGATGCCGTACGCCCTCATCACGCTGCCCCATCGGGTGCGGCGTCTGTTCGAGCGATCGCTCGATGCGTGTCCCACGGTGAGGGTCCACAGGAACGTTCGCATCACTGGACTTGTGCGACAGGGCGCGCAGGTGGCCGGCGTCAAGGCGGTGGAAGAGGGGCAGGAGCGCGAGTTTTCCGCCTGTGTGACGGTCGGCGCGGATGGGTGCGGCTCATGGGTGCGCGGGGCGCTGGGGATCCGGTCCCAGGTGAAGCGGTACCGCAACGGCTTTCTCGGCATGCTTGTGAAGCGCCGGTCGGAATTCGGGGACCTGCCGGACCAGGTTCGCTATTTTTTGGGACAAGGACAGATTCTCGGCGTATTCCCCTGTTCACCGCACCGGCTTTGCTTGCTGTACATGGTCCCCGCCGACAGGATTCCAACGATGGGGCAAGAGGGACTTGAGATGGTGAAACACCACATCGCTCGCGTCGAGCCAAGAATCGCCGATGAGCTGGGGACAATCACCTCATGGGAGCACGTCTCCAGACTGTTGCCCGTTCGCGTGCGCACAGCCAAGTGGGTCGTGGATGGAGCGGCCTTGATCGGAGATGCCGCCCATGCCTGCCACCCTCATGTGGCGCAGGGAACGCTCCAGGGGATGGAAGACGCCAAATCGCTGGCGGAGGTCCTGGATGCGTCCTGCTTCGGGCGCGAGGATTTTTCGGCACGAGCGCTGGCTCCTTACGAGGAGGCGCGGAGGCCGGTCATCGAACGCTTACAACGGGTCGCGGATGAGTACGTCTGGTTGTGGGAGACCGGGAACCCGCTGGTGGTTCGGCTCCGCGATCGGATCTTTCGGAACATCGGAGATCGGCCGCATCTACTCCAGAAGGTCGCGGCCACCGAAGCCGGGATCGCCCCGAGCCCGTTGACCCTCGTAGAACGGCTTCAAGCGTTGGGGCTTTGCGCATGAGTCTGCCGGTTGTACGCGGAATCAGACATGTTGCGCTTCGGGTGACGGATGTCTCGCGCTCGCGCGCGTTCTACGAGAATCTCTTCGGGATGAGAGTGAGTTGGCAGCCAGATCACGAGCATCAGTATCTGACATCGGGGTGCGACATCCTGGCGCTCCACCAGATCCCCAGTTCTGAGTTGGCTGACTTCAAGGATTCGCATGGCCAGTTCATGGACCACTTCGGCTTCATCGTAGAAACGCCCCAGGCGGTGGATCGGATGTTCGCGTGGATCGAGCGGCACGGAGTACGGATCGTCAAGCCCCCGAAGCGCCACCGGGACGGCAGCTATTCGTTCTATCTGGCCGATCCGGACGGGAACACGATTCAGATCCTGTATGAACCGACGATCAGCGCGCTGGAGCTGGCGCCGTCCAAAGGATAAGGAGGGTTCAACTATGAGCCGTCACCTGAATGCTGCCGCAGAGAATGACCGAAGAACATTGGATATCCCGACGGCAGCACTGTTTGCGCTGGTGACGTTGACGGCCCTCATCGGGGTGCCGCTCTTCGGCGCCATCCATGGCTATACCCGGCTGGACTGGGCCATGGGCGGCATCCTCTATCTCCTCAGCGGACTGGGCATCACCGTGGGGTACCACCGATTGATCTCTCATCGCAGCTTCCAATGCCCCGATTGGGTCAAGGCCGCGCTTCTGGTCGCGGGCGGCTGGGCGTTGGAGAACTCGGCGCTGAAATGGGGCGCCGATCATGCGCGGCACCATGCGCGGGTGGATCAGGCGGAGGACCCCTACAACGCGACGAGAGGATTCTGGTACAGCCACTGCGGCTGGGTCTTTACGAAAGATCCGCACAAGACCGAACGATACGCGCCCTGGCTGCGGGAAGATCGCGTGGTGCGGTGGCAGCATCGGTGGTACGTCCCCATCGTCCTGTCTGGCCTGGCGTTGCCGTTCCTGGTGGGATACGCCTACGACGGCTGGATGAGCGGCGTGGGCTGCTTCTTGCTGGCCGGCGTCGGGCGAGTCTTTCTGGTGCTGAACTCCACGTTCTGCATCAATTCCATCTGTCACCTGTGGGGAAGCCAGCCCTACAGTCAGTCCAATACGAGCCGGGACAGTTGGTGGGTGTCGCTGATCACGCTGGGGGAGGGCTATCACAACTACCATCACGCCTTCCAGCGGGACTACCGGAACGGGCCTCTGTGGTACAACGTCGATCCGTCGAAGTGGCTCATCTATAGCCTGTCCAAGTTGGGGTTAGCCTGGGACCTTGCCCGGTCCAGTCCGAAATGAGCACGTCAAGTCGAGGGTGCGGTTCCATTTAAAGGTGGAGGCGTCATGATGCAAGGAAACAAGTTGTTCGGTGTAACCAACAGCGGGGTTGACTATTCCAAGGCTGTTCCACTCTTCGATGACTCGCAGCACCAAATTTATTGGGTTGGGGTACACACAGGAGGAGAGGAGATCGAATGCAATACCTATCTCCTGGTGGATGGAGGGGAAGGGTTTCTGCTCGAACCGGGCGGCTACGACCGATACCTCCCCGTGCTGGGGAAAGTGAACCAGGTCGTCTCAGCCATGGCGATTACCCACCTGCTGTTCAGCCATCAGGACCCCGATATCTGCGCGTCGCTCCCGTATTGGATGCGAACCAACTCTGTCCAAATGAGGGTGGTGGTCCCGGCTCAGTGGACTCGGTTCATGCCCCACTATATGAACTATGACATGGCGCAGCTGATGGCGAGCAAGTTGTCCTACATTCCGGTTTCGGACGAAGGGGTATCGATCAATCTCAAAAGTGGTGGGCAGTTGCGGTGCATCGCGGCTCCCTTTCTTCACTCGCCCGGGAACATGGTCGTCTTCGATACCGTGAGTGGGTTCCTGTTTTCGGGAGATGTCGGAGCCGCTTTGTACAAGGATGGAAAGCCCCGCCTGGTGATTGACGATTGGCAGGAGCATGTCGCCGCCATGCAGGGGTTTCATCAGCGATATATGAGTTCGAACAAGGCAGTGGCCGGCTTTGTCCGGAAGTTACATGGCCTCACGATCCAGGCGATGCTGCCGCAGCACGGCACCGTCTTCCGGGGCGAGGAAGTGTCGCGGTTTCTCCGTTGGCTGGAGCGGCTCACAGTCGGGGCAGACTACCTCTATGCCGATATCCGATAGGGTAGATCTTTGCGAGGGGTGACATGAACAGGAATGGGAGAACGACAAGTCTGAACGGATGTGTCATCGTTGGAGCGACCGTGCTCATTGCGGCTGTCCTCGCTTCGATGGTGAGCCTCGTGTGGGGTATGGGCGCGCGACCGCCGGTGGTCGGAATGATCGCTCCGGATTTCAGTCTTTCCGATTTGTCCGGCCGGACGCACACCCTGAAGGACTTTCGGGGCAAGATCGTGCTGGTGAACTTCTGGGCGACTTGGTGTAAGCCATGCACAACTGAAATGCCGGCGATGCAAGCCGCCTATAACCGGCTGTGGGGTGATGGTCTTGTGGTGTTGGCTATTAATGAGCTCGAGGACACTCGCAAAGTTGTGGAGCACATTCGTGAGCATGGCCATACGTTTCTCGTGCTTCTGGATCAGGACAACCGGGTGGCCAATCAGTACGGGGTGTTCGGTCTCCCTGTGAGCGTGTTCATTGATGAAACTGGGCGGATTGGAGAATATATCAAAGGCGGCCTGTTGACTGAGCAGAAG
>CAYNLM010000053.1:0-23612 GCA_964398045.1 uncultured Nitrospira sp. | reverse complement strand
TCTTGCGTGTCTACCCCTTGCTCGGCGTAGAGCAGTACGTTCGTATAAACGTCGCACAGGCTGCCGCTGGGAATATCAGCGTGATTCATCGATCCCACACATCTTCTTCGAGCACTTGCCGGAACTGCGCAGGCTTGAGCTTGTGCGGTCGCTCACAAAATGACTGGTATGCCATCTCTCGTTCTTTCGTGCTCGCGGCACCGGTGCTGAGATATTGGACCAAGGCATCCTGGATTAGGTCGCTGATGGAGCGACCCTCCTCCGCGGCCTTGCGCTTAGCCAGCTTCATGATCTCTTCTTCTATTTGCGTACCGATTTTCTGTTTCATCGGGTTACTCCTTTGGCCCAAGCACCAACCAGGGCGTGAGCATCTCCATCACACTGAGACCACCATGTCGGTACAGCGATTGACTCGGTGACGGCGCTTGCGGCCGGTTATGAACCCGCCCAGCCAGCACAGCCAGTCTGCGTGCCGGATCAACCCATAGCCCCGGCCTTTTCTCAGGTAGCGTTTCATGTTGTTTAAAAAACCTGAACCGTTTTCCGTCGAGGGGCTTATCCACACCCTGGAGTCGGGGTTCGCTCAACGCCTGACCAAGAAATACATAACCATGATCGCTGGTGATCAGTACTGGTTTTGAGCTTGGCACAGCTTGGACCGTACGCATCCACACGGTTTCCAGCATGTCCCAAATCGAATCAAACAAATCCGGGCTGGATGCATGGGTATCCATGAATCTCATATCGGGATGATGGAATACTATTCTAGAATTCTTCCATTGTCAAGAAACAGTTATAACATGTGTAGATAGCACATCATCTGTCCGGTTTAGGGTGGCCCCTCAAGGAGGGCCACTATGACACGGGCGACCGTCCTGCAGGAGGTGAGACAGATGCGGTGTATGAGCGGTGACAACGGTGGGAGCTCACGATGGTCGAGGCGGCGGAGATGCTTGGAATCACGGAACACACGTTTCGCCGGGTCGTGGCCAAGGACAATAGAAATTCGCGCACGCGGCTGAAACATTCGACAGGAGAAAACCGGACAGATCATGGGCTACAACAACCGGACAAGTTAAACTTGCTATCTACAGGCGGGCCGGCGTTGGCTTGACAGGATGTCCCCTCCTCCGTACGCTGTGCGCCATCCATGCCGGTCTCCAGCCATAAAAAAATCCTGATCGTCGAGGACGAGAAAGATATCCTCCAGCTCGTCAGACTCTATTTGGAGAAAGAAGGGTTTCGCGCGGTTACGGCGATGACAGGCCCGGAGGGGCTCGCGCAGGTCAAGGCGGAAAAACCGGATCTGATCGTGCTGGATTTGATGTTGCCTGAACTGGATGGACTTGAAGTCTGCAAACGCGTCCGATCCAACCCCGACACCGCCATGCTGCCGATCATCATGCTGACCGCCAAGGCGGAAGAATCGGACACGATCATCGGCCTCGAACTTGGAGCCGACGATTATGTGACCAAGCCCTTCAGCCCCAAGACATTGGTCGCCCGCATCAAAGCTCTTCTCCGACGGCTGGAGCGGACTCCCACCGGCGGATCGAGCCATTATCGATACGGTCCCCTCACCATGGATCCCGCTCGCCACGAGGTCCGTTTGGGCAAACAGGAAATCGTCCTCACGGCGAAAGAATTCGGCCTCCTGGAGCATCTGCTGAAGCACCCGGGCCGCGTCCTCACGCGCGATGTCTTGCTCAACGCCGTGTGGGGCTACGATTACTACGGGACGACGAGAACGGTGGATGTGCATATTCGCCGCTTGAAGCAAAAACTCCCTTTGCTGGAAGACGCCATCGTATCCGTAAAGTCGTTGGGCTATAAACTCAAAGACGCGATCGGTGATGGGTGATTCAGTGACGAGTCACGGATTTTGGACAACGCACTCGCTCCTCCGCATCGCGCATCACACATCACGCATCACTGCTCTATGACGTGGTCGATCCGATGGAAAGTCACGCTGGCCACCCTCTTCGCGGTGGCCTGCGGCCTCCTCATCGCCGGGATACTGGCAGTCCGATCCCTCGAACAACAGGAAATTGCGCAACTCAGCGAAGTGCTCGAAGCCAGAACCAGGCTGGTGGAATACGGGTTGCAGCCTCTCTTTCACTCATCGTCCCAACTACCTCCACAATCCCAACTCCAACCGATGGTCCATGAACTGAGTTCCCGCGCCTCTGCGCGGGTGACGGTCGTGGCCGCAGATGGAACGGTCCTGGCGGATAGCGCCGTGCGGGAGGCCGATTTGTCTACGGTCGAAAATCACTTGTCCAGGCCTGAAATCCAGCAAGCCTTGGCCACCGGACAAGGCCAGGACATTCGCGCCAGCCACACGACCGGCGAGCGCACGATGTATCGCGCCATTGTGATGAGCCGGCGACAAGACACTCCCCCCGTCTTCGTGCGCGTAGGCCTTCCGCTGGTGATTCTCGACAGGGAGATCGCCAAACTCCAACAGAATCTCATCCTGGCGCTCGGCGCGGCCTTCTTCCTGGCGGTGTCGCTGAGTATCTGGCTGACTCGCAGCATCACGCGGCCTCTCTCCGACATAGCCGTAGCTGTACAACGCCTGGCGGCCGGCAGCCAGCACGTTCCCATCAAGACCAGCTCCCAGGACGAAGTGGGTCTCCTCGCCGCCACCTTGAATCACATGGCGGATCAACTGCATGCCAAGATTGCCGAGCTGTCGGAGGATCGCGCCCAACTCCTCGCCATGCTGACGTCCATGGTCGAAGGCGTTCTCGTCCTCGACTATCGCGGCCATGTGTTGCAAGTCAATCCGGCGTTGGAGCGCATGTTGGGGATCACTCGCGCAGAGGCGCGAGGACGTCCCTGCGCCGACGTGTTTCGCCATCAGCAGTTGAACGAATTGGTGTCCGCGATTTTGAGCACGCGGACCAACCAGGAAGATGAAATCGTCCTGACTCCCACGGGCCGCTGCCTGCACGTTCAAGCCTCGGTGGCCGGCGGCGAGCGGGAAAACGAGGCCTGCGCCGTTCTAGTGTTTCACGACATCACGGAATTGCGCCGCCTCGAAAAAATCCGCAAGGACTTTGTGGCGAACGTCTCGCACGAACTGCGGACGCCTTTGACGTCCATCAAAGGCTACGTGGAGGCCCTCTTGGACGGGGCCAAGGACGATCCGGAAGTCTCCACCAAATTCCTCGGCATTATCCTCACGCAAAGCGATCGACTCAATTTGATCATCGAAGACCTGCTGGAACTCTCCAAGATCGAATCGGGCCGCGTCTCCTTCAAACAGGACCCCATCGACATCCGCAATGTGATCGAGCGCACCCTCTCGATGATCAAACCCCTCGCGGATAAGAAAGGGCACCGGCTTGTGTCGGTGATCGACGACCAGCTGCCGACTTTGGCGGGAGATGAAGACCGGTTGGTGCAAGTCCTCACCAATCTTCTGGACAACGCCGTCAAGTACACACCCGAACAAGGCACGATCACCGTCGCGGCCCACAGCACTCCCCAGCAGCTTGAACTCAGCGTCACGGACACCGGCATCGGCATTCCCGAGCAGGACCGCCCACGCGTCTTCGAACGGTTCTACCGCGTGGATAAGGCGCGCTCACGAGAACTGGGCGGAACCGGACTCGGACTGGCGATTGTGAAACACATCGTGGAAGGACACGGAGGACAAGTGTGGGTCGAGGGGAATCACCCCAGCGGAAGCCGATTCGTCGTGCGCTTACCGATACGGCATCCAGCCCGTAGCGCTCAGATCAACGAGACCAGCAGGGCATAGACCGCCGCACCCAGCAAGCCGGCTCCCGGAAACGTAAACAGCCACGCCGAAAGAATCTTGGTCGTGACACCCCAACGCACGGCCGAGAGGCGGCTGGTCGCGCCCACTCCCAGAATCGACGATGTAATGGTGTGGGTCGTGCTGACGGGCAATCCGAAATGTGCGGTGACCAACAGCACGGTGGCCGCGCCGGTTTCAGCGGCAAACCCGTGCACCGGTTCCAGTTTGACGATGCGCATCCCAAGGGTACGCATGATGCGCCAGCCTCCAATCATGGTCCCCAGTCCCATCGCCAGGGCACAGGCGACAATGACCCACGTCGGCACCTCTGAGGACGACAGTTGACCCGAGGCCACCAGCGCCAGGGTGATGATGCCCATGGCCTTTTGGGCATCATTGGCCCCGTGGCTAAAGGCCATAAAACTGGCCGAGAGCAATTGCAGGCGGCTGAAGACCTTGGTCGCAATCCCGCGCGGCACCCGAAAGAAGGCCCAACTGACAACGACCATGACGAGAAAGCCCACGCCGAACCCGAACAGAGGCGACAGGATCATGGCCTCCAGAATGGCGCGCAATCCCTTGAATTGAACGACCGTCCAGCCTCCGTGCGCGACGGCCGATCCGACCAATCCGCCGATCAAAGCATGCGAGGAACTGGTGGGTAAACCTAAGATCAGCGTGAACAGGTTCCACAAGATGGCTCCGGCTAACGCCGAGGCCACCACCGCATTGGTGATGGCGTCGGGAAAGACGATGCCGCCGCCGATCATTTTGGCCACGGCGGTTGAAAAAAACGCGCCGGCCACATTCAGCACACCCGCCAACACCACCGCCGCAAGCGGGCTGAGGACACGAGTGGAAACCACCGTCGCCACGGCGTTCGCGCAATCGTGCCAGCCGTTCGAAAAGTCGAATAAGAGGGCCAGGCACACGGTCAGCAGAAGCAGTCCGGTCAAATCAAGCATACCAAAACCGTGAGCCATGAGACGCAAGGCCTGAAGTAAGAAGATCCCTTCGCCTAACGCTTCACGCTTTACGCCTTACGCCTTACGCCTTACGCGCGGTTAGTTGTGTTTCAGGACAATCCGCTCGAGAATGTTCGCGACGTCCTCGCAACGGTCGGTCCCGGCTTCAAACGTCTCGTAGATTTCTTTCCACTTGATGACGGCGATGGGATCGGTCTCTTTTTCGAAGAGCCCCGAGATCGCGTCCCGCGACACACGGTCGGCTTCGTTCTCCAGACTATTGACCTCGACGCTGCATTCGTTGATCTGGGCGTGCGACAGGTTGACGCGATCGACGCCGCATCCCACCGCCACCGATGCTTGATACAAAATATCCGCCAAGCGAATGGCCGAATCGGTCGGCTTGGCGATTTTGTAGATCACAAACCGGTCGGCCACGGCTTCCACGACATCCAGAATGTCGTCCAACGCGCTGGCGAGATCATGGATATCCTCCCGGTCGATGGGCGTAATGAAGGTCTGATTCAGGCGCGTGGCGATGTCGTGAGTGATCCCGTCCCCGACGTGCTCGACCTCCTTGATCCGCTTGGCCTTGCCCGCCGGATCGCGAAAATCTTCCATCATGTCCTTCAGGAGGCGGCTGCCTTCGATCATGTTGTGCGCCGCCTTCTTGAACAGGTCGAAAAACGCTTCCTCTTTCGGGATCAAGCCAAAGATCACGATCGGTACTCCTGGATGGTGTGGTGTCCCTCGTCTTCCCGTGTAGACACGTGAGGACGTGAGTATGAATTCGCTTTGTGAGAAAGTGCTACCACCGTACAAGACCCGTCGCCCAGGTCAGGCCACCGCCGAAGCTGCCCAACAAAACAAGATCCCCTGTCGCGATGGTTCCTTCCCGCGCCGCCGCATCCAACGCAATCGGAAGCGACGCGGACGACGTATTGCCATAGCGGGCAAGCACCGACGAGAGCTTTTCCTGTGGGACCCCAAGACGATCTGCGACGTGAGAGAGGATTCGCCCGTTGGCTTGGTGGAGCACCACCCGCTTCATATCGTCCAAGCGCAGCCCGAACTCCTTCGAAATGTCTTGGACCGCCTGTTCAAGCCGCCGAACCGCCACGCGGAAGACAGACGCGCCATTCATGCGGAGCACATGGTCGCCCTTCGCGAGAGTCTCGGACGACGTTGGCGTTCGGGAGCCGCCGGCCGGCATACGAATCAGTCCATGTTGTGACCCGTCCGCGTACAATCGAACCCCAAGAATTCCGCGCGGCTCAGGATGGTCGTCCTCATCGCCCCGCAGCACCACAGCTCCTGAACCGTCTCCAAACAGCATCGCCGTCGCTTCATCCTTGTGATCCAGAAACCTGGATTTCACTTCCGAGGCCAGCACGAGACACGTTGTGACCTGACCGCTGTGAATCATCGCGTCGGCCATGGACAGCGCGTAGAGAAAGCCTGAGCAGGAGGCGGAGACATCGAACGCCCCGATCCCTTTGCATCCCAGCCCCCGCTGGACGTAGCAGGCCGTCGAGGGAAACGCCATGTCCGGGGAGGTGGTCGAGACCATGATCGCATCAATTGATGAGGCGTCACAGCCGGCCGCTTCGAGCGCCCGTTGTCCCGCTACAATGGCCATATCGGAAGGGGCTTCATGAGGGGCGGCCCAGCGGCGTTCGCAGATGCCGGTAAGGCGCTCAATCCGCTCCGGAGCGATGCCGAGAGGACGAGCCACTTCTTCATTAGAAACAATCCGGCCGGGAAGATAGCTGCCTGTTCCGATAATCCTGCTGCGTCTCATCAGTCGTGCCAGCGGCTTCTCCGTGAAGGGAGTGAATCATACGTCAATCGTGCGCGGCGATTATAGGGAGCAGCGGAAGGCGGGTCAACCGAACTCTTCTCAAGGTTGCTTTTAGACCGCATTCTTGCTATCAATTTCCCCTATGTGGTCTTCACGCATATCCAGCGCGGTCACGGCATCTCCCAGATCCTTCCCACAATTGGCAAGGGTCCTGGTTTGCCTGGCCACGAGCCTTGCACTGATGTCCGCCTGTTCCAGCACTCCCAAAGAGCAGCCGACCGCCAAGAAAGCCGTCGGCGGAACCGATGAGCAGATCTTCCTCGGCGACACCATTGAAAAAAACTACGACCCCAACGTCATCATGAAGCGGGGCGAAGCCTTCTTTGAAAAAGAAGAGTACGCGGAAGCCTTGGTGGAATATAACCACTTTCTGGACCTCCACCGGACTCATGTGCTGGCTCCCTATGCGGCGTTCCGAATCGGCGAAACTCACTTTAGGATGGCCAAGAGTATCGACCGCGATCCGGAACCATTGAACAAAGCGATCACGGCGTTGGAACGGATGCGCAGAGATTTTCCCGGCAGCCGCTATGACGGACAGGCCCAGCAGAAGATTCAGGAATGTCATGACTGGCTGGCGCAAACCCATCTGTTCGTCGGACAGTTCTACTATCGGCGCGGATCCTATTTGGCCGCCGCGCACCGCTTCGAACAGATCATGAAGCTGTATCCCGACAAACCCGTCGCTCCGGACGCGCTCTACTTCCTGGCGCTGAGCTACCATGAATTGGGGGCGGACGACTGGGCGCGCGACAATCTGATCCTATTGGCAGAAAAATATCCCGGCAGCAAAGTCTCAAAAGACGGCAAGAGTCTGCTGGCTAAAATCGGCGGAGCCCAGCCAGGAACACTCCTCGCGAAAAAATCCGATTCAGTTACGTTTTCAGATCTTGGACCGACGGCCGCCTCCTCCAACCGGCCGAACGTTCCGACACCCCCTCAGATCGATTCGCTCCGCCTTCCCTCGGCCAACGCCCTAGGCCAGGCCTTCACCGCCTGCCGCCTCGGCGCCTGGTGCTGACCCCCCTGCACCTCAATACCAACTGCCTCGTCGATGAAGGTTTACAGCTCTTTTCCGACTAATCGAAGTGCATGCGGAGAGGATGTTGCGGAACGTTCAAAACGATCTTCCAGCTAGGCCGCAGGCGAGTGCAGGACCGAGGCGTATCAGTTCTCACCCGCCCACCCCGAGCTGCCAAGACAGCTCTTTCTCCGCATGCGGTACGTTGAGGGACTGCACGAGGCGAGAACGACGCTTGGGGAAAGCGCGTCTCGGCGCGCTAGGGATGGGTGGGTGAAAACACAGCCGTTTTCAACGTTCCGCTACTGGCCGAGGTACCAGCCGATCCCATACCGTTCCAAAAAACTGGTGATCATCGTGAGCGAGTTCGCATAGATCATCACCCCGACGACGAGCAGCAATACGCCGCTCACCGTGGACACGCCCCAGAGATAGGCCCGCACTTCCTTGAAATAGGCCAAAAACCGGTCTACCCCCAACGCCGTGAGAAACAGCGGCAAGCCCAATCCCAGCGAATAGAAGGTGAGCAACACGACCCCGTTCATGAGGGAGTCCGTCGTGCTTGCGTACAGCAGAATCGATCCCAACACCGGACCCACGCAGGGCGTCCATCCGGCGGCAAACGCCACGCCGATGAGGAAGGATCCGACATACCCGGCCGGACGGTTCCGAAACTGATAGCGATGTTCCATTTTCAGGAAATTCAGATTCAGCACACCGAGCAGATAGAGCCCAAAGATAATGATCAGGATGCCCCCGATGCGACGGATATGATCCTGATAGGTGATGAGCATTTGACCAAGCAAGCTGGCCGATGCGCCGAACGCGATGAAGACCGACGAAAACCCCGCAATGAAGAGGAGCGCGTTCAGCACAATGGCTTTTTTAAACTTCACCCGTTCGGATGCATCCGTGAGCTGCTCAACGGACAAGCCGGTAATGTAGGAAATATAGGATGGGACGAGGGGCAGCACGCAGGGCGAGACAAATGACAAAAGGCCCGCGGAGAAGGCGGCGATCAACGATATCTGGGGAATCGATTGGGTCATGGCTATGATTTCATGAGCGTCTGGATCAGCTCGCGCGCCTCGGGTGAGTCCCAATCGCGGGCACCGAAGATCTTCTGCCGGATCACGCCCTGACGATCGACCATGAACGTCATCGGAAGCGTCCGCGCTCCATAGGTCAGCCCCACGCGATACTCGGAGTCATGCAGGATCGGAAACGTGAATCCCATCTCCTGCTGGAACGGCCTGGTCACGACAGCTCCTTGCGGGTCGGTGGACACAGCCAAAATCTCAAACTCCTTCCGAGGGAACGTCCGATAGAGCTGTTCCATCGCCGGCATTTCCACACGGCAGGGCCCGCACCAGGTCGCCCAGAAATTCAGCAGCACGATTTTGCCGCGGAGCTGAGACAGGCTCACCATGTTACCCGCAAGGTCTCGCAGCTGGAAGTTCGGCGCGACATCGCCGACTTTCACCACGCCACGTTCGGCAACCATCGTCCCTGTGACGGCCGTAGACTCCGCCTGTGACAGGGCTACACCGGCAGGGCAATCAATTACGCCCAGGCTGACAAGCAGCCATATGAGGAGCCACCGCTTCATGACCGCTCCTTCGTTGCAACATCGGCGGGCGGGACGCTCTGAGCCGGTTGTGCGGTTTTCGGAGTCACGTTGAGCAACGTCGTCAGCGTCTTGAGATTATCGATCCGCGTCCAGTCCCTTGGCCCGATGATGATTTCACGGATGACGCCCTGCTGATCGATAATGAAGGTCTCCGGCACGCCCATTCTCTTATAGGGTTTGTCCGTCTTCCCCCAGGAATCGATGAGAACCGGGAAGGTCAAATTCATGCCCTTCACGAACGGTGGAATATCCTTGGTCGTCGTCACCCGATCAATGCTTACCGCCAGAATGACCAGACCGTCTTTCTCGAAATTTTTGTACAGCACTTCCATCGACGGCATTTCTTCCCGGCAGGGTGCGCACCAGGTCGCCCAAAAATTCAAGAAGACCACCTTGCCTCGGTAATCCGATAAACGAATGGGCTTGTCGTTGAGATCGGTCAGCGCGAAATCCGGCGCGACCTTCCCGACGGACAACGGCTCATATTTGGCGCTCTGCATCCAGACAATGATAAACGTGATCGCCAGGACGATGGCGCCCGCGGCAAGAATCAAGACACGTGAGCCGCCTTTCGGCGGCTCTTGGACTGTTGCCATAGAAGGAGTGGTTTGATCTGGCATTGGTGACCCCTATTAGTGAAGGTCACAACACATTAGGCGTACGCGTGCAGACCGGACAGCAAAAAATTCACGCCCCAGAAGCAGAAGATGACCATCAAAAATCCAAAGACCGCGTAGATTGCCGCCTTCCGCCCTTCCCAACCCCGGGTCATTCTGGCGTGGATGTAGGCGCCGTAAATGAGCCACACAATCAACGACCATGTCTCCTTCGGGTCCCAGCTCCAATAGCCGCCCCAGGCATAGTTGGCCCACATCGCGCCGAGGATGATCCCGAAGGCGAGCATCGGAAATCCGATCATGATGGCCTTGTAGCCCAGCTCGTCGATCGTCTCGAGATCCGGGAACGCCGCGTAGAAACGCGACTGGCTGCCTCGCTGCTCCGCCCGTTCCTTGAAGAGATACATCAGCCCAAGTCCGCCTGCCATGGCGAAGGCCGCGTAGCTGGTGAGCGTCACGGAGACATGGATATAGATCCAGTAACTATTAAGCGCCGGCACCAGCGGCTCGGCGGTTTGGTACCGGTAGGGCAGCAGGGAGGCCGCGCCCATGGCAATGAAGCCGATACCGACCACAAAGGCCCCGATCGCCTTGATCTTGTAGCGCAGCTCCAGCAACACATAACCGAGGATGATGGCCCATGACACGTACGCCATGGCCTCGAACTGATTCGACCAGGGAGCAAACGTGCCCGAGTGCTCCATACGCTCGAACGCGCGCGTAAAAAGTGCCGCGGTATTCAGCATCCAGCCGAAGACCGTGACGAGCGTCGCCACTTGCCCCAACTGCGTCGCCCAGACCCCGTCGCGCTCATCGAAACTCTCGGTCGGATGTCCCGCCGGCGCCAGCGCCATCGATGGACGGCGGGCCAACAGATACGCCACGTAGAGGCCCAGCGCCGCCAAATAGAGCCAGAAGGTCATATCGAACAGAAAGAGTGATCGCATCATACCGTCCTCCATCTATCATCTTCGCAGCCGAACTGCCTGTCCATTATACTCCAAGAACCGTTCGGAGTAATGACCCCTCTTACGCCTTGAAGGTCTGGATTTTCTCGGTCAGTCTCCGGAACTCTTTTTGAAAATCGATCTGGCTCTTGTGCGTGGTTCCGCCGATGTGGACCGTCACGCCGCCGTCTTGTGTTGGAATGATCTTGGCCCACAGCCGACGATGATAAATGAACGACGAGAGCGTAATGCCGACCACAATCATGGTGCAGCCGGTCCAGACAATGTTGATCCCGGGATTTTTCGCAATCTGCAGCCCCGTGAACTTCTTGGGTTTGTATCCGACCAGTTCAAATTGATACTTGGAATCCTTGATCTCAAACAGGTCGGGGAACTGCTGGAAGATCCAAGGCGTGGCCTGCACGGCATCCCGCTCATGAATGGCCAGCTTCACTGCCGGATTGGCGTGCTCGACCGTCTTGGAAAATACCTTCTTCTCGGTCGAGTTAAACGCGAAATCGGCGACAAAATCCGTGACCGCCAGTTTCAATTTGAGATCCGGCAGCGTCTGCTCTTTCTGCCACTCCAGATCGATGGTCTTCAACACCTTGTCCGTGGCCTTGTCCTTGATGTTGACCCGGGCGATTTCGATTTGATCCCACGAGTCGCCGTAACTGGACTGATAGAACCAGATCCCTTTGTAGACGAGCGGATCGTTCACCGTGATCGTTTTCGTCACCGCCGGCTGTCCGCCATCCAAGACCGTCAGCGTGCTGTTGTACGATTTGACCGAGCCGTTCTCATGATAATCGATCCAGAACTTGTCCACCTTCAAATCAAAATTGCCGCGTGGAATGTGATATGTCTGACCTTCGAGACATACCCCGAATTCTTGAAACCCGTAATAGGTACCGAGCAGCCCCCCGAATACAATCACGGTCGCGCTGAGATGCGCCATGTGAGCGCCCACCCGTCCCATCACGCCCTTCGTCGCATAGACGGTGACTTCCCCTGGCTCGTTTTTGGCGAGCACGCGGTAGCCTTTGGACACAAAATGTTCAAGGAGACGCTGGGCGACGGATTCCTTGGTGTTGTGGACGGGGACCTCGGCCTGCTGCTTCATGTTCTTGATGAAGGCCAGCGTGACTCCCACCTTATCCTGCTGCATCGACCGCCAGACGGCAGGGAACCGTTTATAGAAGCAGGTGAGAGAATTTACGCAGAGGAGCCCGAGCAGGCTGGTAAACCACCAGGCGTGATAGACATCGGTAAATCCGAGGCGAAGGAACCACCGGTAGGCGTTTTCTCCGTACTCTTGGACGTAGACTTCCGGCCGCTCGCCTTGTTGGATGACCGTACCGACCGTCGCGGTAATGGCCAGGAACAAGAAGAGAAAAATGGCCAGCTTGATGGAGGCAAAAAACTCGACAAACTCCCGGGAAAACTCCTCCCAGCCCAAGCGAGGCGCGGAGGGGCGGACAGCCGGTTCTTCTGGCAGCACGTCTGGTTGGCCGTTCATGCGGGATTACTTCCTAATTCTCTAGCAGCATGGGGTGAGATTCCACACCGCACCGAGAGAGTGGCCCTCTCCACTTACTACGTCCTGTCGTGAGTCGTGGATTGTGGGGAATTTCTAAGGCCGCGAAAATTTGGTCATCTTACAAGTGGCTGAAAACCACTGTCAAGCAAACCGGGACCGGAACCCCCTACAAGAGGAGTAATGGACAATGCTGCGCAACTCCGCTAGAATCCGTTCCCATTCTGTCTCTAACCCGTCGTCCGATTCCCCAAACGGCGATCGATAACCAGAACTAGAGGGAGCGCATGAGAAATAATTACTTGTTCACATCTGAATCCGTCACCGAGGGCCATCCCGACAAGATCGCCGACCAGATTTCGGACGGCATTCTGGATGCCATTATCGCCAAGGACAAGTTTTCCCGCGTCGCCTGCGAGACCATCCTGACCACGGGCATTGCGTTCGTGGCCGGTGAAATTTCCACCAAGGCCTACGTTGAAATCCCCGATATCATTCGCGACGTGATTAAGGACGTCGGCTATACCGACGCGTCGTGGGGGTTCGATTACCATACCTGCTCGGTCCTGACGGCCATTCATCAACAGTCCAGCGATATCGCCATGGGCGTTGACTCGGGCGGCGCCGGCGACCAAGGCCTCATGTTCGGCTATGCCTCCAACGAAACGGCCGAACTGATGCCGATGCCGATCGTGCTCGCTCACCGGCTGACTCGCCGCTTGGCCGAAGCGCGAAAAAAGAAAATCCTCAACTGGGTGCGCCCGGACGGCAAATCTCAGGTGACGGTCGAATATAAGAACGGCAAGCCCGTCCGCGTGGACACCATCGTCGTCTCGACGCAACACAGCCCCGACGTCACCAACAAGCAGATCGAGCGCGACATCATGGAGAAAGTCATCAAGCCGGTCATGCCGAAGGGACTGTACGATCCGACCAGCGTGAAACACCACATCAACCCGACCGGCCGCTTCGTGGTCGGCGGTCCGATGGGCGATACCGGGTTGACCGGCCGAAAGATCATCGTCGATACGTACGGCGGCCACGGCAGCCACGGGGGCGGGGCGTTCTCCGGCAAGGATCCGACGAAGGTGGACCGCTCGGCGTCGTACATGGCCCGCTACATCGCGAAGAATATCGTCGCAGCCGGCTTGGCCGACAAATGCGAAGTGCAGTTGGCCTATGCCATCGGCGTGGCCGATCCGGTGTCCGTGCTCGTCGATACCAAAAATACCGAAAAAGTGTCGGTCGATAATCTCGATAAGCTCGTCCGCAAGCATTTTCCGATGACGCCGCGCGGCATCATCGAGCACCTCAAGCTCCGCCGGCCGATCTTCCGCAAGACCGCCGCCTACGGGCACTTCGGGCGGAACGAGCCGGAATTCACCTGGGAAAAGACCGATAAGGCCAGAGCGCTGCGGAAAGACGCAGGCCTGTAACTGAAATAGGTTGAGGCTGAGGTTAAAGGGGGACGGATTCAAAGAGCCCGTCCCCTTTTTTTCTGACAACTCTTCACGCATCACCCATCACTCATCACTTCATCGGAGGGTTCAGTGGATTACGATGTGAGAGACATTAAGCTGGCAGACCAGGGCAAACTCAAGATCGAATGGGCCGAGGCCACCATGCCGGTGCTGCGGCTCATCCGGAGTCGATTCAAGCGGCAGCAGCCGCTCAAGGGCGTGCGGGTCACCGCCTGTCTCCACGTCACCACTGAAACGGCAAATCTCGCGATCACGTTGAAAGCCGGGGGGGCCGATGTCCGGCTCTGCGCGTCCAACCCGCTCAGCACGCAGGACGACGTGGCCGCGGCGCTCGTGCAGCACGAAGGCATCCCGACGTTCGCCATCAAGGGCGAGGATAATGCCACCTACTATCGCCACATTGAATCGGCGATCGCCCATCGGCCGCATTTGTCGATGGATGACGGAGCCGACGTAGTCTCGCACCTGCACTCCAAGCGGAAAGATCTGCTGCGGAACGTCATCGGCGGCACCGAAGAAACCACGACCGGTGTCATTCGCCTGCGCAGCATGGCTGAAAAGAAGGTCCTTAAATTCCCGGTCATCTCTGTGAACGACGCAGACACCAAGCACATGTTCGACAACCGCTACGGTACCGGGCAGTCGACGATGGACGGTATCGTGCGGGCCACGAATCGCTTGGTCTGCGGCTCCGTCGTCGTGGTCGCCGGCTATGGGTGGTGCGGACGCGGCATCGCCATGCGGGCCAAAGGCATGGGCGCAGACGTGGTGGTGACCGAAGTCGATTCGCTCAAAGGCTTGGAAGCCGTCATGGACGGATTCCGCGTCATGCCGATGGAACAGGCAGCCCCCATCGGCGACTTCTTCGTGACGGTGACGGGGAACTTGAAAGTCATTCGCGGCGAACACTTCGCAAAGATGAAAGACGGCGCCATCGTCTGCAACAGCGGCCACTTCAACGTCGAGCTGGACATTCCGGCGCTGGAAAAGTTGAGCAAGAAACGAAAAGTCATCCGTACCGGCGTCGAGCAATTCACACTGAAGAACGGCAACCGTGTAAGCCTCCTCGGTGAAGGCCGCTTGGTCAACCTCGCTACAGCGGAAGGCCATCCCTCCAGCGTCATGGATATGAGCTTCGCCAATCAGGCGCTCGGCGCGGAATATATTGTGAAGAACTACAAGATGCTCGAAAAGAAGGTCTACCCGGTTCCCTCGGCCATCGACAAGGAGATCGCCAGGCTCAAGCTCGCCGGCATGGGCGTGAACATCGACAAGCTGACGAAGGAGCAGGAGAAGTATCTGGCGAGCTGGGAAATGGGAACATAGCCGGACGCTGAAGACGGCGGAAAGATGGGAAAATCTCGGCTGGCTAGGAACCACTGTACCAATAAACGTACGACCCAGCAATTCGGGATATGTACTGTCTTGGCAGAATGAAGTCACAAGGCGGCTTGTCGATGTGGACGATAGCCAAGCTGGATCAGCGACACGATACTACTAGAATTTGGTGCTTGGAGAAGATCCATTTGATCAGGCCGTCATTGATTGCCAAAGGTAAAAGGCTTGAGCACCGCAGATGAGTGAAGTAGGCCTGGGCGGGATAAGCAGTGACATTCTGAATGGTCAGTGCGTCGCGGTAGACGCGGGTCATGAGCAGCGTGATTGGGGACGTGGGAACCCGTCGGGAATAGGCCGGACTCAGCCAACCTACCGATAGACATCCTTCCGATGCTCAATGGAAAGCACGTCGAGCCATTCGGAGCCGACACGCCGGTAGAGAATTCGGTAGGGCCATACCCGGTAGGACCACACCTTCTCTTTTTGAAACTCACCTTTCAGCAACTTGCCGTCGAGGGGGTGTTCGGCGAGGTGGCGGAGCGCTTCTTTGATTCGCTCTCTGGTGGCTTCGTCGAATGCCTTGCTATCTTTGATGGCTTGGGGCGTGAGACGGATCTGTCTCACTGATTCTCACCAAACGCATCCTTGAACGAGACAAACTTCCGTGCCTTCGCTTCTTTGAGCCCCTGCTTCAGCGCTTTGACTGCTTTGGGGTTCGACAGAAACTCCAGTGTCTCCACCCAGCTTTCGAATTCGTCGGCGCTCATCACCACAGCCTTGGGTGTCCCGTTCTTCGTCACGATGACTCGCTCGGAAAGCCGCCCAACTCTTCCCACGATCGTTGAAAACTGGCTTCTGGCTTCTTTCAGAGACAATGTTTTAGTCATGGACAGCGACTCCTTTTTGGAGAGTGTACACAATTGTGACGTCTTCGGCAATCAGACGGCGCCACGGATGCTCAGATCTATGTCTTCAAAGCCTGGGCGGAGACAGGCCCTCGCAGAAGGGAAGGCAGTTTCCACGCTTCGCCGCAGCCGATCGAGGTGCACGAGAATGTCGAAGATCTCGTCTCCGTGGGAGTGAAGAAGCTTGCGCAGCTGAGCCCATGCCGCGAGCGAGCGGTCGATGCAAACCAACGCGACCTTCGCCGAGAGCATCGAGTCGTCGAAGATATCGGCGCTCTCGTCCGGCTCCTCCATGCGAGAGTGAGATGCGCGCCGGAGCTTGACGTAGATCAGGTGTTGATACCAGTTGATGACTTCTCTGGCCTCTCGCCGGCTTTCCAGAGCAATCGACGCTTCGCCTCCGCTCCAAGATCCAAGATCATCCTCCCCTTCGATCTGTATCCGTAATACATCGAGTAAGTCGCCGGCTTGGCGGGCATAGGCCTTCGCGGCCATCTCCATCTCCTCTTCGTCCTCAGTGGGTTGCCCTGCTATAGCGGACTCATCACTGAGTGAGCCAGGGTCAATGCCGTGCTGCTCGGCAGCTTCCTTCAATAGCTCCATCGCCACGCTGAGTGTTTCGCGAAGCTTTTGCCAAAACTTCTGGTTGCCGGGATCGCGCTCTTCGCCATTGCCCTGCTGTGCTTCGATCGCATACACGGCGCAGCGAGCCGTTTGGGGACAGCGCTCGCACCATCGATCGCAGTAGTTATGGATGCCAGATATGAGCTTGGGATTGTTGGCCAATTGCTTGAAGGTTTCTTTGTCCACAGTTACATGCGCGCGCGATAAGCTTGAGCCCTGATGGGCATCAGCCACGGTGATCGTAGCACCATTGATCCCTCATGTCATAAGGAACAACCAGATGAGACTCGATTGAAATCTAATGGAGGAGTGGTAGAGTGAAGACAAGCGCCGAGGTTGTTGACACCGGAGGCTCCTGTGAGATCGACCACATTCCATCCGCTGTCGCTCTCTGATTATGAGATCTCCCCCGATCAGGGATTCCTTCCTCAAGACCCTTGTGAGAACCTGCCGGACTGCGACACGCTGAATCATCTGGGACGCGAGCTGCCGAAGTTGCTCAGCGCTCGGATGGTCCGGCGGTTCATCGACGAGCAGCGCGCGCTGCTCCCGTCCATTCCAAATACCCGGCGGGATGAGGATTATCGAGCCGCAATGCGGATTCTTTCATTCGCCGGCCACGCCTATGTCTGGGAAGTGCCCGAGCAACCGGCTGATACGTTGCCGCCCCAGTTGGCAAAGCCCTGGTATGAAGTCGCTCAGCCGCTCGGGCGGCCGCCGGTGCTCTCCTATGCCTCCTACGCGCTCGACAATTGGCGCCGGCTCGATCGGACCAAGCCCATTCAGCTCGGCAATATCGTGCTTCTGCAAAATTTTCTGGGGGGACTTGATGAGGAATGGTTCGTCGTGGTCCACATCCAGATTGAACGGCAAGCGGGGCCCGGCCTGGCGGGACTGCTACGAGCACTCAACGGGGCAGCCGAGAACAAGGAGGATGAGGTCCTGCTTGGGCTCAGATCGTTGGCGGCGGCCCAGAGCGCCATGCGGGACACACTGCTTCGCATGAAAGAACGCTGTGATCCCTATGTCTACTACAACCGCGTCCGACCCTATATCCATGGCTGGAAGAACAACCCGTCGCTGCCAAATGGACTGCTCTACCAGGGCGTCGCAGCATATGCCGGGCAACCGCAGCAATTTCGCGGCGAGACAGGCGCGCAAAGTTCTATTGTGCCCTGCCTCGACGCGGGACTCGGTATTAGTCATGCTCCCGATCCATTGACCGTCTATCTCTACGAAATGCGGGATTACATGCCGCCCCGCCACCGCGCGTTTCTGCAGGCCTTGGAGAAATCGACCGACGATCTCGGCCGACCGTTGCTCTCCGGCTATATCCGTGAGCGCAGAGTCGGCCATCCCGATCTCTGGACTGCGTACTGCGCCTGTGTCGATCTTCTGGCGCAGTTTCGCGAGATTCACATCGGCTATGCGGACAGCTACATTCATCGCCAGCACCAGGCGCACGCGACCAATCCGACGACCGTGGGAACAGGCGGCACCCCCTTCATGACGTACCTGCAGAAGCATTTGGATGAAACCAGACAGGCGATTTCCACATAGAGTGAACAAGCCCAGTCCGCCGGGCCTCTCCCTGCCCATTGTTGACTGATCCTCGCGACCGGCGTATCGTTTCTGTGACCGTAGGTTGATGCACGCGTGATACGCTTCACGAGGCGCCTTTCTCTTTGGAAAGGAGGACATACCATGTCAGTCATGTGCTCCTTCGCGGCCTGCAAGGCGCAAGAAGGACTCTGCGGACATGAGAAGGTGATGTTCGGCGTCGCTTTTCTCGCCGCAGTCGGCCTGAGCGTCTACTTCATGCTCGGCTGATCCGGCCGATTCTTCAGTCCCCGAAGCCGTCATACGAGCCCCGCTCGTGGGTGGAGTTTTTGCCTTTCGCATCCAGACCTCAAAGAATCGTCGTGTGGATTCGTCTAACTCCTGTCCTTGCCTGCTTTTTTAGCCAGCCGGCAAATTAACACACCGTTTACCCCTTCGTGACCGAGCTGTCATGCGCCCGGCCTATGATTCCACCATAAAATAATGGCGAGAGTTCAGAGCAGGAGCACACACCATGATCGCAACAGTTCTGCTGGGCCTCTTCCTATTCACCTTGTTGTACGCCATTCGCACATTGCTCGGCATGCGACATCGGGTATTGTACCCGCTGTTTCGCTGCCGCCACGCTGACGGTACGAGCAGCCCCGTTGCCATTCAGCTTGTGACCTATTGACGTCTGGTTAGCCGCGCAAGGAGGAGACAATGATTGCAATTCGACAACTGATGACCCCCAAGCTGGTGACGCTCGAAGCCGGCACGTCGGCCATCGATGCCGCCAAACTGATGCGAGCCCATCAGATCGGCAGCGTCTTTATCCAGCGCGAGAACCGGATTGTCGGAATCGTCACGGAGACCGACATTGTCCGGAAGATCGTAGCTGGCGACCGCGTGCCGTCCTTCGTGCCGGTGGATCAGGTGATGAGTTCGCCGGTGATCGGGATCGAGGAACACCGCCCGATCACCGAAGCAGCCGACTTGATGGAGGAACATCGCGCGCGGCATCTTGCGGTGACGAGAGCTGGACAAATCGTGGGGGTCGTGTCGGTGCGCGACCTGCTCCGCCCCGTTTCCATCGACGAATTTTAACGAACGAGGACATCAGGATATGCCCCATTTGCTTCAAGAAGCGTTCGTGACCGGATTGTTTCTGGGCCTGACCGCATTGGTGGTGCTGTTCTTTGCCTCGCTGGTGCGGGATATCCGCCTGGTGATGAAAGGAGACGAGTAACGTGAGCGAGGCCGGAGCGGCTGCCAATGCGATTCACCGGCTGAGGCCGGAGTTGTCGAAGCTGGAGCAAACGGTTCGTGACCTTGCGGCCGTCGATGTGACGAGGATCTGGATGATAGGCATCCGGATCGTCCTCAGTCTCCTGATCGTGACCATCCTGTTGACTTTGACGGGCGGGGTCGTCCGAACGTTACTGGATGTGCGGCTCTTATGGTCTGCGCCGGTCGAGGTGGCGCTGCGGCACATCTTGGTGGAAACGCTCATGCTGCTGGCGGTCGTGGAGGTATTCAGGACGACATTGGCCTATTTTTCAGAAGGCCGGGTCAAGGTGACATTCATCGTGGATACGATCCTGGTTGTGATGATGACCGAAGTGATCTCGCAATGGTTCAAGGGTGGCCACTGGCCTGAACTGGCCGTGCTCGGCGCGATCCTGCTGGTGCTTGGGATCATGCGGGTCGTGGCCGTGCGCTGTTCGCCCCGCCTAGGCGAGGTTCCTTCCCGATCACCACAAGCTGCCATCGACAGATAGACAAGGAGAAACCGCCATGGTTCACCGTAACGGACGGCACGAACAGCTGATTCTCGACGCCCTGCGCCGGCATCGCACGATGACGATGGAAGGCCTGGTCACCGCCGTCCCCGATTTGAGTTGGAACTGCGTGTTCCAAGTCATCGACGAACTGAGCCGTAGTGGCCGCATCGCGGTGCATCGGCAAGGGTTCGACTATGAATTGGCGCTTCCCACGAGCCTTCCGCAATCAGCGCCGCCGGCGGCGTAACTTTCCTCTTCATGCTGCCTCTCTCCCCGGCCGGTGATCCGCTGGCTCAGGCAAAGCCTGCTGCGCAGCTTCGTTGGCTTGAGGCCGACGATTCATCGGAGTATCATCGACCGCGAGTCCTTCCAGTCCTTCCACGAATAGGATCCGATGACCACTTCTTACCAGTACGAGCCCTCCTTAGCCCGCGCCTTGATTCTGGACGAGCTGTTTGACCTCTCGTTGTACAAAGCCCTGCATGGCATTTCCGGTGACGACGAGTCGAAAGCGACGCTCGGTGAGCTCATCACAGTCGAAACCCAGCATTTGGCGTTCTGGCAGAAGTTTTTCGGGCAGAAGCTGGATCGGCTTGATGGCGGAAGGCGGCTCAAATTACACGTGATGCTGCTGGCCTGCCGGCTCTTCGGCACCACCGGCATCCATCTGGTGTTGGAGGCGATCGAAGTGCATGGCGTCCGCAAGTATCTCGCGCTCTGGAGGGAATATCAGCACCAGCCGCTCGGCGAAGCCTTGCGCGGCATTCTCATGGATGAGTTCAAGCACGAAGACGTGCTTGTGACGGCGCTCACCCGGCGCAAGATCAACGCGGAGAAGATCCGCAATATCTTTCTCGGCCTCAACGATGGACTCGTCGAGATTCTCGGCGCCGTCAGCGGATTTTTCGGCGCCTTCGGCAGCGCCACCATGGTGCTGATCGCGGCCTCGACCACCGCCGTCGCCGGCGCGCTGTCCATGGGAGCCGGCGCCTTCCTGGCGCTGAATTCGGAGAAGGAAGTGAAATCCACCGAGGTGGCGAGGAAGATTTTCTTGGGCGAGGAGTCCGACAGCGCTCCGATGGGGGAGCAGCCCCTCTCCTCCGCCTTCGTCGTCGGATCCGCCTATCTCACCGGAGCCGTGGTGCCGGTCTTACCGGTCTTGATCGGCGCCAACGACGCGATGTTGTCCATCCTCACAGCCGGACTGATGGTCATTGTCGTTTCGGCCATCCTCTCATTTCTCTCCGGCATGGACGTCAAGCGCCGCATCGTCCTCAACCTCCTCATCATCACGGTCGCCGTCAGCGTCAGCTACACGATCGGCCTGCTCGCCAAACAGCTCTGGGGCATTTCGGTATAATCGATCAACACATTGCACCAGCCGGCGGCGCTATGGCTCGGATCTCTATCGGCCTCTCAGGCTATTCCTATAAAGCCTGGCAAGGACCCACACGATTCTACCCGCCCGACATCAAGGCGGCCGGCTTTCTCCGGTACTACGCCACGAGATATCCCACCGTCGAATTGGACGGCATCTGGTATCGCCTGCCGACCGACAACGCCGTCAGGAATTGGATCAATGAAACGCCGCCCGACTTTATCTACGCTCCTAAGGCGCATCGCGAGATTACCCACGTCCGGCGGCTCAAGCCTGAAGGTCTGCCGACGTTGAAGGCCATGCTTGACCGGCTCACCCCTCTTCACAAAGCAGGCAAACTGGGTCCGGTTCTTCTTCAGTTGCCCCCGAATTTCAAGCGGGACGACGAAAGGCTCGCAGCCTTCCTCGGCGCGCTCCCGACCGCGTATCGCTGGGCCATGGAATTCCGTCATGACAGCTGGCATGCGGAACCGGTCGAACAGCTCTTGCGCGATCATGGCGTCGCCTGGGGCTTGAGCATGCGTCTCGCAACGGGCAGGACTGCTATGTGTATTGTAAACATGAAAACGAAGGATCGCCCTGGCTATGGGCCGACGAGCTCATGCGGTTGCTTCGACTGGCGCGGTAAGTCGGGCGAGGCCTTCCCCTGGGCTCGGATGAGTTGAAAAATAAGACGGGGGTGCTGGACCGTGCCCAACGCCCCCTGATCTAGTGAATAGAAACGCGCGTCAGCGGCCGAGCGCCTTCTTCACCGCGTTGCCGATCTCGGCCGGATTCTTCACCACTTTGACGCCGGCCGCTTCAAGGGCCTTCATTTTTTCCGTCGCCGTCCCTTTGCCACCGGAGATGATCGCGCCGGCGTGACCCATCCGGCGTCCGGGAGGCGCGGTGATACCGGCGATGAAGCTGATGACCGGCTTCTTGACGTGCTTCCTGATGTACTCGGCGGCTTTCTCTTCGGCGTCTCCGCCGATTTCTCCGATCATCACGATGGCTTGGGTCTCCGGGTCCTTCTCGAATAAGGGCAGCACGTCGACAAAGCCGGTGCCATTGACCGGATCGCCGCCGATGCCTACACAGGTCGTTTCGCCCAGGCCGAGAGTGGAGAGTTGATGCACGGCTTCGTAGGTGAGGGTGCCGCTGCGAGAAACCACCCCGACGATGCCTTTCTTGTGGATAAAGCCGGGCATGATGCCGATCTTCGCTTCATCCACCGTGATGATGCCGGGACAGTTGGGGCCGATCAATCGTACGTCACGGCCGCGCAGCGCCCGCTTCACCTTCACCATGTCGTTGACAGGGATGCCTTCGGTGATGCAGATGATCAGCTTCACGCCGGCATCGGCCGCTTCCAGAATTGCGTCGGCGCAGAAGGGCGGCGGGACAAAGATCAAAGACGTATCGCACTCGGTCTTCTTCACCGCATCGGCCACGGTGTTGAACACCGGAATGCCTTCGACTTCCTGCCCGGCCTTGCCCGGCGTGACCCCCGCGACCATCTTGGTGCCATAAGCCTTGCACTGCGTCGCATGGAAGGAACCTTCCTTCCCCGTAATCCCCTGCACCACCACCCGCGTGTCCTTATTGACAAGAATGCTCACGATGAACCTCTTTTCTTACTCTTCTTTTCTCTTCTCTTTTCCTCTCCCAAAGCGGCACGGATTTTCTGGCGGGTGGCGCCGAGTGGGCGCCCAAGCGCGCGCAGCGGAAGGGACCCACAGGGGGATGGGTGTAGCGAGCACGCTTGGGCTGCTCGGCGACAGGACCCGCCTCCTCAGGCCGCTTTGCCCGTCAACTTCACAATCTTTTGCGCCGCCTCCCACAAATCGTTCGCTACTTCGAGCTTCAAGCCGGACTCCGCCAACAACTTGCGGCCTTCTTCCGCATTCGTGCCTTGCAGGCGCACGACCAACGGCACCGAGATCTTCACTTCCTTGGCTGCTTCGATCACCCCATGCGCAATCCGCTCACAACGAACAATCCCGCCGAAAATGTTGATAAAGATGCCTTTGACGTTCGGATCTTTCAGCAAGATCCGGAAGCCGGCGGCGACCGTCTCTTTCGTCGCCCCGCCGCCCACGTCCAGGAAGTTCGCCGGCTCGCTGCCCGCCAACTTGATGACATCCATCGTTGCCATGGCAAGGCCCGCGCCGTTGACCATGCAGCCGATGTTGCCGTCCAGCTTCACGTAGTTGAGGTTGTTGGCCGTCGCTTCG